>JBOGIV010000547.1:0-5505 GCA_050747925.1 Vicinamibacterales bacterium
CGATCGGCTGCGCCCCACCTGTCGCGGTGGCCACGTTGACCCGGCCATCGAGAAGGAACTGGACCGTCGACGGAGGGGTGTCGCGCTCGTAGAGCGTTCGCCCAGACTCGTAGCGCACTTGGCGGCCGAGCCCGGCAATTCGGAACAGCTCGTCGACCGACGCGAACGAAAACACCGGAATCTTGCCCAGCCGATCGGCGAGCTCCACCGCAGGCAGCGGCTCCTGCCACAACTCTCTCCGCCGCTCGGCGGGCATTCGGTACGCGGCCAGCGCCCACGACGCGGCCTCGAACACATAGAAGTCACGCGGATCCCGATGCGAGAGGATGTACTCGATGTCGTCGGCGAGGTTCCACATCTTGCGCGACTCGACCAGGTGGATTGCGGCCGCGGCCACGGCTTGATGGTCGTCATGCAGCAGCTGCGCAATCGTGTCCTCGACGTCGCGCAGGCGAGTGCGATAGATCACGTTGCCGCGGCGCATGCGCTCGTCCTGTGGCATGTCCTCGATCAGCAGCATGACCCGCCGCCGCACATCGCCTTTGAGCACGTTGTCCAGATACTCGATGGCGCCGGACTTCGTTCGCGCGTCGCCGATTTCGAGCGTCGCTCGCACCGCGGCGATATCGCTTTGTGCGTGCACGAGGCCGAGCAGCATGAACACGCGGTTGTAGGCGCGCTCGTACTGTTCGGTGAGTGTTCGCGCGAGGAGGCTGTCCTTGTCGAGCCCTCCGGCGACGAACAGGTTGTAGTGCAGCGTCAAGGCGCTGAACCCGCGGCCAGCCTCGGCGAGCGTCTGCTTCGAGACCTGAGTGGCGTCGATCGCCAGCTCGGGATGCGTCCGCCGAATCTCGCCAAGTGCGTTGATAGCCTTGAATCGCAGGAATCCATCCGGATCGTCGAGCGCCGCGAGCAACGCCGACACCGACGCGGCCGACGGCAAGAGCGCCAGGGTTGCTGGCACGTGCCGGCGAACCCAGACGTTTTCGTCGGGGTCCCGCATGAAATAGGCCAGTGAGGGGACGACCTCTTCGCCATAACTGACCAGCACTTCACGGGCAGCGGCCTTCAGCCGTCGATTGCGGAGCAGCGAGACGAGCGCAGGGACGAAGAGAAAGTCTCCTGCGCCGAGCGTGTGGGCACTCTGGATGGCCGCGAGGGCGACCTCGATGTTCGGGTCCTGCATCAGCGGCACGAGCAACATGCGGAACGTGGGGTTGTGAACCTCCCCGAGCGCGCGCGCGACATGCAGACGCAAGGGCGCAGCTTGATCGCGCCCGTCATCGGCATAGCGTCGAAGCGTCTCTTCTGCAGCCTGCACGTCCGCCGGATTGGTGCTCGACGCCAGCGCGGCGGCGGCGGCAATCACCAGGGCCGGATCGTGGCTGCTCAAGTACGGCCGCATGACGTTGGCCGTGGCCTCGGCCCGAACCGCGGCGAGCGCGCGCACCGCCGCGACACGAACACGGCCATCGGTATCGGTCAAGGCCCGCTGCACGGCCGGCGACCAGCGGTCCGCGCCCTCGGGTCCGGTGGCCTCCGCGATTGTGAGCGCTCGCGCGCGAACCTCGGGTGAGTCGTGCCAGAGCAGCAGCGGTGTGACGAGATTGCGCTTGTCCAGCGATTCGAGCAGGTCGATGGCATAGACCACGCGCCGCGCCTCCGGATGCGCGAGCTCGGTGACCAGCGTCTCGATGGACGAGAGGTCGGCGGCGTTGACCCGAATGTCCGCCGCCCTCACGTCCTGTTGCTCGATGCTGCGGCGGAACGCCTTGAGGTACTCGCGGCGAGCCGTCAGCGCAAACGCAGCCCAAATCGCCATCATCGTCACGCTGGCGTAGCTCAGCTGCTGCCAGCGTAGACTGAGTCCCCAATCCTGCACGAGCACGAGCAGCAGCAAGGCGCCCAGACCCTTGGCGATGCGATCCACCGTGACGTCGATGAAGGGCTTCGCCTGGTACTTGACGTCCACCGGTAGCGGCAGGAAGAGCACTTCGCGCGTGGTCTTGTCCACGGTGTAGCGGAGCGACGTGTCCACGACGCGCGCCAGTCCCGCGCTCCACAGTGCGCCGCTGAAGAGCATCAGCAGGCCGGTCACACTGTCAACGACTGGCAGGATCATCAGCGCGAAGCCGATCCCAAGCATGCGATGAATCCGGCTGGTGAGCGTGATCTGAACCACGAATCCAATCAGCGAGTAGTACGCGATGATCTGCGCGAGAAATGCCGTGACCGCGTCGACGTTGCTGGCGCCACGGGATTCGGCCGCGGCCATGTTGAGCTGCTGCTCGATGATCGCGGAACCGAACGCAGCAAATCCGATGACCATCGCAATCACCTGCAGATGGCGGGAGGAGCGCAGCAGCCGCAGCGCTTCGGCGCCGCCGACGCCGGCCTCCTCGCCGGTCTTGCTGGCGTCGCTCTGCCCGGCCGCCGGCTCTCGGCGGATCAACAGCGCCACCATGGTCGTGCAGACCGCCAGCGTGGCCGAGCTCACCAGCAGCACGCCATTGGTGCCGATCTCGTCGACGACGGTGGAAGTGAGCATCGCGCCCGTAAACCCGCCGAGGCTCGAGCCGGCGCCAATGAAGCCGAAAATCCGCTTGGCCTGCCGCGGGTCGTAGACGTCGTTGGCCAGCGTCCAGAACTGGCTGATGAGCAGGATCCCGATGATGAGGCCGAACAGGTAAAACCCAACCGCAACCCCGCGGTTGGCCGGGAAGCTCGCGAACATCCAATAGAACGACACCATCAGCGCGACGATCGCTGAGAGCGTGACCGGGATCATCCAGCGTCGCGGCGCCAGGGTGATGACCCGCGTGTACGCCTGCATGATGAACCCGATGACGATGCCCGCCCCGAACTGGATCCAAGGCAGATTCTCGGCGCCGAGCTTCTCGATGAACAGCCCGCGGGTGACGGGCCTGATCATGTTGTAGCCCGCCATCGCCAGGAACGAATACCCGAACATCATCAGCGCGGTGATCGCTTCGCCCCGTCGCAGCTGCACGATGGGGCTGACCAACCGATGAATCAGAGATTGAGAGGAGGGCTCGGCCATTTGACTAGCCGGAATCTTATCCTAAGGTAAACTCACCCACGCCTCCGCGTGCAGAGCACCATCGAGCGACTGCTTGGCCTGAACAAACGAGAGCTCCAGCGGGCTTGGCCGCTCTTCGCCTACCTCTTTCTGACGATGGCCAGCTCGGTGGCGAGCAAGGCCGCCCGCGACGCGCTGTTCCTCGACCGTTATCGCGCCATCGATCTCCCGTACGTTGACATCGCCATCGCCGCGCTGGCCGGACTGTCAGCCGCCCTTTACATCCGCATCGGCCACCGCACCAACCTCAGTAACCTTCAGGTCGGCGCGCTGTTCTTCTTCTCGCTGAGCGCCCTCGGCTTCTGGCGGTGGACGGTCCAGGCGCCTGAGTCGGGTCCGCTGTTTGTCGCCATCTACGTGTGGGTGGGGGTGTTTTCCGTGCTCGCGCCCTCGCAGGTGTGGATGCTCGCCAATAGCGTGCTCACCACGCGCGAGGCCAAGCGGTCGTTTGGGTTCATCGGCAGCGGCGCCATCCTCGGGTGGATCGTCGGGGGCCTGGCGACCCGCGAGACCGTCTCGCGGTTCGGCACCGAGAGCATGCTCGCTCTGGTCGCGCTCTCGACCGCCCTCTGCGCCGGCCTTGTCGTCCTGATCTGGCGCGACCGGCCCGCTTATATCGGCGCCGACCAGCCAGCCAGCGGGTCCCAGATGCGAGGCGGGGGGCTTCGCGCTAGCTTGAAGATCGTCAGGGGCTCGGCGTACCTGACGTCGATCGCTGTGCTGATCCTGGTTTCGGCGCTAACGACGACGGTGGCGGGCTGGCAGTTCAAGGCGATCGCAAAAGCGGCGATCCCCGAAACCGATCAGCTGGCGATGTTTTTCGGTTCGTTCAACATGACCGCGGGACTGGTCTCGCTCGTGTTGCAACTGGTCTTGACCAGCCGTGTCCTGCGCACCGCGGGCGTCGGCGTGGCCCTCTTCATCGTCCCGGCCGCTCTCATCGTGAGCTCGATGGGAGTGATTGCCATGGGCACGCTGCTCGCGGCGTCGATGCTGAAGGCCAGCGATCAGGTGCTTCGTTACTCAATCGACAAGGCCACCGTCGAGCTTCTGTATCTCCCCGTGCCGGCCGCGCAAACGTTTCGAGTGAAGTCGTTCATCGATCTGGTTGTCTACCGCGTCGGCGACGCGTCGGGAGGGCTGGTCATCCTCCTGTTTGGCGCGGCGATGGCCTGGACTCCGATCGAGATGTCGTGGGTCGGCCTGGCGCTGCTGATCGTGTGGATCGCGGCCGCGACCGTGGCGCGCAAGCAATACGTGGAAACACTGCGGGAGAGCATCCATCAACATCGCGTCGACACCGAGCGCGCCAGCCTCCAGGTGATCGACCGCGACACATCGGCCCTCATCTCGTCGCGTCTGAAGGGCTCCCCCCGTGAGATCGCGTACGCCCTGAGCCTGTTCGAGATGGCGCACGATCGCGTCGTGCATCCGGCAGTCCGCGGCTTGCTTCGCCACGCCGAGCCGGAGATCCGGCGGCATGCGATCACGGTGTTGTCGCGGGCGGGCGATCTGACCGTGAAGGACGAAGTCCAGGGCCTGCTGAACGATCCGGCCCTCGAGGTGCGAACCGAGGCGCTGTTGTATCTCACGGCGTTCGACAACCTCGACCCGCTGGCGCGCATCGAGGAGCTGGGCGACTTCGAAGACTTCTCGATCCGCGCCGCGCTCGTGGCATTTCTGGCGCGGCCCGGCGTCGCACAGAATCTGGACGCGGCCCGCCTGATGCTCGGTCGCATGGTCGAAGAGAAGGGCGTCAATAGTCATCGCACTCGCCTCGAGGCCGCGAGGCTGCTTGCCTTTCTCCCGGACGTCTTCGATCGCGAACTGCGCGAGTTGATCGCCGACGATGATGCCGAGGTGGCCCGAGCCGCCATTGCCGCGGTGGGCCGGCTGCAAAAGCGATCGTTTGTCGGCCAGGTGATGGAGCACCTGGCCGAGCCGGAACTGGTCGAAGCCTCGACCAATTCGCTCTCACAGTTCGGCGACCGCATCGTCGGCACGCTGCGCGACTACCTGCTCGACGACAGCATGAACCTCGAGGTGCGGCGACAAGTGCCGATGGTGCTCCAGACCATTGGCTCCCGGTCTGCACACGAGGTGCTCACCGAGAGCGTCTTCGACAGCGACGTCATCCTGCGCTATCACTCGATCACGTCGCTCAACAAGTTGGCGCAGCAGCATCCCGATCGGCCAATCGATCGCAAGCTCGTCGAGGCGGTGGTCGCTGCGGAGATCATGGGCCACTATCGCTCCTACCAGATGCTCGGCACGATGGGCGGGGCGGACGATGTGGCGAGCCCCGTCGTCATGGGCCTGCGCGAGTCGATGGAGAAGGAGGCCGAGCGGATCTTCCGGCTGCTCAAGATCCTCTACCCCGAGCGCGACATGCACAGCGCGTACGT
>JBOGIV010000548.1:0-4164 GCA_050747925.1 Vicinamibacterales bacterium
GAGCGCATCAAGCGAGAGGCGACGGCCGAGGCGATGCTGGGTGACTACGACAGCGCGCTGCCAAAGCTCACCGAGCTCGTGAACGCGCAGCGCGTCGATCAGAATCTCCTGTTCGTGGCCATTCAAGTGCTCTACCGGATGCACATCGACAACAGGGGCCTGAACGCCAGGAACAAGACGCTCTTCGCCGATCTCGTGAAGCGGCACCAGGAAATGGGCGGCCCCAACAGGGCGCTGGTCGACACCTATCGGCGATACGTCTTGCGCTGACTTAACCCCTGCCGTTCAGAGCACTTACGCGCGGCGACAGAAGTATTACAGACGGGCCCTTGCCGGCCCGATACTATCTCCCGCTGACCATGCTCTCAATCACCGATATCTACGGCCGCAAGGCCTGCAATGGCGAAATCAACTGGATCACCACCATCGCCATGGGCGCATTCCACGTCGGATCAGTGGCGGCGTTCTTCTACATCGACGCGGGCGCGATCGCCGTGATGTTCCTGTTCTGGTGGATCGCCGGATCGCTCGGCATCGGGATGGGCTATCACCGGCTCCTCACCCATCGCGGCTACAAGACCTACAAGTGGGTCGAGCACTTCCTCACGCTGTGCGGAACGCTTGCGCTCGAAGGCGGACCGATCTTCTGGGTCGCCACCCATCGCATCCATCATCAGAATTCCGATCACGACGGCGATCCGCACACGCCGCGCGAAGGCAGGTTCTGGGCGCACATGGGCTGGATCCTCACCGGCAAGGCGATGCACCACGACACGGCGATCCTGTCGCGCTACGTGCCCGACCTCAGCCGCGATCGGTTCCACGTCGCGCTCACGACCTGGCACTGGGTGCCGCAGGTCGTCCTCGGCGTCGCGCTGCTGGCGCTCGGAGGCATCCCGTACGTCCTCTGGGGCATCTTCTTCCGCACGACGTATGGGTTGCACGCCACGTGGCTGGTGAACTCAGCGACGCATCTGTGGGGGGCGCGCCGCTTCAAGACGCGCGACGATTCGACGAACAACTGGTGGGTGGCGCTGCTCACGTTCGGCGAGGGCTGGCACAACAACCATCACGCGCACCCGGTGTCGGCGCGCCATGGGCTCGCGTGGTACGAGCTCGACCTCAACTGGATTGGCATCAGCACGATGCGCGCGCTCGGCCTCGCGTGGGACGTGAAGGTCGCCAGGCTCCGCGAGGAGATGGAAGAAGAAGCCGCGTAAGAGGCACGACTAAAGTCGTGCCCGATGAATACAACCGCGGACGTGGCGAAGCCGCGTAATACAATCGGCGCGTGACGCGGCGCCAGACCGCCACCATCGTCTTCATCGTTCTCTGCGTCGTCCTCGTCGCGGCCGCCGTTTCCCTGAACATCGGCTGGATCCTGGTCAACGGCCGGCGGGTCGCCCCACTGGTCCTTGGCGTCCTCTCGTTCACCGGCATCATCGCCGGCATCATCGTCTACACGGTGTTTCTGGTGCGCGAGATGGGCATCACCGAGCGCCAAGACAGCTTCCTCAATTCGGTCACCCATGAGCTCAGAACACCGATCGCCTCGATTCGGCTGTACCTGGAGACGCTGCAATCGCGGCAGGTCAGCGAGGGCCAGCGCCAGGAGTTCTACCGCATCATGTTGAGCGACGCGGATCGGTTGCAGCACACGGTTGAACAAGTGCTCGAGGCCGGAGCCGCGCGTCATCGGCCCACGCATCAACGGGCGCCCGTGGACCTGGCTGCACTCACGCGCGACTGCGTCGAAACCGCACGACAGCGACATCACCTGGACGGCGACGCGGTGGCGCTGGTGTCGGCGCCGACAGACGAATCGCTCGTGGTCGATGGTGACCCTGATGATCTGCGGATGGCGGTGCTGAACTTGCTGGACAACGCGGTGAAGTACTCCGGGAGCGTGCCGAAAGTCAGTGTCGAAACGGCGGCGCCAACTCCCGACACGATCTGGGTACGAGTGAAGGATGCCGGGGTTGGCATTCCGCGCGCGCAGCTGTCGCGGATCTTCAAGCGCTTCTACCGCGTTCAGGCGCACGGCTTCAAGGTGAAAGGGACGGGCCTCGGCCTCTACATCGTTCGCTCCATCGCCAAACGTCATGGCGGACGCGTGTTCGCCCAGAGCGACGGCGAGGGCAAGGGCGCCACGTTCACGCTCGAGCTGCCGCGCAGCCACAGCCTGCCTGAAGCGGCGACGCGCGCGTCATGAGCCGCATTCTGATCGTCGAAGACGAAGCGCATCTGGCCGATGGACTCCGGTTCAACCTCGAAGCCGAGGGCCACTCAGTGGCGACCGAGGGAGACGGAAGCCAGGCGCTCTCGGCGCTTCTCACCCACCGCGGATCGTTCGATGCCGTCATTCTCGACGTGATGCTGCCTGGCATGAACGGCTTCAACGTGGTGGCTGAGCTTCGAAAGGCCGGCGAATACGTGCCGGTCCTGATCTTGACGGCGCGCGATCGGCCCGCCGACGTGCTGAACGGCTTTTCCGCCGGCGCCGACGACTATCTGCCAAAGCCCTTCGAGCTGCAGATTCTGCTCGCCCGGCTTCGCGGATTACTCAGGCGACGAGAGTGGCTCCAGGCGGGGCGGCGGAAGGAGTCGGATCAGCTGACCTTTGCCGGTAAGACACTCGATCTCGAAGCCCTCGAGTTACATGTGGACGGACACTCGATTCAGCTCACCCAAATGGAGTGCAACCTGTTGCGCTACCTCGTCAAAAACGCCGGCAAAGCGGTTTCGCGGAAGGCGATCCTCGAGGACGTCTGGGATCTGCACGAAGACACCGACACACGGGCCATCGACAACTTCATCGTTCGACTGCGCCGCTATCTGGAGAAGGACCCGACCAAGCCGAAGCATCTGGTGACGGTTCGCGGTGTGGGTTACAAATTCGTTGAATGAGGTTCCGGAAGGTTCGGGAAGGTTCTGAAAGCCGCACCTCCCCTACCGAAGTCCGAACAGCAGAAACGAGGTTTTTTGTGTCGCCCTGAAGTTATCGTCGGACACGACCAGCAATGTCGAGCTTCCGTTGGCCAGGCTTGGACCAAATGACAGCGCTTCGAAGTTGTCGAGCCGTTCGAGTGCGGGAGACAAGCGCGGCGCGAGCGTCGACAGATCCAGCAAGAGCGTCTTCCGTGCGCCGACGCTCGACAGCTCGACGTTGAAGATGCGAATGGCGTTGGCCGTTTCGCTGGTCCCCGATCTCTGCAGGCAGGCGCGCTCCATCGAGAAGAGCTCGGTTTCGCTGATCGCGAGCAGCTCGACCAGTCCGTTCTCGCCGCCGTCGCAGATCGACTCGAAGCCGTCGACCCGCGGCGTCGGGTCGAGCGGGTAGCGCCACTCGCGGCCCACGACCCACTTCTGCCCACGCTGAAGGAATTCAACGAGCAGCCCGGGCGCGCCCTGATCGAACGAGGTGAGCGGCCCATCCTCGATCAGCGGCTGCTCCAACCCCGCAATGAGTCGGCCCATTGGTGTGCGCGTCAAGCTCTCAAAGCCTTGGTTGTCTCGCACACCTTGCCGCTGATCGACGCGCAGCTGGAACTTCTTCGGAAAACGGATGGTGGCGATGACCAGGCCATCGCGGGTCATTTGAAGGATGGCGGGCTCCCACACCTCGCCCTCCAAGACATGCCCCTCCTCGATCATCAGGAACGTGCCGTCGGGCAGCATCGTGATGGCTTCGAGGTCGGCGCGCGTGACCAGGCGTTCGGGCACGCCACGGCTCGCACGCAGGGCCATCAATCGGCTGGGCGTGACCGACAATTGCCCGTCCATCAGGCTCACGGCGAGCCAGACGACGCGCGAATTCTCGCGCTCGTCGATCACACCTACCCACTCGGAGTTATATCCGTCGCGAACCAGGCCCGAGATGCTGCCGTAAAGGCTGCTGTCCGGCAGCGACGGATAGCGAGCCCCCATCGGCCGCGTGTACTCGCCCAGCCAGGTGAGCAGCGGTGGAAACCCGCGTGCGACTGGCTCGAATTGGGGAGCCGCGACCTGACGCGCCGCGCACGCGCCGACCAGCGCGCCGAACGCCGCAACCATCACGGCGATCAGCTGCGCACGGTGTGGTGCGGACGTCTGAGCGGGCACAATCACGGAACCCGAATCATGCCATGCCCATTCGACAAACCTAAAGGTTTGTCGCCACCATCT
>JBOGIV010000549.1:0-9415 GCA_050747925.1 Vicinamibacterales bacterium
CTAGAAAACTTGACTCCAAAGAATCCATGCATTTGAGTCAAGTTTTCTCGCCCCGCCGGAGGCGGGGCAAAACAACACTGCCCTAGCGAGGCGGAGCCGCTGCATCCAGTTTTCTCTCGGCGGTCTGGGGCGGAGCCTCGCTAGCTTTACGCGCGACTTGATACACTCAACCGACCCGTGAAGCTCACGCTCGAGGAATCGCATGCCAGAATCCGTGTGCTCGAAGAGTTGTGTGCGGAGGTGTATGTCGCGGCGCTCGAGCTCGGGCTGCCGGATCCGCTTCTGAAAAAGCTCCGGCAGGTCGCCGCAGGTGGCGCGATCGGTGAACACTCGCTTAGCGCCCAGGTGCCGCACGACAGCCACACCTCGGCCTCGCAGGTCGAGCTGAAGCCGCTGCCTGGCCGCTATACGGTGTTGGTCGTCGATGACGATCCGGCGATGCTCGAAGTCTTGACGCGAATCCTTCGGCGCGAGCACTTCGACCTGATGTCGGCCGGGGATGGCGCCGAGGCGCTGGTAAAGGCCAAAGCGGCGACCGACGTCGCCTTGCTCGTAACCGACTACGACATGCCGGGGTTGACGGGCAACGAGCTCGCCGATCGCGTGCGGGAGATCTATCCCAACGTCAAGATCCTCTTCCAGTCGGGGTTCAGCGATCTGCTCTTCACCGAGGAAGGTAAGCTCGGCGACGGTATCGCGTTCCTTCGCAAGCCGTTCACGGCGCGCGGACTACGCGAAGCCGCACGAATGGTCATGTTCGGGACGCTGAATCCCTGATCACTGATCGTGCTGCGCCGCGTACCAGTCCATCAGGAAGCGCTGAGAGTTCAGCGGTGATGCCCCCTCTGGCGGTCGTGTTCGCACGTAGGTTCCGTCGAGCTGCAGCACCCACGCACGCTCGGTGTCGCTGAGAAGCGCTTCGAGGACCGTGTCGCGCAAGTGCTGGCGAAGGCCTGGGTCGGTCACGGGGCAGAGCACTTCGACGCGACGGTCGAGGTTGCGCTCCATCAGGTCGGCGCTGCCGATGTAGACCTCGGGCTCCCCTCCGTTCTCGAAGTAGTAAAGACGCGAGTGCTCCAGGAAGCGCCCGACGATCGAGCGCACGCGGATGCGATCGCTGATGCCGGGAATGCCCGGCCGAAGGCAGCACAGTCCGCGAACGATCATGTCGATCTCGACGCCAGCCTGGGAGGCGCGGTACAGCGTCTTGATAATCGCCTGATCGGCGATTGCGTTGATCTTGATAATCACCCGTGCCGGTCGCCCGGCTTTGGCGTGCTCCATCTCGCGCTCGATGAGCGCGCGGATGCCCTGACGCAAGCCAACAGGCGCGACGAGCAGCGAGTTGTACGAACGCTTGCTCGAGTAGCCCGTCAACGAATTGAACACTTCGCTCACATCGTCCAGGATGCCCTCGTCGGCCGTGAGGAGTCCGATGTCCGTGTAGATCTGCGAGGTGACCCGGTTGTAGTTCCCCGTGGCGACGTGTGCGAACCGCCGAATGCCGTCCGACTCCTTGCGCACCACGAGACAGAGCTTGCAGTGCACCTTGAGATTCACCAGCCCATAGACGACGTGAATGCCCGCGGCTTCCAGCCGGGTCGCCCAGGCAATGTTGTTGCGCTCGTCGAACCGCGCCTTGAGCTCGACCAGCACGGCGACCTGCTTCCCTTGCTCGGCCGCCTCGATGAGCATGTCGACGAGCGGAGAGTTCGGGCCGATGCGATAGAGCGTGATCTTGATGGCGACGACTTGCGGATCCTCGACCGCCGCCCGCAAAAACGTCTCGACCGACGTGAAGGAGTCAAACGGGTGGTGCACCAGGAAGTCCTGGTCCGCGATCTGCTCGAAGACCCGGTCGGTCTCATCCGGAGGCCACAACGTGCGAGGCGTGAACGAGGTGTCTTTCAGCGCGGGGCGGTGCAGCGTCGTCAGCTCGTGCCAATCGCCGAAACCCATTCGATCCGTCGTGCGCACGACGACGTCCTCGTCCACCTCGAAGTTTTCGATGAGGATGGTCAACACGCGCTTCGGCATGTCGGCTTCGACCTGCATCAGCGAGAGCGCGCCGTAGCGGAGCTGCTTGAGGCCTCTGTCAACGGTCTCCAGCAGATCGTCGGCCTCGTCTTCCTGGATCACCATGTCGGTGTCGCGGATGACGCGGAAGAGATGTGCGCCTTCAACCTGCGTGCCGGGGAAGAGCTGCTGAATGTTCCGGCGAATGACGTCCTCGAGGAAGACGTACGACACGCCCGGCTGCGGCGACAGCGAGTCGGGCAAAGCCACGAAGCGCGGCAGCATGCTCGGCACCTTGACGCGCGCGAACTTGGTCCGCCCCGCGTGTCGCACGCGCACCGCCAGGTTCATGCTGCGGTTCGAGATGTACGGGAACGGGTGGCCGGGATCGAACGCCAGCGGCGTGAGGACCGGAAAAATGTGATCCTTGAAGTACTGCGCCAGCCACGCTTCGATCGCCGGCGTGTGATCGCCTGCGTCGAGGAAGTGAATGCCCTCGGCCGCTAACAGCGGTCGCAGCGATCGCGCCCAACACACGGTCTGCTCGTCAATCTGCGCGAGCGCCCGCTGTCGAAGCATCGCCAGTTCCTGCTCGGTCGTGAGCCCGTCGATCGACACCTCTTCGATTCCCGCCCGGAATTTCTTCAGGATCGTCGCCACGCGGACCATGAAGAACTCGTCGAGGTTCGTGCCGGTAATCGCGAGGAACTTGACGCGTTCTAGTAGTGGATGTGAAGAGTCCTGGGCCTGCGCGAGCACACGCTCGTTGAAGGCGAGCCAACTGAGCTCGCGGTTGATGTAGAGCGCGGGCTGGTTGAGATCTTCTGGATCGAGTCGTGACCAATCGGTCGGAATTGGTCCGGGTGCTGCCTTGACGGGCTTGCGTTTTCGGACGCGACGGACTGCAGCGGTTGGCCCGGCCATGCGAAGTGAGCATACCAAAGCAGGGCCGCTTGACCGCCACCGTCGCCCGGGTGTAACGGCGTTGTAACGTCTTTCGGATCAGCTCTTTAGGAGAACGGCTCGTCGATTACCGCGAGGCTGGACCGATCTTGAGCACGCGTCCGCGCGAGTAGCTCACCAGAAACAGTTCCGCATCGGCGTCAACGCCAAACGCGCTGATCATGCCGAGCTCGCTCACACCACCGAGCATCTCGGTCAGCTCGAGGATATCCACCGCTCTCGCTTCCTGACCGGAGCCGAGATTGATGCCGAGAGAAAACACGCGCCCGCTCACGAAGTCGGCGAAGAAGTAGCGGCCGTTGAAGAGAGGATGCAGCGCGAGGCCGCGATAGACGAACCCTCCAGTGACCGATTGGCCGACGTTACGCGGGTAATCGTGAATCGGTTCTGTAAGCGGCAAAAACGCAGCGGGCAGCCGGACATCGTAGGCCAGGGCGCCCTCTCGAAGCCGCCAGCCGTAATTGCGTCCTCCAGCCGCCCGCGGTTCCCAATCGATCTCTTCGCGCGCGTTCTGCCCGACATCGCCAATCACCAACGCTCCGGTACCGCCCCGCGTCATGTCGTCGAAGGAGTATCGCCAGGGATTTCGAAGCCCGAACGCCCAAATCTCTGGCAGCGCCGAAATCGGGTCGCCGTCAACGAACGGATTGTCCTCTGGGACTCGATAGCCACGGGCATCATCGTCGGGCAGGTTCACGTCGATCCGGAGCATTTTGCCAAGGAGCGACTGTGGATTCTGTGCGTTGTCAAAGGGATCGCCGCCGCTGCCCCCGTCTCCGAGGCCTATATATAAATAGTCGTCCGGGCCGAAGGCGAGATGGCCGCCATTGTGGTTGCTGAACGGCTGAGGGATGACGCGCCGTCCGTCCGGCCACATCAGATCGAATCGGGACGACGGATCGACGCGGCCGTCGGCATCGCGGCGAAATCGCGCGACGACGGTGTCGCCGTTGACGTTGGTAAAATTCACGAAGAACCTGCGCGAGGTCGTCGCGTCCGCTGGAAAGGCCAGACCCAGGAGGCCCTGCTCACCGCCGCTTCGAATATCGCGTCGCAGGTCGAGGAAGAACGTGGTGCTCACGACGCCGTCCCGCACGGTCCTGACGGTGCCGCGCTGCTCGACGACGAAGAACGTCGACGCGTCGAGCGGATCGAGGACAAACGCGACCGGGTTGACGAGCCCCGAGGCGACGACGGTGGCCGTTAGTTGTGCCAAGCTGACCGCCGGCAGGCTCATGCACAGACCGACGGAAACCGCCACGATAAGTCTCGAACTCATCGCCCGAGCTTAGCAGGCGCTTGTCGGGGTGTGCAGAGGAAACCCGTTAATGCCCTACATGCATGGTTTGCATTCCCGTGGGACCACAAAATGTGTAGAATCCAGGGCACGTATACTCAATCCATGGCGGTCGTAACGTCAGTTCATCAAGGAGGCAGGGTATGTCGCTGACGCGTCGGCGACTCTTCCAACAGCTCGTCGTGGTCGACGAAAACCAGCTCAGAGGTGAGTGGATTTCGGATCGGGGTCGCGAGGGCAGGGCAGAGTTCGGGGAGCAGGCCAGGCCAGCCGGCACAAAGCCTGTTCGCATTTCGAGCAATGAGAATCCTCTCGGTCCCGGTCAGCACGTGCTCGACGCCATCGTCGGCAAGTTTCCTGAAGCCGGCCGTTACCCCTTCAACGCGAGGCAGAACGAAGGTGCGATCCCTGCCGCCTTGGCTGCCAAGTTTGGAGCGAAGCCTGAGAACATCGTGATGGGCGCGGGTTCGGGCGAGATTCTGACGAACGCCGTTCGCGCGTTCACGTCGCCGACCAAGCCCCTGGCCACGCCGTGGCCTTCGTTCGAGAGCCCCTACACCACCGCCAAGAAGATCGGCACTTCCGTCACGGAAGTGAAGCTCGACGACAAGCTCCGCGTTGATATCGAAAAGACCATCGAAGCCGCCAAAGGCGCTGGTCTCGTTTTCTTCTGCAATCCCAATAATCCGACGGCAACCGTCCACGGCGCCTCCACGGTGGCCGATTTCGTGAAGCGGGTTCGGGCGGCGTCGCCGGAAACCGTGATGCTGATCGACGAGGCGTATCACGACTACGTCACTGATCCGAGCTACAAGTCGGCGGTCGATATCGCCCTCTCGACACCAAACGTGTTCGTTGCGCGCACGATGTCGAAGGCCTATGGCATGGCCGGACTCCGCATCGGCTACGGCATCGGTCAGAGGGAGACCATTGCTCGCCTGGCAGAGTTCAAGATGCCGTACGGCATCGGCACACCGCACATCGCCGCTGCCCTGGCGGGTGTGAGTAACCAGGCGCACATCGACGCCGAGAGAAAGCGGAACACCGACGTCCGGGCCTTCACGCTGAAGGCGTTGGCTGACCTGGGCTACAGTGCGACCGACTCGAACGCGAACTTCATCTTCGTCAACCTGAAGCGGCCCGCGGCTTCGTTCCGCGACGCATGCGCCAAGGCTGGCATCCTGGTGGGACGCGATTTCCCGCCCTACGAAAAGACTCACTGCCGCATCTCGATTGGCACGATGGATGAGATGCAGCGGGCAGTGGATGTCTTCAAGAAAGTGCTGGCGACGACCACCACCACCGCCAGCAAAGATGGGCGCTAAACCAGGTCTAAGAAGAGGCATGAAGGAGGTTTCTGTTATGTCGCTGTCGCGACGGTCATTCGTGCAGACGCTGGGCGTGGGCGCTGCGGGCGCGTGGATTGGATCGCGGGGCCGTGAGGCTTCGCTGTTCGGCGTGGAGCCGCTGTACGCTCAAAACGCGTCGCCCATCATTCTGTCCAGCAACGAGAATCCCGCGGGTCCGGGCCAGGCCGTCATCGACGCTGTACGCGGCGCGTTCGGCGATACGGGCCGCTATCCCTTTGCCACAGTGGACGAGGTTGCCGAGCTCATCGCGAAGAAACACGGGCTCAAGCGCGAGAATGTCCTCGTGGGGTCAGGGTCCACCCAGATCCTTCGCACGAGCACGCATGTCTTCACGACGAAGACCGCGGGGCTTGTGGCCGCCATCCCGGCCTACGAGGAGTGCGCAGGCTACGCCCGGCTCATCGGAAATCCGGTGACCGGCGTCAAGCTCAACTCCGAGCTGAAGATGGACCTGGACGCGCTGCTTGGGGCTGCGAAAGGGTCGGGCCTGGTGTTCTACTGCAACCCGAACAACCCCGTGGCCACCGCCATCGGCGGGAAGGAAACCCGCGACTATATTGCGGCGCTCGGGAAGGCCTCGCCGAACACCGCGGTGCTGGTGGACGAGGCGTACTTCGAGTACGCCACGATGCCCGGATACGAGACGATGATTCCGGTCGCGGTCGAAAACCCGCGCGTGGTCGTCGCTCGCACCTTCTCCAAGTGCTTCGGGATGGCCGGCCTGCGCGTCGGCTACGCCATCGGGCACAGGGACTCGATCAAGAAGTTGTCGGACTGGGACGGCTCGGGTGCGGTCAACGTGCTCGGCCTGGCGGCCGCGCGTGCGGCGCTCGCCGGCGATCAGGCACGCCTGGTGGCCGAGTCGAAGCGCAACACCGACGCCCGCGGCTTCACGATGAAGTGGTTCTCGGATCGCGGTTACAAGCCCACCGACTCCCAGACCAACTTCATCTTCGTCGACATCAAGCGGCCGGCTCGGGAGTTCCGCTCGGCGTGCGCCGCCGAGGGCGTCCTGGTCGGCCGCGACTTCCCGCCCTACGAGAAGTCACACGCCCGCATCTCCATCGGCACGATGGCAGAGATGCAGAAGGCGGTTGAGGTCTTCGGCAAGGCCCTCGCCAAGCCGGCAGCGGCGGCGTAGGCCGGCAGACCACCGGTTCGCTACTCACCGGGTCTCTGTGCCGCGGCAATTTGCTGGGACATAGAGACCCGGTTTTCTGTACATGACTGTTCTCGACCGCGCCATCGGCCTTCCCTCGGCCACCGCCCTGGTCGTCGGCACGATCATCGGGTCCTCGATTTTCGTCCAGGCATCGGAGATCACCGCGAAGGTGCCATCAGTGGCCGGCGTGATCCTGGCGTGGGCGGCCGCCGGCGCGCTGACGCTCGTCGGCGCGCTGGTCTGCGCAGAGTTGGCGTCGGCCTATCCAAAGACCGGCGGCGTCTACGTCTTCTTGCGAGAGATCTACTCGCCGTCGCTCGGGTTCCTGTGGGGCTGGGCGATGTTCTGGACGATGCACAGCGGCATTCTCGCGGCCATTGCCACGGTCTTTGCGCGCTATGCCGGACAGTTCGTCGTGCTCGACGACACGGCGACACGCTTGGTTGCCATTGGTGCGATTGTCGTGCTGTCGGTGATCAACTACCTCGGTGTCGCTCTCGGCGGGCGAGTCCAGTCGGCCTTCACCCTCGTGAAGGTCGCGGCGGTCATCGCCATCATTGCGATCGGCTGGCTGATGAGTGGTGCGGTTGACGTGAGCAATGACTGGTCGGTCGGGGCGATCACGCCGGGGAACTTCCTGCTCGCGGTTGGCGCCGGCCTGTTCGCGTTTGGCGGCTGGCACATGGTGACGTACACGGCCGAAGAAACTGTCGACCCGACGCGAACGATTCCGCGATCGCTGATGATCGGCGTCGTCGTGGTCACGCT
The DNA here is from genome assembly GCA_050747925.1 of Vicinamibacterales bacterium. Classification (GTDB taxonomy): domain Bacteria; phylum Acidobacteriota; class Vicinamibacteria; order Vicinamibacterales; family UBA2999; genus 12-FULL-67-14b. Next base: position 7,577 of record JBOGIV010000549.1, read on the forward strand.
CTGCTACATCGGGCTCAACGCCGTGTACCTGCGCGTCCTGCCCATTGACAGGGTGATCGCGTCACAGCGGATCGCGGCGGATGCGTTCGAGGTGCTCGTCGGTCCGCAAGGCGCCCGCGCCGTCGCAGCGCTCGTCATGTTCAGCGCCTTTGGCGCGCTGAACGGTATCGTACTGGCGGGGCCACGCGTGTACTACCAGATGGCGCGCGACCGTCTCTGGTTTCGCTGGGCCGGCGACGTGCACCCGCGCTTTCTGACGCCGGGACGCGCGATTCTGCTGCAGGGCGTCTGGTCCTCGGTGCTCGTGTTCACTGGGACCTACCGGGCGCTGTTTACTCGCGTCATCTATACGGAATGGATTTTCTTTGCCCTGCTGGCGTTCGGCGTCGTCCTGCTTCGTCGTCGGCCCGACTATCAACCCAGGTGGCGCATGCCGTTGGCGCCGTTGGCGCCGCTCATCTTCGTCGCCGCCTCGGCGGCGATCGTCATCAATCAGGTTGCCGCCGACCCCATTGAGAGCGCCATCGGACTGGCCATCGTCGCCACCGGCTTTCCGGCGTACTGGCTTTGGGCGCGCAGATGATTAAACGGCCGTGAATGATGCTCCATTGCAGCTCACTGATGCGGACAACCACTCATCGAAAACCACGTTCACGTACGTTAGCCGCAGAGACACCGAGACACAGAGGCCGAAGAGTTCGTGTTCGTGATGACTGGGCTAATTGCCAATTGAGCACGAAAAGGAATGCTCTGTGTCTCTGTGCCTCGGTGGCTACGTACGTTGATCGTTGAGAACACGATTGGCGTGAGGTGCCATGATTGTCGACTTTCATAACCATTACTACCCCCCGGACTATTTGGACGCCGTCAAGAAAGGTCCCGCGCGTGTGCGCGTGGACTACGATGCCGAGGGGAATCCACGACTCCACTATCCGGGCGACTACAACATCCTCGTCCCCGGTCATCGCGATCTCGACTATCGCGAGGGCGTCCTGAAGAAACACGGTGTCGACAAGCAGGTGATCACGTTCACGACTCCGGGAGTGCATTTTGAGGAACCCGCTACTGCCGTTCGAATGGCGCAGCACGTGAATGACGCGTTTGCGAAGGAGGTGAAGCGTCGATCCCACTTCGCCTCGCTCGCGACGCTGCCGCTCAACGATCCGGCCGCGTCGGTGACCGAGCTCGAGCGGGCAATGAAGACTCTGGGTTTCCCGGGTGCGATGGTCTTCAGCAACGTCAACGGCACGGCCCTCGCCAACGCTGTGTACGATCCGTTGTGGAAGAAGGCGAACGAGCTTGGCGCCGTCATCTACATTCATCCGGCTCACCCCCTCGGCGTCGAGGCAATGGAGCAGTATTGGTTGATGCCCCTCGTCGGCTTCTTGCTGGACACGACGCTGGCGGCTGCGCACCTGGTTTTCGCGGGGATACCAGAACGCTACCCGCGAATCAGCTGGGCGCTCTGCCACATGGGTGGCGCGATTCCGTATCTCGCCGAACGGCTAGATCGCGGCTACGAAGCGTTTGCCGACTGCCGCGCGAACATCAGCCGCCCCCCCAGCAGCTATTTGAAGCAGTTCTACTTCGACACGGTGAACTTCGACGTGGACGCCATCGAGCTGGCGATCAAGTTTGCCGGCGCCGATCGCATCCTGGCTGGCAGCGACTATCCCCACCAGATCGGCAGCATCCCCAAGATGCTCGACGCCATCGGCCGGTTGCGGATTTCTCCCGCGCAGCGTGAAGGCATCCTTGGCCGCAACGCCGCGCAGCTTCTTGGTTAGGCCTGGTGGGCTGGGTAGGCTGGGTAGGCCGGGTAGGCCGGGTAGGCCGGGT
>JBOGIV010000550.1:0-9462 GCA_050747925.1 Vicinamibacterales bacterium
CACCAGATGTTGCGGCGGATTCCCGGGCTGAACATCCAGGAGGAGGATGGGTACGGATTGCGCCCGAACATCGGGATGCGCGGCACGGGCACCGACCGCAACAGCAAGATCACGGTGATGGAAGACGGTGTGCTGGTTGCGCCGGCGCCGTACGCGGCGCCTGCAGCGTACTACTCGCCGACGGCCGGTCGCATGGAGTCGCTCGAGGTGCGGAAGGGATCGAGCCAGGTCAAGTACGGTCCGATTACGACTGGCGGCGTGCTGAACTACGTCTCGACGAGTATCCCATCCGCCTTTCAGCTTCGAAGCACGTTGACGGGTGGCGGCAACAACACCCGAAAAATCACGGCAGACGTGGGCAATTCCTATCGCAACTTCGGGTGGCTCCTCGAAACATTCCAGTTCCGCAACGATGGTTTCAAGCAGCTGGACGGGGGCGGCGACACGGGTGTCGATCTCGCCGACTACCTGGCGAAGGTTCGGTTCAATACCACGCCCAAGGAGACGATGTATCAGGAGGTCGAAATCAAGCTGGGTCGAACCGATCAGACTGGCGATGAAACGTACCTCGGTCTCACGGACAGCGACTTCCGCGTGACGCCGCTCCGTCGGTACGCCGCGTCGCAGGTGGACGTCCTCGATGCGACGCACGAACAGTATCAAGTCCGTCACTTTCTTGCCCGACGCAAATGGGACGTGACGACGATCGCCTATCGCAACAACTTCCATCGAGCTTGGTACAAGCTCGAGAGCGTCCTCGGCTTGGGGCTGGCCGGGGTGCTTCGCGCCCCTGAGCTCAACGCCGAACGCATGGCGGTGCTCACCGGCAGCGATAGCGCCGCAACCGCGTTGACCGTGCGGAACAACAACCGCACGTACTACGGCGCTGGCGTGCAGTCGGTGCTTGGTCTGTCGGCCTCCAACGGGCAACTGCGACACCAGATGGAAATCGGCCTCCGCTATCACCAGGACGAGGAGGATCGCTTCCAGCAGGACGACGGGTATCAGATGCTGGGCGGTCGGATGATTCTGACGCGGCCGGGTGCGCCCGGCAGCCAAGCTAATCAGGTCATCGGCGCCAGCGCGGTGGCCGGTTTCGCGTCAGACACAATCACCTGGGGCAAGTGGAGTGCCTCGCCAGGCGTCCGGTACGAGAGCATCGACTTGGACCAGACGACGTACGCCCGGACTGACCCCACTCGGAACGGTTCGACCACCGTCGTCGCGACGGAGGTTGACGCGCTCATCCCAGGTCTCGGGCTCAGCTACGCCGCCCGCCCGGGCATCAGCATCTTCGGTGGTGTGCACAAAGGATTCGCGCCGCCGGGACCCGGGGCCGCGGATGGCACCGAGGTGGAGCACAGCGTCAATTATGAGTTCGGCACGCGAGTGCAACGCGGCGCCCTGGGGATGGAGGTCGTGGGGTTTTTCAACACCTACGGCAACCTGCTCGGTCGCGACACGTTGGCGAGCGGCGGGACCGGGGAGGGCCGGTTGTTCAATGGCGGGAAGGCCAGGGTGTACGGTGTGGAGAGCTCGGCCCAGTGGGATCCGGCCAAAGCGATGGGCCTCTCATCTGCCATACCGCTCCGCCTCACCTATACCTTCACCCATGCGGAATTCCGGAACAGCTTCCAGAGCCAATTCGGGCCCTGGGGAAACGTCCAGATTGGCGACGGGTTGCCGTACGTGCCGCGCCATCAGCTCTACGCCAGCGTGGAAACAGATCATGATGCATGGCGGGCGAGGCTCGACGGGTTCTATGTCGGCCGGATGCGCACGCTCGCTGGGCAGGGCACGTATGTCGCCATCGATTCAACCGACGTGTACTTCGTCGTGAACGTCTCGGGCGAATACGCGCTCACGGAGGGTGCCCGCCTGTTTGCGAGCGTGCAGAATCTGGCCGACAACATGTACATCGTAGGGAGGCACCCCACGGGCGTTCGGCCGGGCTTGCCTCGGTTGGTTCAAGCGGGTCTCAAGATCGCCCTCGGTCGCTGAGATCTGTAGGTAGAGAGGGATGCCCGCTGGATGGTCAGACACACAGCGGGTGTGCCGAACGCAGGCCAAGAATTAGGTCGCGAGGTTGCGGAAAACCACTCACGAGCTGCGAACGTGAGGCGACCTACGGGCCCATCGTAGGGGGCGGCGTCCTTAGAAGCGCGACCAAGAGATACGCCAGGAAACGCATGTCCCGTCTTGTGCGCTTTCTCGCTTTCTCCTTTGTGACCGCCTTGTTGTGGCCATCCCACGGTCGAGGGAATCTTGCCGATCTGCCGTGCGCAGGGCCTTTCCGTTATGCTCGATCCGGTGTCGACCTCGGGCCCCGACTCTCGGTCTCGCTGGCGCGTGGCCCTCACACGCGATGAGGCAAGCGATCGTTCCCTGCGTGCGGCACTCGTCGATTCGGGTTTCGAGCCCGTATCCTGTGTCGTGATGGAAGAAGAACCGCCTGCGGACCCGACCGCGCTCGGGGAGGCTGCTCTTACACTCGAACGCTACGACTGGGTGGTGTTCGCAAGCGCACGATCGGTGCGCGCGTTATTGCGCGCGCGCGGTACCGCGTGGCCGAAGGGGATTCGCACCGCCGCGGTCGGGCCGCAGACGGCGAAGGCGCTCGTGGAGGCCGGCGCCGATCCTCCACCAGTAGTGGCGGATCTCGAAGGCGCAGACGCCTTGTGGAACGTGCTGAAAGGACTTGAGGACTGGGCCGCGCGCCGTGTGCTGGTACCGACCGTGCCGGGTGGGCTCCAAATCCTGGCCACCCAACTCCGCAACGCCGGCGCTCGGGTTCATGAGGTCGAGGCGTACCGGATGTCGCCCCGGCCTGAGCAATTCGTGCGAGCAGACTGGGCGGCGGCCGAGCCCGATGCCGTGGTGATTGTCAGTCCTTCTGGAGGTCATGCGCTCGTTCGCGCCATCGGGGCGGAGACATTGAACCGCGTCTGCGCCGTGGTGTCGATCGGCCCCACCACATCGTCTGCGCTCTCGGCGCTCGGCGTCGTCCACACGACGGCGCCGCGCTCGCAGGCCAGCGAAGTCGCGCGCCATTTGACACGCATCCGCGCAGCGCACGGCCCGATCTGATCTGGCGGCGCGTGGTAAGTTTCTCCAGTGACGCTCGATCGGACGTTCGTCGAGTGCAGCGCGCTGGGCTTTCAGTCCACGCTCACCAGCGTACTGGCCATCACCTGTTACGTACTCTGGCGGCGGCAGCGCGGCGACCACTTCCTGACCTGGTCCGCTGCATGGTTTCTTTACGTGTTGCGCTTGGCCGCGATGTCGGCGTTTCTCGTACGCCGCGACATGATCTGGTTGTTTCTGCACCAGGTGATGACGGGCCTGAGCGCGTTGCTTCTGCTGGCCGCTGCCATTCAACTGTCGCGCGGATTTACCTGGCGTCCTCGGCACACGCTTGCCGTTCCACTCGTCGTCGGCTGGGCATGGCTGACGATCTACGGGATGCACAGCATGGTGATTGCCGGCGTGACATCGACGCTGCTGCTGGCGTCGGTCACCATCTGGACCGGCATCGTGTTCTGGCGGGCCGGCAGCCGATTGTCGAGCGGTGCCACGACCGTGCTCACATGGGCCTTCGTGCTGTGGGGGATCCACCACTTGGATTACCCGCTCTTGCGCGGCTTTGGCGCCAGCGTGCTCTACGGTGTATTTGTCGACGTCCTCTTCTTGTTTGCCATCGGCATCGGTCTGCTGTTCCTCGTGTTGGGCGACGAACGCCGCCGGCTTGCCTCGAGGACAGCAGAGCTCGAACAACTAACGCGGTTGCTGCTGCGCGCACAAGAAGACGAACGGCGCCGCATTGCGCGCGAACTGCACGATGAGGCTGGGCAAGTATTGACGGCCGCGAAGATCGAGCTCGATTTAGAAGGGCACCACGAAGCGGGCGCCCGCGTCGGCCATGCGTTGGCGCAGGTGCGGGAGTTGAGCAACTTGCTGAGGCCCTCGGCGCTCGACGATCTTGGGCTCGTACCGGCCCTGCGCGCGCTGGCCGATGATGTGTCGCAACGTTCGCGGCTCCAGGTCGATCTCGACGTGACCTACAGCGGCCGGATGTCACCGGACACCGAGGTCGTTGTGTACAGAGTGATCCAGGAAGCGCTCACGAACACCGTCCGGCACGCGCGCGCGACGTGGGTGCGCGCGAGCGTGGCCGGTCACGACCAGAATCTCGTCTTGACCGTCGAGGACGATGGCCAAGGCCTCGGCCCTGGCGTGAGCCCAAACCTTGGATGGCTGGGGATGCAGGAGCGAGTCACGGCCGTGGGCGGCACGTTGTCGATCGGTGTTGGCGCGCGCGGAGTGCGATTGACCGCTTCCTTTCCAGTCGAGGCAGCCTCGTGACCACTCGCCCGGTGCGTGTGATCCTTGCCGACGATCACACATTGGTGCGCGCAGGTATCCGCCGCATCATCGAGGCACAGCCGGGCTACGTCGTCGTCGGCGAAGCGGCCGATGGCAACGAAGCGATCGCGACGATCCGCAGAGTGGATGCCGACGTGCTGGTCCTCGACTTGAAGATGGAGGGGCAGGACGGGTTCGATGTGCTCCGTGTCGCAAAGGCCGAGCGTCCCCAATTGAAGGTCATCGTCCTCACGATGCATGCCGGGCGTGAGTACGTCGCACGAACCTTGGAAGAGGGGGCAAACGGCTACCTGCTGAAGGACTCGGCGGTTCAGGACCTCACTGCCGCGATCGAAGCCGTCAGGTCAGGAGGGTCGTACTTCAGCCCGGCTATTCAGCAACAGATGGCCGACATCCTCAAGGGCGAGAGCCGCGTGCCGCACGATTTGCGGTCGCTCACCGAGCGCGAGAGGAAAGTGCTGACGCTGCTTGCGCGAGGGCTCTCGACCAAGGAGATCGCGGCAGCGCTCGAAATCGGGACCCGCACCGTTGAGACGCACCGATCGAACCTGATGCGAAAGCTGGGTGTTCGCTCCGTCGCCCTGCTGACGCAGATGGCGATTCGCGAAGGGATGGTCGACCTGCCGACCCCGTAGTTGTACGGAGGCCTCCTCCGGGGTGTTGCGAATTGTCCGCGACCAGACGGCTGGCTACGCTTCGGTTAGCGGATGCTGGTTCCTGTCGCCTCACAATCGGAGTCGTCGTCGAGCGAGCTCGCTCCGCTCCGCGTCTGTTCGATCAACCACCGGACTCACGGGCTGAGCGGTCTCGCCAGCCTTGGTGGGAACTCCGGCCCGGCGGCCAGGCTGCAGTCGTCGCTCTCCGCCCACGGCATCGACGTCGTCATCCTGACGACGTGTAATCGCTTCGAACTGTATTGGCGATCGCGAACGTCAGAGGACGATTCGATCGCGACGACGAGCGTGGCGACGGCACTCGGACTCGGCCCTCACGCTCTGAAGGCAGAGTCGTCCTGGAAGATCGGCGACGCCGCGGCGAGCCATTTGTTTCGCGTCTGCGCCGGCCTGGAGTCCGTCGTCATGGGTGAGGCGGAAATCCTGGGACAGGTCCGAGGGGCGCTGGACGCAAACCCGGGAGCGGGAACATTTCTGACGGGTGTGTTCCGGGCTGCGATCCGAGCCGGACGTGCCGCGCGCGCGGAGACGGCGATCGGCGACGGGGCGCTCTCGGTGGCTTCGACCGCCGTTCGGTGGCTCTCGACGCAGATGCCGCTTGGCGAGCGTCGCGTGCTCGTCATCGGCGCTGGCGACACTGCGCGGAAAGTCGCGCGGCACTTGAATGCGATCGGCGTCGGCGCCCTGATCATCGCCAACCGTACTCGCGATCGAGCGGAAGCGATCTCATCGCCGTTGGGTGCGGACGCGATCGGGTTGGACGCCTTGCCCGAAGAACTTGGGAAGGCCGACGCCGTCATTTCGGCGGTCAACGCCTCGGAGTGGATCGTCACGGTTGAACACCTTCGGCAGCGGACTCAACAACGGCCGCTCGTTGTGATTGATCTCTCGATGCCCCCCAGCATCGAGCCCGGCGAGGTCAGGGGTATCGCGCGGATCGACCTCGCCGTCCTGGAACAGGCGGCGCAGGCCAATCGACGGCAGCGAGAGCGGGAAGTTCCTGCCGTCGAAGCCGTGATCGCTCGCGAGCTCAATTGGCTTCGCCGATGGGCCAGGCGAGAAGCGTTGCGCCCGAGCATCGCCAGGCAGGAATCGTGAAGCTGCGCATTGGCACTCGCGGAAGCGCACTCGCGCTCTGGCAGAGCCGGCACATCGCGGAGCGGCTCGCGACGTTGTCGCCTGACATTGAGGTCAGCTTGATCGAGATCTCCTCGGATGGCGATCGCATGACTGATCTGCCGCTCTCACATATAGAGGGGACGGGGTTTTTTACGGCGGCGCTGGAGTGGGCTCTGCTGTCCGGTGAGGTGGACGTCGCCGTTCACAGCTACAAGGATTTGCCGGTGGAGTCGAGTCGCGACCTCACGGTGGCGGCCGTGCCTCGGCGCGGGCCGGTCGAAGACGTATTGTGCGCGCGCGATGGCATGACGCTCGAGACCTTGCCAGCTGGCGCGCGCGTCGGCACGTGCAGCACGCGACGAACGGCGCAGGTGCGTCTCGTGCGTGATGACTTGGAAGTGGTGTCACTCCGTGGCAACGTCCCGACGCGGGTGGCCCGGGTCGGCGCCGATCTCGATGCCATCGTCCTCGCGAGAGCGGGCCTGATTCGCTTGGGCCTCGATCGCGCGATCTCTGAAACGTTCTCGATCGAACGAATGCTGCCTGCGCCGGCGCAGGGCGCCCTCGCGGTGCAGTGCCGCGCCGACGATCACGAAGTGCGACAGCGTCTGAGCCTCCTGGACGACGAAGGGACCAGGCGATGCGTGACGGCGGAACGGCAGATGCTGCACGCGCTCGGTGGCGGTTGCTCAGTGCCAGTGGGGGCCGTGGCGCGGATCGTGGAGGGCCGTCTGGATCTGACTGGTGGGGTATTTGGACTGGCAACTCGCCGCGCCGCGCGCGTGAAGCTCAGTGGCGACGACGCCGAGACGCTCGGAGAATTGGCGGCCGAGCGTCTTCGGGAAGAAGGCGCGTCGGCCATCCTGGCCGAGTTCGAGCCGGTTGATGCATTCGGCGCGGGTGCGCCGTCATGACGCGTCCCATCCATCGCGGTCGACGTTTGCGGCGCACGCCTGCGTTGCGCGCGCTGGCGACGGAAACGCGGTTGGCTGCGGACCAACTCGTGGCGCCGTTGTTCGTGTGTGAGGGACGTCAGGTCCGAGAGCCGATTGCATCCATGCCTGGCCATGCCCGGGTGTCGCCGGATCTGGCAGCGCAGGATGCGGCCTTCCTCGCCGCGCTGGGCGTGCGCGCCGTGCTGCTTTTTGGCGTGCCGTCGGAGAAGGACGGGCAGGGCAGTGGTGCGTGGAAAGACGACGGGCCCGTGCCGATGGCGATCCGTGCGATCAAGTCGGCCGCTCCTGCGATCAGCGTCTGGGCGGACGTCTGCTTGTGCGAGTACACGGACCACGGACATTGCGGCGTGCTCGGGGAGGACGAGGTGGACAACGACGCCACCTTGCCGCTCCTGGCGAAAGCCTCACTCGCGTACGCCCGCGCGGGTGCGGATGTGATTGCGCCCTCCGACATGATGGACGGCCGCGTCGCGGCCATTCGATGTGCCCTCGATAACGCCGGCTTCGCCGATCGCGTGATCGTCTCCTACGCGGTCAAATATGCCTCGGCGTTCTACGGTCCGTTTCGCGACACGGCTGGCTCCACGCCGCGTCACGGCGATCGGCGCGGCTATCAGATGGATCCGCCGAACGCGCGTGAGGCCGTGCGAGAGGCTCGCGCGGATGTGGACGAGGGCGCGGACATGATCATCGTCAAGCCGGGCCTTCCGTACCTCGACATCGTCCGGGTTGTGCGCGACAGCGTGGACGTCCCCGTCGTCGCGTACCAGGTGTCTGGCGAGTTCTCCATGCTGCATGCGGCTGCGGATCGAGGGTGGCTCGATCTCGATCGCGCGATGTCTGAGACCTCCATCGCGTTGCTTCGTGCCGGAGCGGACCTGATCGTCACCTACTTCGCGCGGGAGATCGCGACGGCCCAGGCGCGCGCGAGAAGAGAGCTGTCGTGATCGACGCAACCGCGGAATCTCTCTCGTGGATCGCCCGCGCGAACCGAGTCACGCCCGGCGGCGTTCACTCACCGGTCCGCGCGTTCAAGGCGATGGGCATGCCGCCGCTTGCAATCGTGGAGGCGCACGGCGCTCACGTGACAGACGTCGATGGCCGGCGCTATCTGGATTGGATTGGCGCCTGGGGACCAGTCCTGATCGGGCACAACCACCCCGCGGTCGCGCGTGCCATCGTCAACGCCGTGTCGCGTGGTGTCGTCTTCGGTCTTGCCTCGATCCAGGAAGTCGAATTCTCCGAACGCATTGCTTCACGAGTGCCGGGTTGCGAAATGGTCCGACTGGTCGTGACCGGGACGGAGGCCACGATGAGCGCCGTTCGGGTTGCGCGCGCGGCGACCGAGCGCCGGCATATCGTGAAGTTCACGGGCGCGTATCACGGGCACGCCGACATGTTCCTCGTGGGCGCGGGCTCTGGTGCCGCGACCATCGGCGTTCCCGATTCGCCAGGTGTCACCCACGGAGTCGCCGCTGAGACGGCTCTCGCGCGTTTCAACGATCTCGCCAGCGTCGATCGGTGTTTTGACGAGGTGGACGGCGCCATCGCCGCCGTCATCGTCGAGCCCGTCATGGGGAACATGGGCTGCGTGCCACCCGATCCAGGGTTTCTGCAGGGGCTTCGGGATCGCTGCAGCCGTCACGGTGCGGTCCTCATCTTTGACGAGGTGATGACCGGATTTCGTGTGGCGCGCGGCGGCGCCGCGTCGCGATACGGCGTGACGCCTGACCTCATCACACTCGGCAAGGTGGCGGGTGGCGGCCTGCCACTCGCGGCATTCGGTGGGCGTCGCGATCTAATGACGCTCGTCGCGCCTGCCGGGCCCGTCTATCAGGCCGGCACCTACGCGGCGCATCCGTTGGCGGTGGCCGCGGGTTTGGCGACGTTCGACGTCATCGATGCTGCTCCCAATCTGTACGAAGCGCTCGAGCGGCAGGGCGCGGGCCTCGAAACCGGGTTGCGCGATGCGGCAGCGTCGGCCGGACTCGACGCGCGGGTGCAACGCGTGGGCTCGATGTGGACGCTGTTCTTCTCGAAAGACCCTGTGCGGTCGTGGGACGACGCCGCAGCGGTGAGCCGCTCGGACTACGCGCGGTTCTTCAAAGGAATGCTCGACCGCGGCGTCCTCTTGCCGCCGTCGCCTTTCGAGTCGGCCTTCGTCTCGCTGGCGCATGACGATGCCGCGATTGCGCAGACGGTGAGTGCGGCACGGGCGACCTTTGCCGAGGTGCGGCCATGAACGATCGATTCTTGCGCGCGTGCCGGCGTGAGCCCGTGGACCGAACGCCGGTGTGGATCATGCGCCAGGCCGGACGGTACCTGCCCGA
>JBOGIV010000551.1:0-11387 GCA_050747925.1 Vicinamibacterales bacterium
AGGAAGAAGCACATGGGTTCCGAGGAGACCGCCGGCGAAGAACGCGGCCGCCGCCAACATCGAGGCGCGCTCGAAGACCGCGATTCCGAAGATGGCGTGGCCCGACGTGCACCCGCCCGCATAGGCCCATGCGCATCGTCGCCGAGTACGACATGGCAACCGTCAATGGGAACGGCTGCGGCGGTGCCGAGGTGCGCGGCCAGATGTACGTGAACTCCGGCGGCCGGCCCGGCGTGATGGACCACCTGGAGGTCTACGGGTTCGACGTGTACCGGTTTGGGCTCGCCGGCTTCAGGGGATCGAGCAAACTCGCGCCGAACACGCCAGCGCCCCGGGTCGTCTTCGCCGCGCCCGGAGCGCACGACTCACATGGGATGGTCGTCACCGCCGACGGAGGCCATGTGTGGGTGATGGATCGGCATGCCGATGTTGTCGAAGTCCTGGCGACGGCCAACGACGCGCGGATCCGCACCATCCAGTTGAATGGCTCGCTGACCGACAACGCGGCACCCGACTTGGCCGACATCAGTCCGGCTGGCGATCGTGTCTTCGTGGCGTTTCGCGGTCCGACACCGCTCAGCGGGGATCCGCACAACGCGAGAGGCAGCACGCCAGGTCTCGCCGTGCTCGAGGTCTCCGACGGCGGGCGCAACGGGCGATTGCTGGGACTCATCAGGCTGACGAACGTGGGAACCGATGGCGTTGAGCGCGCCGACCCGCACGGGCTGCGTGTGCGCCGACTGAAGTGACGCCACCACGAAGGTGTCCACCAGCGGCGTGGACGTTTGGCGTTGGTCGTCGCTGGCGAATGTGTGCTTCGCTACGACAACGAACCCGGCAAGGGCGATCACCGACACGTCGGCGATGGTGAGATCTCGTATGCGTTCAGCAGCTACGAGAAGCTCTTGGCCGATTTCTGGGCCGACGTAGACGCTTGGAGACCGCCATTCGCGTCGAATTCACGTTGCGAGCGGCCTGACTCCCGCGTCAGCCCTCCGCCGACCGCAGCACCTTTTCGGGAAAGTCGATCGGGACCTGGGGCCGAACACGCACTGGGGTCGAAAGCGCTGCCGGCAATAGCGCTCTTCTTGCGACGACGCGACCGCCGACATATTGTGTTCGTTTGGGTGTGCCTGTGAAGGACTTCTCATGGCCTCGTTCGAGGCGCTCCGGCCGGCGTCGGCTCGCGACCATCGCGGCGTACGGCCCGAACAACTCGTTCGCTGCGAAAGTCGTTGTCTCTGTGCTCGGCTCCCGCAGGCTGCGCGAACCGATCGCGATGCGGACCTGGACATCCGAGTCGATCGACCTACGCCACGAGCCCAGAATTGCGGCCGAGATTGAAGAGTTTCTACAACAGCACCGAGTCGCGGAGAGAGTGGCGTCGGAGCGAATCATCGGTTGTCCACACGAAGAGGGCATCGACTATCCGATGGGGCGCAGTTGTCCCCGCTGCCCCTTCTGGGCTGACATCGACCGCTTCACACACGAGCCTGTCGTCGTGCCCGTGCCGACGATTTCGGTATCGGAAGTTCTGGAGGCGTTGTCCCAGGATGAATCGGTGCCGGCCGACGAAGTACTGTCGGCCATTGAGGGCCACCGGAACGCGCTGGTCGACCCACTCCTCGCGGCGCTCGACCGTGGAATTGCAAATCTCGAAGACACCTCTCTGGAGGAAGCGACCCTTTTCTCGTACGCGTTGTACGTGCTAGCGAAATGGCGTGAGCCGCGGGCCTATCCCTGCGTCATTGGTTGGCTGTCCTTGCCTGGCGAGGCGCCGTTCGAGATCGGCGGCGATGTCGTCACTCAGGACGGCGCACGGATTCTCGCCGCAGTATGCGACGGAGACCTGACGCCAATCAAAGCACTCATTCTGAATCGTGAAGCCAACGAGTACAGCCGCGGCGGCGCCGTCAGCGCGCTTGCCCTGCTGGCTGCCTGGGCGGAGGCGCCGCGTGAACCCATCCTTGAATACTTTCAGTGGCTGGCGCAGGAGGGACTCGAACGCGCGCCCGGTCAGGTGTGGAGCAGCCTGGCGATGGAATGCGTCAACATCGAGGCACTGGCGGTATTTCCCCACCTGCGCTTGGCCTACAGCGAAGGACTCATCGACCCTGGCTTCATCGCTCCCGAAGAATTGGACGACGCTGAGGCGGCCCCGTCTGGACGGATGCTCGAAGAGACCCGAGATCGTTATCCGCCCATCGACGATGTCGCGGACGCGACCGCCTGGTGGGACCGCGGACCGTACGACGGGGACTATGAAGACGATGAAGGTGAAGCCTGGGACGGCGGGGACGATGGCGCGGTCGAAGTGCAGGCGCCACATCGAGCGCCACCCAGGATCGGCCGGAACGATCCATGTCCGTGCGGGAGCGGAAAGAAATACAAGAAATGTTGTGGACGGTGAGCGGTATCTTGCGGAGGTAAAGCGCGTCTACGCGAACCGTTCTCGATCGATTTGTGTCGGGGTGTACCCTCAAGACGAAGGCACATCATGGTAGCGAAGGAATCGCGACGTCTCGAAGTGGACGGCCCCAACGAATGCAGGCGAGGAAAAAAGAGGGTTGGTTACAGCAATCCTTTATCCCCAGAGTAAGATTTGCCAGCATCCGTGAAACTCGCGCCAGGGACGTACGTCGGTCCGTACGAGATTCAGGGCCCGCTGGGCGCCGGCGGAATGGGCGAAGTCTACAAGGCGTTTGATCGCGACCTCCGTCGTGTCGTCGCACTCAAAGTGTTACCCGATCAATTCGTCAGCGATGCCGAGCGCGTGGCGCGGTTCGAGCGCGAAGCCACGACGCTGGCGTCGATCAATCATGCGCACGTTGCACAGATTTACGGCATCGCACGGGACGATCACGAGCGCCGCATCTTGATCATGGAATTCGTCGAGGGTGATGACCTCGCGGCGCGGATTCTCCGAGGCCGGCTGCCGCTGGATGAAGCGCTTGCGATTGCACGTCAAATCGCCGCTGCACTCGAGGCTACACACGAGATCGGCATCGTGCATCGCGACCTGAAACCCGCGAATATCAAGGTGAGATCTGACGGTGTCGTCAAGGTGCTCGACTTCGGGATTGCGCGCGCCCGGGAGACCGCTGAACGTTCGAGCGCCGCCTCCGACTCGCCCACGATCACCTCCTCGGCCATCACCGGACACGGGGTGATTCTTGGAACAGCCTCGTACATGTCTCCGGAACAGGCCAAGGGGCTGAGCGTAGACCGGCGCAGCGATATCTGGAGCCTTGGGTGCGTGCTCTTCGAGATGTTGAGCGGACGGCGCGCATTCAAGGGGACGACGACCGCCGAAGTAATGGCCTCGGTTCTTTCCGATGCTCCTGACTGGACGTTGCTGCCGGCCCAGACGCCTGAGCCGATCCGCAAGCTTCTTCGGCGATGCCTCGTGCGCGAGCAATCGCAACGGCTCGACTCGGCTGCCGCGGCGCGTCTCGAAATCGACGATGTGATCAGCGGCGCTTCGACGGGTGCAACAGCGACAGGCGCGCCCGGGCGCCGCAGGCTCGCGTGGCCGCTCCTCGGGCTGGGTCTGACGACCGTTGCCATCGGCGCAATCGCCGCCGCGTCGTGGCTGGTGAGATCATCGCCGCGCCCTGCCGAACTGCGCCTCGACATCACCACACCAGTTGTCGCAGACGCCTATTCATTTGCGTTGTCGCCGGATGGCCAGAGGATCACGTTTGTAGCGGGCGGCTCGAGTGGTCCTCTGCAACTGTGGTTGCGGGCCCTGGATAGCGCCACCGCAAGTCCGTTGCCCAACACCGAAGGAGCGGTCTATCCGTTCTGGTCGCCCGACGCGAAATCGATCGGCTTCTTTGCGAATGGCAAGTTGAAGCGCGTCGATCTGTCGGGCGGCGCCGCGGTCACGCTCGCGGATGCGCCAGCCGGCCGTGGTGGGTCGTGGAGTGTGGACGAGCAGATCCTGTTCACGCAGAATGCTTCGGGGCTGATCAGTCTCGTGTCGGCCACGGGCTCGGCGGTTCGCACCGTCACGTCGCAGCAGGCCGGCGATGGCGGCCACGTGTCTCCGGCGTGGCATCCCGACGGTCGACGATTTCTCTTCTTTCTCCAGAGTGGTGACCCCAACAAGCGTGGCATTTACCTGATGACGATCGATCGACCGGATCGCGCCCGCCTGCTGCAAGCCGACGGCACAGCCCAGTTCCGTGGGCCGAGCGAACTCATATATGTCCGCGACGGATTGTTGTACGTCCAGACGTTCGACGCTGCGAACAACGTCGTTGCCGGAGCTCCCGTCCAAGTGGCGAGTCCCGTTCCCCACGATGCAGGGGCGCAGCGCCTTCTCGACATCGGCGTCGGGACCCGTCGCGTATAGGGCTGGGCGGATCGCAGGCGCGCAACTGCGATGGTTCACGCGCAATGGTGAAAGTCAGGAGGAATTCGCACGTCCGGACGCCGAAGGTGCAACCGGGCCTGCGCTCTCGCCCGGCGGCCAGCGTGTCGCCATCGTTCGGAGTTCGGGCGGCAATGCCGATGTGTGGATTGTCGATCGCGCGGGCGGAGCCGTCTCGCGGCTGACGGTGAACCCTGCCCAGGAAGTCTTCCCGGTCTGGACACCTGATGAAAGCGCCGTCGCCTTTCGATCGAGTCGAGGCAACACATTCGACATCTACATGACGCGCATCGAAGCGAGCGGCAGCGACACGCTCCTGCTGAGCGCGGACGCGCTTGGTGTACCTCAGATTTCACCCAGCGACATTTCGCGCAACGGTCGATGGCTGCTCTTCTACAGCACCCCTCAAGGCGCGAGCCGCGATGCCTGGGCCTACCCGATCGGCCAATCTGGGGGACAAGCGCACAGGCTCGTTGGAACCTCGGCCGACGAAAGCAATCCGCGGTTCTCTCCCGATGGCCGCTGGATCTCGTATCAGACCAATGAATCCGGTCGCATCGAGATTGCCGTCCGCGGATTTCCTTCATCGGAGCGTATGTGGCAGGTGTCGGCAGGGGGCGGTGTCCACGCTCGCTGGAGCCGGGATGGAAGCGAGTTGTTCTATGTGGCGCCGGACGGTCAGTTGATGGCCGTTCAGGTCAGCGCCAGCGGATCGGAGTTTCGAACAAGTCGTCCCGTCGCGTTGTTCGCGCCACGCTTCGCAGAAAACCCGGCGGCAAATCCCTTCAACGCGCAATACGACGTCGCGGCCGATGGCCGTTTCCTCGTCAACGTTGCCGTCGATGATCTGGCATCGGCGCCGATCACCCTGATTCTGAACTGGAAAGGCATCAACTGACTCACCAAGTCATGGGCATTACGCCGACAGCGCGGACGCAGATGATCATGATGGCCCGCGTACCATGGCTTCGCCGGAGATCAACTCGCAGAAACATGCGGTCTCGTTCGACCAAGCAGTCACCACCTTCATTGCGCGCGTCGTCGATTCTGCGACGCAAGCTCTCCGCCCAGTGCTGCACCAGGATGAGATCCGCGGAAGCGGTCGCCGGCGCGCCCGGTGCGGTCTTCACGACGATGAACTTTGTGCCGTCAGGCGTTGAGTCGTAGGTGCGGGCGACGAGCGCCCCTGCTTGTGCGCCGTAGTAGCGCGGCTCCAGCAGACGCTCTGGCGTCCGGGCTTCCAGACCACATCTCGTCGCTGCCGTTTATACTGCGCCGATGCTGTGCGCAGGCCGCCGCGTCGTCTTTTACGTTCTGCCGTGGCTCGTTCACCTGCTTTCAACGGCCACCGTCATGTCGGCCGGTCCTCCCGACTGGGCGCGCTTTCGCGGGCCCAACGGCTCAGGCATTTCCACCGCGACCAAGGTGCCTACCGAATTTGGCCCCGACAAGAGCCTGTTGTGGAAGCTGCCACTGCCGCAAGGCCACTCTTCGCCGATCCTGCAGGGCGATCGCATTTACTTGACAGCGCTTCGTGACGACACGCTGGTGACGATCGCGATCGATCGCGGATCCGGCCGGATCCTGTGGGAGCGCGGCGCGCCGAAAGTGAAAACGGTCGTCGTCGACAAGCGCAACAACCCCGCATCGCCAAGTCCCGCCGTCGAAGAGAACGGGGTCTATGTCTTCTTCCCCGACTACGGGCTGATTGGCTACGACCGCGACGGCAAGCAGTTGTGGGCGATGCCGCTTGGCCCCTTCAACAACATCTACGGCATGGGCGCATCGCCGGTGATCGTCGGCGACCACGTCATCCTCTCGTGCGATCAGAGCCTGGGCTCGTACGTGATGGCCGTGACCAAGCGCACCGGACGGGTGGCGTGGAAGGTCGATCGCCCCGAAGCCAGGAGCGGGCATTCAACGCCGATCGTGTGGAGTGGGCCCGACGGCAAGGAGCAAGTCATCCTCCCCGGTTCGTTTCTGCTCACCTCATACGACGCCGCGACCGGTAAGAAGCTCTGGTGGGTCGGAGGGTTGTCGTTCGAGATGAAATCGACGCCGGTGATTGGCGGCGACACGATTTACGTCAATGGCTACGGCGCGCCCGTCAACGACCCGGGCAACAAGGTGTCCGTGCCGACCGCCGATGACGTGTGGAAGACAGCCGACACCGACGGGAACGGCAGTCTGTCGAAGGCGGAAGTTCCGAAGTTCACGCCGGCGTTCTGGTTTGGCGTGGCCGACCTCGATGTGAACGGCGCGATCTCGAAGGACGAGTGGTCCTACTACCGCGCGGCGCTGGATTCGGAGAACGGCATGCTCGCGATTCGCCTCGGCGGATCGGGCGATATGACCGACACGGCGATCCGCTGGAAGTACCAACGCAGCGTGCCACAGTTGCCTTCCCCCATCCTGTTCAACCGCGTCCTGTACATGGTGAACGACAACGGCATCGTGACCACGCTCAATCCTAATACGGGGGGCGTGATCAAACAGGGACGACTGACAGGTGCGCCCGGTGCCGTGTTTGCGTCGCCGATTGCGGCCGATGGCCATCTGTTCTTCACCACCGAGGCCGGCGCCGTGGTCGTCGTCGCACCAGGGGGCGACCTGACGGTCACGGCGGTGAACGACCTGAACGAAGACACCTACGCCACACCGGCGCTTGCCGACGGACGCATTTACGTGCGGACGACGCAGGCGCTGTATGCGTTTGGAACGAACTAAGTCCTGCATTTCACAATTACGATGACGTCTCGGCCGCCGATGCATCCCGCCTCGGCGCCCGAATACGTCACCGTAATTATGAAACGCAGGACTAAGGAAGGATGCTGGGCTTCTAGCGGCGTCCGAGTGCGTGTTCGTACAGCGCTTCATACTGCGGCACGATTCGATTCGCGCTGAAGCGCTCCCGGGCGAGGCCCACGCCCTCGGCGGCCATGTGCGCATGCAGCGCGGGGTCCGACAAGATCCGGGTCGCGCTTTCAGCCATCTGCGCCACCTGGTGTGGCGGATGCAGATACCCCGTTACTCCATCGGCGACGACTTCCGGTAATCCGCCGACCTTCGACGCCACGACCGGCACGCCGCACGCCATCGCCTCGAGGGCCGCCAGGCCGAAGCTTTCCTGCAACGACGGCAACAGAAACAGATCCGACACGGACAGCAGGCCAACCACATCCTGGGCTTCGCCGACGAGCTCGACATGAGCGGTCACGCCCAGGTCGTTCATCAGCTCCTCCACCCGGCCCAGCTCCGGTCCCTCGCCGACAATCAACAGCCGTGCGGGCACACGCGTTCGAATCTGCGCAAACACCCGCACGACGGCGTCAACCTGCTTGACTGGCCGGAGGTTGGAGACGTGAATCAGCAGCCGTTCGTCCGGTGGGCAGAGGCGCGCGCGCAGCGCCGGATCCGGCCTTCGGCGATACGCGTCGACATCCACGAAATTTGGAATGACGGTGATGTCGCGCGTGACCGGCATCGCTCGCTTGGTGTCGGCACGCAAGCTCGCCGAGACCGCGGTCACCGCGTCGGACTGATCGATGCAGAACGCCACCGTCTCTCGATAGGACGCATCGGAACCGAGAATCGTGACATCGGTGCCATGCAGCGTCGTGATCGTGCGCGGCGCCGCCGCCGCGCCTGCCGGGCCGCTGCTCAGAATCTGGCGCGCCAGATACGCCGCGGCGGCGTGCGGAATCGCGTAGTGCGCGTGGATGATGTCGAGCCGATGCGCCCGCGCCACCTGCACGAGGCGGTTGGCCAACGCGAGCAGATACTGCGGCTCGCGAAACAGCGGATACCCAGGGGTCTCGACGCGATGGAATCTGACGTCGGCATCGGATTCGCGCAGGCGAAACGGCGTAT
Organism: Vicinamibacterales bacterium; assembly: GCA_050747925.1. GTDB lineage: Bacteria > Acidobacteriota > Vicinamibacteria > Vicinamibacterales > UBA2999 > 12-FULL-67-14b. The sequence continues at coordinate 8,246 of JBOGIV010000551.1, forward strand.
CGCTGCTGATGACGTGGGTGTGATGCCCGCGATCGGCGAGGCAGCGCGCCAGCTCGGCCGCCACCACACCGCTCCCGCCGATCGACGCATAACACGCGATCCCGACGTTCATTTCAGCAAGTGTTCGCGCGTCAGCAGCTCATGCACGACCACGCCCTCGGCGAACTCCACGCCGATGAGCGCCCCGAACTGCGCATCGCGGCTCTCGATCAACTGTCGAAAGCGCGGCGTGTTCAGCCGCGTCGCGGTCGCACCGGCCGCGGGTGGCGCAAGCTGCGACCGATGACACGCCAGGGCCGCGCGCTTGGTGGCATAGTGCGCCGAGACGTCCACGACGAACGACGGCCGCGTCGAATCGTTGATGAAGTAATAGAGCAGCCAGTCCGCGCGCCACTTCTCACCCGCCGCGGCATAACGCGCCAGGCCGCTCAGAAATGCCGCGCGGGTCAGCAGCCGGCTCGCGGCCACGTGATCGGGGTGGCGATCGCGGCCGTACGGCACGGCGATCGTTCTCGGCGTCGCACGTCGAATCACTTCGACCACGGCGCGCAGATGTGACGGATCGCCGCCGATGTCGCCGTCGGGCAAGCCGAGGTTCTCACGCCAGCGTGCGCCGAGCACGTCGCGCGCGGCCTCGGCCTCGGTCAACCGCTCGGCGGGTGTGCCGTTGGTGCCGAGCTCACCACGCGTGAGGTCGCAAAGGCCGACGCGATGTCCGAGCGCCACGTGCTTGGCGATCGCGCCGCCGACGCCGATCTCGAGATCGTCCGGATGAGGTCCAAATACGAGCAGGTCCACGCCGCCCGGCATTGCCTCATCTTATTCGGAGAGCAACCTCCTCATCGGTCACCGGCACTGTTCACTGACAGCCCGGCCACTGGATTGTTTTCGACGTGATCCAGGTGCCCCGCGCGCCTCTACCTTGATCGAGAGATGACCGGATCAATCACGACGAGGCTTCGCCGCGGCCTCGGCCCCAGGTGGTTCGCGGAACGGTTCCACGGGAATTCACTCGTAACGCACCTCGAGGATCTGCAATTGGTCTGTACTGCCCGGCGCGCCTTCGACAGTCGCCAGCCTTCGGCAAGTGGCTCGCCGTGCACTAGGAAGCCCCCCAACGCCTTCCCTTCCAACCATTCCCTTCGGATGCCTGTCTAAGCAATGTCTGGCTATGACAGGTATCAATACCCGGGCGCTCGACCGTGAGCTGAAGAAGGGCTCCGCGGAGCTCCTGATTCTCTCGTTGCTGGAGGCGCGCCCCCGTCACGGCTACGACCTGAGCAAGTTGATCGACGCGCGCTCAGGCGGCCAGTTGAAGTTCCACATCGATTCCCTCTATCCCCTGCTCTACCGCCTCGAGGAACGCGGGTGGCTCAAGGGGACATGGGTGGAAAAGGCGGGCGAACGCCGGCGCCGTTTCTACAAGCTCACGGCCGAGGGACGCAAGGTCCTCGCCCAACAGAAAAAGACCTGGGCGGCGTTTGTCGAAGCCGTACGCCGGATCACTGGAAACGAACATGCCTGACCCTTCGACTTCGCTCAGGGCAAGCTTCTCGAATAACGTGCGCTCACGCTTGTCGTCACTACGGCTTTCACCGACGTGCGAAGCCGAGATTGTCGATGAACTCACCCAACATCTCGACGACCGCTATCAGGAGTTGATCGCCGGTGGCGCGTCACCCGAGGAGGCGACGCGCCTGGCGCTCGCCGAGTTCCGAAGCGGAAATGTGTTGGCCAGGCATATGGCTGAACTTCGTCAAGCCCACGTGCCACCCCCTATCACGCCGGCGGGACACCTCTTCACCGATCTCCGACAGGACCTGCGCTATGCCGCGCGCATGTGTATAAAACAGCCGGCGTTTGCCGCTACGGCTATCCTCACGCTGGCGCTCGGCATCGGCGCCACCACCGCGATCTTCAGCGTCGTCTACGGCGTGTTGTTGAAGCCGCTGCCGTTTCCCGACTCTGACCGGCTGATCGCACTGGTCCACCAGGCGCGAGGCGCGAACCAAACTGAGCTCGGCGCGTCGCAAGCCATTTACTTCGCCTACCGCGAGCACAACGAGACCTTCGAATTCGTCGCTCTCTGGAACTCCAACACGGCCAGTATTACGGGTTCCGGCGATCCGGAAGAGGTCCAGAGACTCATGAGCACGCACGAGTTCTTGCCGACGCTCGGCGTGAATCCGTTGCTCGGTCGCACCTTCTCAGAAGCAGACGATCAACCGGGCAACCCCGCAACGGTGATTCTCTCTTACGCCTACTGGCAACGCCGCTTCGGCGGCGCCGAACACGTGCTGGGTCAAACACTCACGGTCGATGGCGCGCCCCACGAAGTGATTGGTGTGCTGCCGAGCGGATTTCGCTTTCTGCAGCAACCCGCCGAGATCTTGACACCGATGCGACCGAATCGAGCACGCGCGTTTGTTCCATCCATCGAGGGACGTGGTATCGCGCGGCTCAAGGATGGCGCAACGCTGACCCAGGCCTCTGCCGATGTCGCACGCATGATCCCGATTCTCATCGACACCTTTCCGATCATACCGGGACTCACGAGGAAAGCAGTGGAGGACATGCAGCTCGGCCCCAACCTGCGATCGCTGAAGCAGGATATCGTCGGCGACCTCGACGAAGTGCTTGGGGTTCTGATGGGAACGATGGGTTTGCTGTTTCTGGTGGCCTGCGCCAACGTGGCGAATCTTCAGTTGGTGCGCACCGAAGCGCGTGGACATGAGCTCGCGATCCGCGCCGCTTTGGGCGCCGGATGGGGAACGGTCGCGAGGGGTCTGCTCGTCGAGAGCTCGGTGCTCGGACTCCTGGGCGGTGCCGTGGGGCTTGCACTCGCTGCAGCGAGTCTGCCCGTGTTGTTGTCGATCGCGGCCCAAGAGTTGCCGAGCGTGTTCGACGTTGCAATCGATCCCACGGTGGTCGTGTTCACGATCGCGATCTCGCTCAGTTCAGGCCTGCTCTTCGGCCTCGTGCTGGTCGTGAAGCATGCCAGATCACAGGTCGCGGCGATGCTGAGCGGAACCGGGCGGTCGTACAGCCTGACCCGGGAACGTCATCGCGCGCGACATGCACTCGTCGTGGTGCAGGTCGCTCTGACGCTGGTGCTGCTGGTGGCGTCTGGATTGATGATTCG
>JBOGIV010000552.1:0-9263 GCA_050747925.1 Vicinamibacterales bacterium
GCTGGGCGATCGCGAGGAAGCGATCGAAGTGATGACGCTCAGTGGCGACCCGTGGCTGCGCTCGTGCGCCGCATATGCAATCGGCGAGATGCGGCTCCGGCGGTTTGCTGAAGTCCTCGACCGGTGGGCCAGCGATCCCGATCCTCTTCTCCGCGCGACTGCAATCGATGCGCAAGAGAAGCTGCGCCACACGGCCGCGGCCGACGCCGGCGTCGACGCGCTTTAGGTTACGGCAACCGGAACCGGCAGACGGCAGACGGTGAACCGGGAACGGGGTTGCTCGTCGTGGCGAGGGCTAAAGCCGTCGCCCTCCGTCGCTAGTGTGGTGTCCCAGCTAATTCTTTGCAACGACGTACCTTGTCGAGAATGACGTCCGCTGTGGCTCTCCAGACGAACGGTTTGTGTTGCTCGTTCCAGGTCGCCAGCCACTGATAGATGGCGTGCTCAAGCTCCTCGACGCTGTGAAACGTGCCTCGACGAATCCTGCGCTCCGTGAGCAGGCCGAACCAGCGCTCCACTTGATTCAGCCAGGAACTACTGGTGGGCGTGAAATGAAGGTGAAAGCGATGACGCTTCTTCGGCTTGAGCCACCGGTTCACCGGCGTGTGGCCGGTGGTGGTCGGCGGACGCGTCTTCGCGCGCTCATGGACGGTGAGCCGCGACGGCTGGTACAGCGCGTTCCTGAACGATCCGGTTGGCACGCTTCAGGTTGGCGAGCGCCTGGTTCGGATCCGCGCTGTCCGCGCCCGCAGCGAGCGGGTTCGGGACGCGGTCGAAGAGGCGTACGCGGAGAAGTATCCGACCAAAGCCTCTCTCAAGTACGTGCGCGGCTTCCGCACGCCGCGGCGGCGTGAAGCGACGATCGAGTTCCTGCCCAGATAGACGCTATCGGGCCGACGACACCGCCCACCGCTGGAGGATGGCCGCGATCTGCGCGACCCCTTCGGTCAGCGCCGCGGGCCCGGGCTGCAGGATGTAGGTGGATTTCACTTCGTAGATGTGGCCATCGCGGACTGCGGGAATCTGATCCCAGCCCGGCCGTGCCTTGATCTTCTCGACTCGCACGGGTTTGCCGCACCACGATCCGATGATGATGTCGGGCGCGCGCGCGATGACCTGGTCGCTCGTGACGATGCGATCTTTCGCGAGAGATGCGTCGCGGTGTTCGGGGAAAACGGGTTCGCCGCCTGCGATCTCGATCAACTCTTCGGTCCATCGAATACCGCCGATGAGCGGATCGTCCCATTCCTCGAAGTAAACCCGCGGCCGTCGTGGCAGTTGCGTCGCAGAGGCTCGAATCTCCTCCAGCCCGCGCTCGAGTGAGGCCACGAGATCGGCGGCCTTTTCGGGGACGCCAACAATGCCGCCCAGCATGCGGATCATCTGCAGGATTTCGGCGACGCTCCGTTGATTGAACGTGAAGACGGAGTATCCGCGCTTGACCAGCTCGGTGGTGATGTCGGCCTGCAAGTCGGAGAACGCGAGGACGAGGTCCGGCTCGAGCGCCTCGATCTTCTCGAACCGCGCATGAAGGAAGGAGGAAACCTTCGGCTTCTGCCTCGCCTCCGGTGGCCGAACGGTGTAGCCGGAAATCCCAACCACACGATCGCCCTCGCCCAGCAAGTACAGCGTCTCGGTCGTCTCTTCCGTGAGACAGACAATGCGCGACGGAAACCTGGTGGGCTCGTTCGCTTCGCTCACTGATGGGCTCGCTTCGCTCCTGGGGGTTTCCTTCGTAATCTCGATTTTCTCGTGGTTGATGTTTTTTGTGGCTAATCTTCCTTGTCGTGACCCTTCTCGTGGTGATCCTTCTCGTGGGTTGATCTCTCTCGTGGTTGATCTGTCTCGTGGTGAATCCCTTCGTGGTGAATCTCTCTCGTGGTTAGTCCACATCGTGGTCGGCATCCTCGTGGTTCAAGTCCGCGAACACAAACCCATCCCTCTCGACGATTTCGCCGACCTGCACCCGAATCTTGTGGTTGAACATCGGGCCGGCAAAGGCAAATGAGTGAAACTCGCCGTTCTCGCCGCACGGGTCCACGCTTGACGGCAGCTCTTCGAGCAGCGACAGATCGAATGGGCGGCCGGCAAATCGTCGATCGAGCTTCCGCGGATCGATGCAGGTCAGTCGCGCCTGCAGCCCGCCTTCGATCATGTCGCGTGCAAGGTCGGCGGTCGGCTTCGTTTTCCAGATAGGAAACAGCGGCTCGAGGCCGCTGCCGGCCAGTCGGTCCTCGCGATAGCGGCGCACGTCTTCGAGAAAGAGATCGCCGAACGCGACGTGGGTGAAGCCTTCGGCGACCATCGATTCAACTTCCGCGCCCATGCGTCGTTCGTATTCCTCGTTCGGGCACGGCCATGGCAGGGGAACGATGCGAAGGGGCAACCCGGCCGCATCGGCCTGCGCATCGACCAGCACGCGCCGGACCGCGTGCATCGCCACCCGATCGAACGCCTCGTTGGTGGTCGTGAGGAGCGCCGCGACGGCCCCAGAGTGTTGTTGCTGGAGTACGTGCAGCATCCACGCGGAGTCTTTGCCCGACGACCAGCTGACGGCGATCTTCATCTCCATGTGCGCAGCTCTGCGTAAATGTGCCCTGGGCTAATGTGCCCTGCGTAAACGTCCGCAAGGCCGTGACAAAAGTGGCAGAAGGTCATGGGTGCAGCGCCTTTGACATGCGCTCGACGCCGTCGGCCACACGCGGTCCGGGCACGACCAGCGCCTTGCCGGTCAGGATGATCACACGGCCGTTCTTCACCGCGGGTACTGAGGCAAGCGGCGACCACGATTCGATCTCCATCTTCATCCCGATGCCTTCGCGGTCTCTGAACTCGTCCGATCGCAATTCGAGAATCACCTCGGGCTTTCGCGCCAGCACCAGCTCGGTCGTCGCCTGAACCGATTCGCGATCGATGTCCGAGAAAATGTCTTCGCCTCCGGCGGCCTCGAGCATGTCGTGCAGGAAACCACGTCCGCCGCTCGCATAAATGTTGCGCAGCGTCCGCGGCTCGCGACCAAACACCAACAGTGTTTTGGGACGCCGCGCGCCCGCCACGCGCGCCCGCACGGCCGAAATTCGCGTCTCAATCGCCCGCGACGCCGCCTCGGCTTCGCTCACGTGACCCGTCCGCGCGCCCAGGTCCCTCATGGTGGCGGTGACGTGCGCGAGTCCGCCGTGGCGATAGTTGAAAAAAGGAATCGAGGCCCGTTGAAACTGCGCCTGAAGGTCGGTCTGGCTGCCGTAGGTGACGACGAGATCGGGCTTGAGTGAAAAGATCCGCTCGGTGTCCGGATCGATCAACGCGCCCACCTTCGGCAGCGCGTTGACCTCCGGCGGGTACTCGTCGTAACTGCTGACGCCGACCATCTGCGGCCCGGCGCCGATGGCATAGAGCATCTCAGTGAGCGCGGGGACCAACGAAATGATCCGCTGCGGCTGTTGAGCTGAGACCACGAGAATGTGAAGAACCACGAAAAGAGCGACAACCACGAAAAATGAATTAGGCATTCCTCCCGTTGGGATCCCGCTCGTGGTGATCGCTCTCGTGGTTATCCCACTCGTGGTGATCGGTCTCGTGGTTAATTCAGTTGTGGTTGGCTTTGTCGTCCTGAATTCTCTCGTGGTCGTCTCTCTCGTGGTGATCCCTGTGGTTGTCCCTCTCGTGGTTATCCCACTCGCGGTGATCGTGTTCGTGGTTATCTTTCTCGTGGTCATCCCACTCGTGCTTGTCCCTCTCGTGGTTGTCTCTCTCGTGGTCATCCCTTTCGTGGCGATCTTTCTCGTGGTGATCCTACTCGTGGTGCTCGGTCTCGTGGTCAATCCAGTCGTGGTTGGCTTTCTCGTGGTTGTCTCTCTCGTGGTCATCTCTCGCGTGGTGATCATGTTCGTGGTTATCTCGCTCGTGGCTATCTCTTTCGTGGCGATCTTTCTCGTGGTGATCCCACTCGTGGCGTCTTGATTCGTGGTCATGAGTTCCTCACCAACAGCCACAAGAAGAAGGGTCCCCCAATGAGCGCCGTCACAATGCCGACCGGCAGTTCGAGTGGTGCCATCACGGTTCGCGCGCCGACGTCGCACAGGACCAGAAACGCGGCACCGAAGAGCGCCGACGCAGGGAGCACGACGCGATGATCCGATCCCACCATCAGACGTACGAGATGGGGCACGACAATACCGATGAAGCCGACGGGTCCGCCCAGCGACACCGCGGCGCCGGTCGCGAGCGACGCGCTCAAAAACGCCCATCGCTGTGCGGGCTCCACTTCCACTCCTCGCGCCGCCGCGACGTCTTTACCCATTGTCAGCAGATTCAGCGTCCGTGGCAGCACCGCGAAGACGACGAAGGCGGCGATGATGAAGGGAAGAGAGGCGACAATCGAACCGTAGCTGCCGACGTCGAGGTCGCCCATCAGCCATCGCACCGTGCGAAACGATTCCGCGTAGTCGCCCAGATACTGAACGAACAAGATCAGCGCCGAGAAGAATGAATTGAGTGTGACGCCGGCCAGCAGCAGCACGTTGGTTGACAGGCCGCGTCTCTGAAACGATGCAAGCCAGTGGACGATCGCGATCGCGACGAGCGAGCCGAGAAAGCTCGCGATCGGCACCGACGACACGCCCAACGTGCCCACGTCGAGCTCGAACGTGATCGCCAGCATCGCTCCCAGCGCCGCCCCCGCCGACACGCCGAGCGTGAAGGGTGTTGCGAGCGGATTTCTCAGCAACGCCTGCAGGACGACGCCGGCGGCCGCCAGCGCCGCACCAACCAGCGCGCCTGCGAGCACGCGAGGTAACCGGGCCACGAAGAAGATCTGCGCGTCCACGTTCTCGGAGGACGCGATCGAGGTATCGAACACGCGACGAAGCGAGATTCGTGTGCTGCCGATCGTGGGCGCCCACAGAAGAACGAGAGCGGCAAACGCCGCGAAGGCCAGGATCACGATCAGCATGCGCCGCCGAATCGTCATCGCGAGAGACGGCGCACGGGAGTGACGGTGAGATGACCTGAAGGTTGATGATGCTGAACATCCGCTTCGACGTCGTAGAGCTCCCGAACACGCTCGGGCGTCAGCACCTCCTCGGTCGGACCCGCCGCGATGACCCTGCCGGCCCGCATCAACACCAGCTCCCGACAAATCGATGCCGCCAGGTTAAGGTCGTGCGTCGACACAGCCAGCGTGACCTGGTGCTCGCGATTCAGCCGCCGGAGCGTCGACGCGACCTCGAGCTGATATCCCAGATCGAGCGACGCCGTTGGCTCATCGAGCAGCAGAACGTGGGCGGCCTGCGCCAGCGCGGCGGCAATGACGACGCGCTGCTTCTCGCCGCCACTGAGGGTGTGGAAGTACCGATCCGCCAGCTCCGCAGTGCCGGTTGCGGCGAGGCTCTCTTTCGCGATGCGCACATCGGCTGGACCCTCGACCGCGAAGAGGCCAAGGTGAGGGTGACGGCCCATCAAGACGATCTCGAGCACGGTGTACTCGAACGCCAGCTCCGTGGCCTGCGGGACCACCGCGATTCGACGAGCGACGTCGCGGCGCGACAACCCGTCCATCGGACGGCCGCCGAAAAGCACGCGTCCATCTGAGGGTTGTCGTGTGCCGCTCAGCAGGCGAAGGAGGGTCGTCTTCCCCGACCCGTTCGGGCCGATGATTCCCACCATGCCGCCCTCGGCGATGCGCAGGCTGACCCCATCGACGACCAGCGGCCCGCGAGGGAGGTAGCGAAACGAGACGTTATCGGCCCACAGCAACGCGCGCTCCCACAAACGCCGTCCGGCCTGGCGCGGGGTAGCCAAACACTTCTTCGTAATCCCGGTCGAGCAGGTTCAGCGTGCGAGCGAAGACTTCAACCGCTCGTGCGGGCCGCCAGGCGCCGCCAAGGTTGACGACCGCCCGGCCGGGGTTCGGAAACAGCCCGCCGCTCGGCCCAAACGCCGGCTCGACATCGAGCGCTTCGCCTCGAATGAAGACCTGCACGAAGGCGCTGGCACGACTTCGCGTCCACGTGGCGTCGATCGCGCCCTGATGACGCGGACGTCTCGGCAAGGCGTCGCCGACCTGGTAGGGCGGGGGCGCCGATGGCGATCCATCGACGGCGAGGATCTCCGTATCGAGCAGGGTGTAGCTGGCGCGCAGGCCAAGACCTGAGGCGACCCGCCACGCGGCCGAGGTTTCCAGACCGCGCGCACGCGCGTTGGAGATGTTGTCGGTGCGGTAGCGGCTGCTTCCCGAGAACGAGCGGCCGACCGACACGATGAGATCGTCGTAGCTGTTGATGAACGCTGTGGCATCGAGCTGGACCTTGCCTGTGATCAACCCCTGCGTTACGCCGAGCTCGCCGCTTTGACTCCGCTCCGGCTTCAAGCCGCTGTTGTCGGTGAATGCGATTTCGAACGCATCAGGCGGTCGGATGCCGGTGCCGACCGCCCCGTGCAGGCGGGTCCACGATCGCCCACCTTGGCCGGGCGATTCGCCGCCGACCAACACGGCGGCGGCGATTTTCGGATTGACCGAGACAACTGTGTCGGCGGGGAAGTCCGGTCGAGGAGAGAATGCCGACGGAGCGCCTGGCAACCGGTCGCGATGAATGCGCTCGCCGCGAACGCCCGCGGTGATCGTGGCGCGGCCGTGCGGATTCCATCGCCCTTCGCCGAACAGGCCGAGTACGCTTCGCTTCACTGGAACGCGGCCCTGAGCGCCCGCGACGATGAAGGTGCTGCCACCGCGCTCGCCGAGCCACTCGAGCCCGCCAGAGAATCCAACGCGCGCGCTCGCGGCGACGTCTGTCTGCACGCGCGTGTGAGTGCGGTGCGATTCGCCGTCGGATGTCCCGAACGCGCTCTTGAATGTCGAATCGTAGTCTGCCGCGTCAACTTCCACACGCTGGCGCACTCGACTGGACGGGCCGAACCATGGCCGAACCCAGCGGGCGCCACCACCGATTCGACGGCTGGTGCCGCGAGCGATACGGTCCACGCCAGAAAACCTCGCTGCCGGATCCGATCCGTAGGCTCCAGGCGCGCCGCGCTCGGTGTCGGTGTAGAGCCACTGCCCTTGAAGGTCGCCTCCGCTCGCCGCGCGTCTCCAGCCCAGACTTGCCGACCCCTGCGCCTCTCGCGCATCGTCATTGCTCACCGTCTGGCCATTCGCTGCGCGGCCAGTGAAGCCGTCGTCTTCGACGTAGTTGCCTCCGAGTTGCCAACGCAGGTTGTTCAACTCGCCTGTCGTAGATGCCGCGACGCGACGCATGGCGCGCGATCCGCCCTCGACTTGCAGCTGAGCCGACGGTCGGCCGCCCGTCCGGGTGATGACCTGGACCACGCCGCCGATGGCATCTGACCCGAACAGCGCGCTTTGCGGGCCGCGCACCACTTCGATGCGCTCGACGTCTTGCAGTGGGATTTGCGAGAGGTCGATGCCGCCGCCGAACGCGTTCGCGCGAACGCCGTCGATCAACACCAGCGTGAAGTCCGACTCTCCACCACGCGTGAAGAGAGAGGTGACCGTGCCGGGTCCGCCGTTCCGCTGAATGGTGAGACCGGGGACCGACTCCAACGCGGCGCCCAGCGTGAACTGTTGGCGCGCTTCGATCTCGCGCCCGGCAATCACCGTGACGCTATCGGGCGTTCGTGAAAGCGGTTGATCGATTTGCGAGGCAGAAACGACAAGCGCCTCGGTGACAGCGCTCACGCGGAGCGAGAGATCGGTTGACGCGTTCGCACCGTCAGCGAGATCGATACCGATCGGATCGGCGACCAGCCCTGGCGCGCTCGCGCTCACCTCGTAATGTCCCGCCGCCAGTCCACTCACAGAGAACCGGCCGTCGCTGTCGGCGACGATGCGCTGGGGAAGCGATGCGGTGGTGGCGATGATGACCTCAGCGCGAGGAACTGGGCGTCCATCGGGATCGAGAACACGGCCTTCGAGCTGAGCCGAGCTTGTCGAAGCGGATGCGCGACCCGAGAGTGCGAGCAAACAGAAGAGGAAAAACGTACGGAGACCCGCGGTCATGGTTGCCTCCCTGGCGTCTTCGCGCCAGACCCGCGACTGTTGCTCCGACAAACCTAAAGGTTTGTCGCCACTTGGAGCTGCCGTGGCGACAAACCTTCAGGTTTGTCGAAGGTGATCGGCGGGCAAGAGTGACAGGCCCCAGTCGCAGGAGGTTTCCTGACTTGCGGATCGTCACGCGATGCAGCTGCGTCTTCCCATCCCGAAGGACAGTGACGTCGCGCCGAAGCCCTCGTCGATGTTCATGAGGGCGAAGGCGGAAGTTCGCGCATCGCGTTCCCCGCTTACAGTGGCGGGACCGTGTGGGCCTTACACCCAACTTCCCTGCCTGCTGTGGGTACGCGTCGGTTGTGTCACGGATTGTAGCATGGCAGAATGTCGCGTCTGGAATTCGCTCGGAGCCGGCGAGTCGATGCGTCTTGACTGGCCGAAGACTCATCGCTTCAGATGCGTTCTCCAGGCCGGGCAAGACGCCGCCCCGCCGGAGGCGGGGCAAGACGACACTGCCCTAGCGAGGCGGAGCCAGCGAGTATCCCTTATCCGTGCGCGGCGAAGCCTTGCTAGTGATAGACCCGGCGGTAGTTAGGTTTTGGCTGTGCAAGACCGTGATTGCCGCACTGAAATGAGTTCGCATAAAATGCGGAGTTTGGGTTTGTCAGTCTGACGGCTGGGTGTAGGCGGCCCACATCCGAGAGGAACGCATGAGCAAGAGTTCGACCGCGACCGTTCGTGAGACCCCTGTCGAAACGGTGGCCTCCGCGACGGCTGGCGGCCTCGTCATCCACGGAGAAAACTTCGTCATCGATACCGACGATCGCATCGAGCTGGTGGATTTGACCGACCGGGTCATGGGTTACGTTCGAAGGCTTGACATCAAGGAGGGGATGATCACCCTCTGGTCCATGCACACCACCTGCGCCCTGTTCATCAACGAGTTTCAAACGGCGCTCCTCAGCGATATCAAGAAGTTCCTCGAAGAAATGGTCGCCCGGGACCGCTACTACATGCACAACGATCCGGATCACTCCGATTGCGACCGGATGAATGCCGACTCTCACCTCCGCGCCATGCTGCTCGGCCACACCCTGACGCTGCAGATCAGTGGCGGGGAAGTGGTTCTCGGACAGTGGCAACGCATCCTGATGGCCGAGCTCGACGGCCCCCGCGCCCGGACACTGCGCGCCCAAGTCTGGGGCATCGTCTGACGCCCGCTGAAGACAGAGGGATGCAGCATCGTCGGGCACGACTTTAG
>JBOGIV010000553.1:0-11544 GCA_050747925.1 Vicinamibacterales bacterium
CCTGTGGAGTGGGGACAGACTGAGATGCCAATTTTCGAATACGAATGCCGCCACTGCGGCCAACAATTTGAGTTCCTGGTCCGCGCGGGCGCAACCAACGAACCCATGTGCCCGAAGTGTCAATCGACCGAGCTCGAGCGCTTGCTGTCGATTCCAGCGGTGAAATCGGAATCGACGCACGGCCTGGCCATGAAGGCCGCGAAGAAGCGCGACAAGGCGGCCGCGTCTGACCAGGCGCGGGCTCAGCGAGAGTACGAGCTGCATCACAACGACTAAACCGGAACTCATTTGAATCGGTGAGAATTCCGGTGGGCGGGTGGGCTGGGTAGGCCTGGTGGGCCTGGTGGGCCGGGTAGGCCGGGTGGGCCGGGTAGGGCGGGTCGGAACGATCGCACAGAGTTATCAACCGAAGTGAGCTATGGGGTCAATCTCGAAGCCCACGGAGGACACGGAGGACGATGGCCCTTCAGACTGCCACTGGGCAGGCGCAGTGCCCTGAATGTTTCGTTGAAGTGACGCTGACCAACGTCATGCAAAACGAGATCACGCAATGCCCCGGCTGCGGCGCCGAGCTGGAAATCGTTTCTCTCGAACCGCTCACGCTCTCGCTCGCGCCCCAGGAGGAGGAAGACTGGGGTGAGTAAGGTCCGAGTTGGGGTTCTCTACAGCCGAGTCCGGGTCGAGGAGAAACTCCTCTTCGAAGAGTTCGATCGGCGTGGCGTCACACTCGATCTGCTGAACGACCAGACGCTGGTCTTCGACCTCACCGACATCCACAACCATCCGTACAAGGACTACGACGTCATCGTCGAGCGTTGCATCAATCACAGCCGCGCGCTCTACAGCCTGAAGATTCTGAACGACCAGGGCGTCAAGACCGTCAACACTGCGCTCGTGGCTGACATCTGCGGCAACAAGCTGATGACGACCAGCGCGCTGGCGGCTGCCCGCGTGCCGCAGCCCAAGGCGCTCGTCGCCTACACGCCGGAGAGCGCCATCGACGCGATCGAGCAACTCGGTTATCCAGCTGTGCTCAAGCCCACGGTCGGATCGTGGGGCCGGCTGTTGAGCAAGGTGAACGATCGCGACGCCGCGGAGTCGATCCTCGAGCACAAGGAGACGCTCGGGAGCTATCACCACAGCATCTTCTACATTCAGGAGTACGTGAACAAACCTGGACGCGACATTCGCGCCTTCCAGATCGGGCCGGAGACCATTTGCGCGATCTACCGAACCTCGCCGAACTGGATCACCAACACGGCGCGTGGAGGCACGTCGAGCAATTGCCCGATCACGCCGGAGCTGGCCGATATCTGCACACGAGCCGCACGCGCCTGCGGCGGCGGTGTCGTGGCGCTCGACCTTTTCGAAGATCCGGATCGCGGCATCCTGGTGAACGAAGTGAACTACACCATGGAATTCCGCAACAGCATCGCTCCGACCGGCGTCAACATCCCCGAGCGCATGGTGGAGTTCTGTTTGCGTGTCGCGAAGGATGGCTGGGCCGCCGCCAACGGCTGGCCTGATGAAGGGCCGCACCCGGCGCAGATCTCACTGGCGGAAGGGGCTTCGGCGTAGCGCCGAGGACGAAGCCAGAAGCCAGAATCAAGAAGACAGAATCAAGAAGACAGAAGCAGCGGAGACACGTGCGAGCATCGGTGGCAATCGTTGGCGCTTCCGGTTACACGGGCGGCGAGCTTCTTCGTCTGGCGCTCGGGCATCCACACGTCGAGGTTCGCCAGGTCACGAGCGAGCGGCTCGACGGGCAGTTCGTTCACTTCACACATCCCAATCTGCGACGACGAACGCAACTCAAGTTCGTTCGCTCTGAAGCCCTCGATCGGTGCGACCTGCTGTTTCTCTGCCTGCCCCATGGCAGCGCGATGGATCGCATCGATCATTTCGCGGGCCTCGCCGATCGCATCGTCGATCTCAGCGCCGACTTCCGGTTGCGCCACGCTGGCGACTACGACCGCTGGTACGGCAAGCCCCACACCAACCCCGCGTGGCTTTCCAGATTCGTCTACGGGCTGCCCGAGCTGCATCGCCGCGAGATGGCTGGCGCGAAGTACGTCAGCGGCGTTGGGTGTAACGCCACCGCGACCACGCTGTCCGTCTGGCCGCTTGCGAAAGCGCGCCTGATCGATGTCGCGCGCGGCATCGTGTGCGAAGTGAAGGTCGGAAGCAGCGAAGGCGGCGCGGCGTCCGCGGATTCCACGCATCACCCTGAGCGCGCCGGCGTGATGCGAAGCTTCGCACCGACCGGACATCGCCACACCGCTGAAGTTGTGCAGGCGCTTCGACTCTGCGGCGTCGAGACCGGCGTCCATCTGAGCGCGACGGCGGTGGACAACGTTCGCGGCGTCCTCGCCACGGCTCATGTGTTTGTGAGGGCGGGCGCTGCGGAGAAGGATCTGTGGAAGGCGTATCGCGACACCTACGCCAATGAACCGTTCGTGCGCATCGTGAAAGAACGCGCCGGCCTGTATCGTTACCCCGAGCCGAAGATCCTCTCCGGCAGCAACGATGCCGACGTCGGCTTCGAGCTCGATGCCACGACGGGACGCGTCGTGGCCCTCTGCGCGATCGACAACCTCATGAAGGGCGCCGCGGGCAGCGCCTTGCAGTCGGCGAACATCATGATGGGATGGGACGAGACCCTCGGGCTCGAATTCCCAGGGTTGCACCCGATCTAAACAGCGCTGACTTACGTAGCCACAGAGACACAGAGACACAGAGTTCAATCAACATCTAATGCAAAATACAAACGCCACCAATCCAGGTCTGCGTGAGTGTGGTTCAGCGGGACACGCATCCGACTTTTCGAAGAATGTTGGCTCTGTGTCTCTGTGTCTCTGTGGCCCCGTCCGTGAGGCCGTTTTTCGATGATTGTCGTGAAAGTCGGAGGGGGGACGTCCCTCAACATCGACGCCATCGTCTCCGATATCGTCGCGCTGAGGGCGAACGGAACAGAGCTCCTGCTCGTGCACGGTGGCGCGCACACGACAAATGCCGTTGCAGAAGCACTAGGACATCCGCCGGAGTTCGTGACGAGCGAGACGGGCCATGTGAGCCGGCGGACCGATCGGCGCACGCTCGAGATCTTCGAAATGGTCTACTGCGGCCAACTCAACAAGATGTGGGTCGAGAAGTTTCAGCGACTAGGCGTGAACGCGGTCGGGCTCTCTGGCCTCGATGGCCGCGTGTTCGAAGGCGACCGGAAAGACACGCTGCGGATTCGCGTCGACGGTCGCCGCATGGTGTTGCGCGACGACTGGACCGGAACGGTCGAGCGCGTCAACGTCGGGCTGCTTCGACTCCTGATCGACGCCGGTTACTTTCCCGTGCTGACACCGCCCGGTTCGTCCACCGCGGGGGAGGCCATCAACGTCGACGGCGATCGCGCCGCGGCGATGGTGGCCGGCGCCTTTCGAGCCACCGCGCTCGTCATTCTCACCGACACGCCCGGCCTGCTGCGCGCGTTTCCAGACGAGTCGTCGCTCATCTCCGAAATCCCAAAAGCCAAGGCCGACCAGTTCATGCAGTTTGCAGAAGGCCGCATGAAGAAAAAGATGATGGGCGCCCTCGAAGCGATCGACGAAGGGGTGGGAAAAGTAATCTTCGCCGACGGACGGATCGCCGATCCGATCACGCGAGCGATGGCGGGCGGAGGCACTCACATTGCCTGATTGGGCCAAAGTAGAGGAAGAGATCCTTGGCGGGACCACGTCGCGGCGTGGCGATCTGGTGGTCGTGCGCGGCGAGGGATGCTGGATCTTCGACAGCACGGGCCGCCGCTATCTCGATCTCGGCGCCGCCCAGGGCGTGGCGATGCTCGGACACTGCCATCCGCGCGTGACGGAGGCCATCACTCAGCAGGCTCAGACGTTAGCGCTCTGCCCCAACTACCTCTACAACGATGTTCGCGCCGAGTTTGCGCAGGCGCTGGTCGACCTCATGCCCGCACACCTGGCCCACGCCTTCCTCGCCAACAGCGGCGGCGAGGCCGTTGACGGCGCGCTCAAGTTCGCGCGACTCGCGACCGGCCGCCCTGCCTTCGTTGCAACCACCAAGGGCTTCCACGGGCGAACCGTCGGTGCCCTGTCGGTCACGTGGGAGCCAAAATATCGCGAGGGGTTTCTGCCGCTCCTCGAGGCGACGCATGTGCCCTACAACAACACGTCAGCCCTCGACGCCGCGGTGGGCGATCGCACCGCCGCCGTGATTCTCGAAGTCGTGCAAGGCGAGAGCGGCGTCAATATTGGTACGGTCGACTTCCTGCAGTCGGCTCAGCGTCTGTGCCGCGATCGAGGCGCGCTGCTCATCATCGATGAGATTCAAACTGGCTTTGGCCGCACCGGACGATGGTTCGCTTTCGAGCACGCCGATCTCGAGCCCGACCTGGTGTGTCTTGCCAAGGGCCTTGGGGGAGGTTTCCCGATGGGAGCGTTTGTCTACACAAAGGCGATGCGCGACGTGTTGAGCACGGGCGCGCATGGCAGCACATTCGGCGGGTCGCCGCTCGCGTGTGCTGCGGGACTCGCCGCTATTCGGACGTATCGAGACGAAGGTCTCATCGAGCGCAGCGCGCATCTGGGCGCCGGGCTGTTGGCGGCCCTTCAACGGGCGCTCGCTGGTCTTGCGATCGTCCGCGAGGTCCGCGGCCTTGGCCTGATGCTGGCGGTTGAGCTGCGCACCAAGGTGGCGCCGCTGCTCAAGAGTCTGATGGTCAACCACGGGGTGATTGCCTTGCCCGCAGGCCCCACAGTGCTGCGGTTGCTGCCGCCGTTGATCATCCGCCAGGACGAAGTCTCCATGGGTGTGGACGCCATTGCCAAGGCCGTCCACGAGATGACACCGTGACCGATCGCTCGTCGGCGGTGGAGCTCCTTCGCGGGCTCGTCGCGATTCCCTCGCTCTCTCACGACGAATCCGCCGCGACCGAATGGCTGGTGGCAGAGATGCGACGCGCCGGCTACGAGCGGGCGTTTGTCGACGAGGCCGGTAACGCCGTCGGCGAAATCGGTTCGGGCGATGCCGCGCGGACGATTGTGCTGCTGGGCCACATCGACACGGTACCGGGTGCGATACCCGTCCGAATCGAAGCCTCGCCGAACGGTGAGAGGCTCTTCGGGCGCGGCAGCGTCGACGCCAAAGGCCCACTTGCCACCTTCGTCGCCGCCGTGGCTCGACTCGATCCGGAGTGGACGCGCGACGCCGGCCTTCGGGTCGTGGTGGTCGGCGCCGTCGAAGAGGAAGCGGCAACCAGCAAAGGCGCTCGCTTCATTGCGGCGCGCTTCGACGGCCGAAATGAGCCAATCCCTGACGCATGCGTGATTGGAGAGCCCAGCCAGTGGCACCGCATCACCCTGGGATACAAAGGCCGGCTCCTCCTCGATCTCATCGCCGATCAACCAATGGCACACACGGCTGGCCCCGACGCGAGCCTCGCGAGCGTCGTCGTGGACCTCTGGAATTGGGTCGCCGCACAGTCGTCAGTGTTCAATCACACCCGCCAGAAGCCGTTCGACCAGTTGACGCCAAGTCTCCGCCGGTTCATCACGTCGACCAATGCCGAGATGCACGACCGTGTGGACGCCCAGATCGCCTGGCGGCTTCCCCTTGGCTTCGACATCGATGCGTTCGTGGCGAAACTCACGGCGTGGACTCACCACCACCTCGAGTGCGGAGGCAAGCCAATGGAGTTGGGTGTGCCAGGCCTCTCTCGGCGTGGAGGCAACGCTTTAGGGTTGCCTGAACCCGATGTCATCCGCTTCGATGGCCGACGGACGAGCGTCGAGCTCCGCTTTCGCGGATGGGAGCAACCCTGGCGCGCTGACCGGAACAACGCGCTGGTCAGAAGCTTCCTCGCCGCCATCCGAGGAGCGGATGCGAGTGTTCAACCCGGATTCGTCCTCAAGACCGGTACCAGCGACATGAACGTTGTCGGCCCGGCGTGGCGCTGCCCGATCGTCGCCTATGGCCCCGGTGACAGCGCGCTCGATCACACGCCGCACGAGCACTTGTCGCTCGACGAGTACTGGCGCGCGATCGGCGTGGTCGAAGCGGCGCTGCGAGCGTTCGCGCAGTGATCGATCGGGCTGCCGATCGCGTGCTCGCGCAAATTTTGGAAGTCCCACGGTGCAGTGGTGACACGAATCGGTAAGAAGTGCCGCATCTTGTCACCCCGCGATCAGTGAGCGTTCTCAGCTAAGCGGCCCGTTTACAACAGCTTGAAAGATTTCTTCGGTTGCGGGGAAATGTGGCCCGAATCTCGCTCTAGCACGGAGCGGGAGGTAGCGAAGATGATCGGTCGGGCCGCCGCACTTGCACTGTTGATGGCGTCGCTTCTGATGAGCGCGCCGCGCCTGACGGCCCACGAGAAGATCTCAATTCGCGTGACCCCCTCGATCGCCCAGGCGCCGGCCTACGTCAGGGTCATCGCGCAAGTGGAGCGCAATGCCGCGAATCGTCTGCTGGAGATTACGGCCGACTCGAGCGACTTCTATCGCAGCAGCACCATCAACCTTGAAGGCGCCCAGGCGCCACGCACCACCGAGGTCGCGTTGAAGAACCTGCCCGGCGGGGAGTACACCATCTCTGCCGTGCTGGTTGACGAGTTGGGACGAAGATCGACGGCACGGCGCTCAGTGCTCGTCCTGTCGGGAATGGGCGAGCGCTAAGCGTGATGGGCCAGTTGTCGCGCTGGCCCGTCTGCTCGCTCCGCGGACGCTCTTCATCGGTCGCCAGAACACGATGCAGCGACAGGCTCTCGACCATGAACGGCCCCGTCACACAAATGCGTGTGCTTGAACGCTTCGACGGGCGTCAAGCCTTTGGATTTCGCTGAGCGCTTCGTCACTTCTCCAGATCCTCGAGCCACGCGCGCAGTCGGACCACGAGGGGCACCAAGTCTTCCTCCACGGTGGCCCACACCACGGCGGCGTCGATGTCGAAATAGGCGTGGGTGAGGCGGTGTCGCATGCCGATGACGTTCGTCCACGGAATCTCCAGGCAGCATCGCTCGCGTCTCCGCGGTGGTGTTGACGGCCGCCTCGCCAACGATCTCGACGGCCTTGACGATCGCCAGGAGAAGCATGGGATCAGTGTCCAAGTCGGTCCGGGATCGGCCGGCGGCAAACGTGAGAGCGGATTGAGCGGCATCCACCATGTGTCGCAGGCGAACGATGTCCTGCTCAGGCGGCATACTTGACGACGGCCGATTGAATCACGTCGCTTCGAAAGTATTTCGAGAGATCGCCTGGCGTGCGCAGGTCAACGGGTCGACCGACCATTTCAGAAAGCTCGCGGGCAATGCCCGCAATTCGGATGAGTCCTGGTACATGGCCGGTCTTGAACTCGACCAGCACATCCACATCGCTCTCCGGACCAAAATCGTCACGGAGCGCCGAGCCGAACAGCGCCAATCGCGTGACGTGGTGCCGCTCACAAAATGCCGCCAACGCAGCGTCGGGAACTGACCAGTTGAGAGGCATTGTCTTGCTCCTAGACCAGTGATTCTACTGCCGCGGGCGTGGGACCTTTCGACTTTGGCGTTCGCTTGGCCATCTATGAGATCTCGGGGGAGTCCTCGTAGAAGGGCGAGTTCAGGATCGGATTCTCGATCACCGGCGGCGGCACGGCGTCAGTATGCCATCGTCAAGGCTCTCCCTCGACGCGTGGAAACGACAGCTAGTCCAACGGCGTCCAACCCTTTGAGTCGCGCAGAATCACCACTACACTCCCGGGGGAATTCTGATCATGTCCCTACGCCCTATCAAGAGCATCGTCGAATCGACTCCCGCCACGGAGGGCGCCGGCGTCAAGCTGCGCCGTGCATTCGGCTTTGGCGACACGACGGAGTTCGATCCGTTCCTGCTCTTCGATGACTTCCGCAACGAAACGCCGTCGGAGTACGCCGCGGGATTTCCGTGGCATCCGCATCGCGGCATCGAGACCATCACCTACGTGCTGGCCGGTACGGTCGAGCATGGTGACAGCCTTGGCAACCGCGGCGCGATGGGACCTGGGGACGTTCAGTGGATGACCGCCGGCAGTGGCATCCTTCATCAGGAGATGCCCAAGGGCGACACGGAGGGGCGCATGCATGGGTTTCAACTGTGGGCAAACCTCCCGCGCGCGCTCAAGATGACCAATCCGCGCTATCAGGACATCGCGGCAAAGGATATTCCTGAGGTGACCGACGATGACGGCACGCATGTGCGGATTGTCGTTGGCGACTTCTGGGGGAAGACTGGCCCCGTCGAAGGGGTGGCCGCCGACCCGCGCTATCTCGACATCTCCCTGCCGCCGAACCGAACCAAGCGGATACCAGTCGAGTCGTCCCGCCATGCTTTCGCGTACGTCTTTGCAGGATCCGGCACGTTCCGCGATGCGTCGAAGCCGCGGGCGGTTCAGACAGAGCTGGTTGGGGTGGCCGACGAAACGCGCCCGTCCATGATCGGCAATCGCTCGCTGGTGCTCTTCGACGGTGGCGACGAGATCACCGTGACTGCCGGCGACGAAGGGATTCGCTTTCTGCTGGTATCAGGCAAGCCGCTCGAGGAGCCGGTGGCGTGGTACGGCCCCATCGTGATGAACACCAAGGACGAGCTGCGTCAGGCGTACTCCGAGTTGCAGAGCGGGACGTTCATCAAGCATCGTTGAACCAAGCCGCAATTCCTCCTGACTGGTTTCTCTGTGTCTCTGTGACTCTGTGGCTACGTCCGTGCCCGTGATCGAATTACCAGCAGGCCGATCACGTCACGTACGTTGGCCACCGAGACACAGAGAAATCTGTCAAACCCCTGATATGCTCTCGACTGGATTCGAATGCGACCGCGCGCGTGCGGCCGCTCAAACGGCGGGCGTAATGGGGATGACACAGATGACGCGGACACGACGGACCTTTCTCCGATCGAGCGCGGCGGCCGGGCTGGGCGCGGGCTTGAGCTCGTGCGCAGCGGCGCCGGCAGCTACTGAGCAATCCACGCCCACTGCGGGATCGAGCACGCCGGCGGCCATCGCCGCCCTCAAACCGATCGCGCCAGCGGTCCCGCCGATCACAGACGATGAGCGGAAGGGCCGAATCGAGAAGGCACGACGGTTGATGGTCGAGAACAGGATCGACGCCGTCTTCCTCGAGGGCGGCTCGAGCATGTTCTATTACACCGGCGTGCGCTGGGGCTTGAGCGAGCGGCCGTTTGTGGCCGTCATTCCCGCGAAGGGGGAGATCGGCTGGGTGTGTCCGGGGTTCGAAGAACAGCGCGCACGCGAGCTGGTGAAGGGCAACGCCGAGGTGCGCGTCTGGCAGGAGGACGAGAGTCCGTACAGCCAGATCGCTGGCATCCTGAGAGATCGCGGTGTCACCACCGGCCGCGTCGGGGTTGAGGAGCGGTTGCGCTTCTTCATTGCCAACGGGGTGAAGAAAGAGCTTCCCGCGGCCCGATTCGTTGACGCCGACCTCGTCACGGCCGGCTGCCGCATGATCAAGTCGCCGGCGGAGCTCGCGCTGATGCAGCGCGCCAACGACATCACGATTGCGGCGTACAAAGCGGCGTTCACGACATTCCGCGAAGGCATGACCCAGGATGAGCTGCGAGCGCACATCAGCGCGGCGTTTCGCGCCGCCGGAGGGCCGGGCGGTGGCGCGTCGGTGAGCTTCGGCAAATTCACGGCATTCCCCCACGGCAGCATCGAGCCGCAGCGGCTCAAGGAAGGCGACATCATCCTCGTGGACGGCGGCTGCGCGATCGACGGATACCAGTCGGACATCACCCGCACGACGGTCTTTGGCAGACCGTCTCAACGTCAGATCGACGTGTGGAATCTCGAGAAGAAGGCTCAGGCTGCCGGGTTCGCCGCCGCCAGGCCGGGCGTCGCGTGCGAGGTCGTCGACGCCGCGGCCCGCAAGGTGATCACCGACGCCGGCTTCGGTCCTGACTACAAGGTGCCGGGCCTGCCCCATCGGACCGGCCACGGCATTGGCCTCGATGGCCACGAATGGACAAACTTCGTGCGCGGGAACACGACGTTGATGGCGCCGGGGATGTGCTTCAGCGACGAACCGATGATCGCGATCTACGACGAGTTCGGCATTCGCCTGGAGGACTGCCTCTACATCACCCAGACCGGCGCGCAGTTCTTCACCCAGCCGAGTCCAGCGATCGATCGGCCGTTCGCTTAGACGAATTCCCTCTCAACGGACGTAGCTCAGGCACAGGGTCACAGAGAAGATCGACGATCGAGGCGACCCTTTAGGGTCGCCTAAGCGACCCTCGAATCTTGTAGAGGCGACCCTTTAGGGTCGCCTAAGACATAGAACCGCTGTTCGCTATTCGCTCTTGACTGTTCGCATTTTGCGAACCGCGAAAAGCGAACGGCGAATGGCCTACCGCGTACAGAGAACGGGCGCGACCTCGAGAGAAGTCGCGCCCCGTTGTTGTGTCTAGAAGTTCAGCGAGAAGCCGACGCGGATGATGCGGGGCGCCAGGATCTCGGTTGGAATCAGATAGTTTCCACCGACTGCCGTAGTATGGCTGACGGCCGTGTCGGCGTTGCCGATGTTGAAGAAGTCGGCATAGGGCGAGAAGCTGCGGCCGCCGAAGCGGAACGCGCGCGACAGCCGAATATCGACCATCGTCACGTTGCCGTACCGCTCGTCGCCGCGCGTGCTCAAGAACACATTCTGGCTGGCGCGGGTCAGGGTGATGCCCTGAGTCGCGGCCAACGCCCGTGTCAAATTGAAGGTGGAAATGTAAGGGTAGCCGTTGTTGGCGATCATCGAGCCGGCGAAGTTGATGCGGCCCGGCAGCTCGTAGCTGCCCGAAATCCGAAGCGCCGTCTCGGAATCGTTGCCGATGATGCCCCTCGGGAACAGCGTTGCGTTCGGGTCGTTCAGGTCGTTGCCGTTGGTGACGCCGCCCTCGTTCTTCCCGATCGTGAAGCCCGCCTGCATCTGCCACTTCTGGGTGAAGCGCTTGGTTGCGGTGAATTCGACGCCTTGGTATTTCGTGTTGAGGTAGTCGACATTGTCGCGCACGAGGTCCTGCGCGCTCACCAGCGCGGGCGCCAGGTTGAACACGGTCGCCGTCGTCGGCTTCGGATTGGCCACCGTCCCACCAGGGCCATTTGGCACGTTGATGGTGTGCCGCGTGTAGGTACTGGTCGGCACGGCGACGTTGCGCTGGCCGGCCTGGTCGCGGTTGGTGCGGTAGTAGAACATCGCGCCGATTCGCACCTGACCAGGAACTTGCGTTTCAATCCCGGCCGTCACTTCGTCGGAATACGGCCAGCGGGCGCCGTCGGCATAGCGGGTGTTAACGCCGCCGCTGAACGCCGAGCACTGCGCCACGTTCACCTCGGATTCCTGGAACTTGCCGTCGCCGTTCGGGTCGGTCCACGGGCAGGTGCGACTACCGTTGGAAAGCGGGTTCAGGTTCGTGACCCGATCGATGCCCACCTGCAACGCATAGCGGCTGTAGCTGGCTTTCAGCGCCGTTCGGCCGGTGCCACTGAGATCGTACGACGCGCCCAGGCGCCAGA
>JBOGIV010000554.1:0-20150 GCA_050747925.1 Vicinamibacterales bacterium
GTCGACGTCCCACCGAACGCCCAGGTTGAACGTCAGGCGGTCGCTCGCTCGCCACGTGTCACCGATCCAGATGGCCCAGTTGGGACGTGGAATGTCGACCGACCAGTCACCGACGGTGAGGTCGTAGCGCTGAACCGACCCGTCCAGGCCGGTGAGGTCCCATGGGGCGGGGTTGTCAAAACTGCTCGCCGGAAACCGCCGTTCGATATCGGCTGGCCTCGTGCTGAAGATGAACTCGCCTCGTGAGACGAGCTCTCGAACCCCGCTGTCGCGCCACCACAGGAACTCTCCGCCGAGCTTGAGATCGTGGCGGTTCACGTTCAGGGTCAGGTCGTAGCGTCCGGAGGACTGCAGTTCTTCGAAGTATTGAGGGTAGTTCCGCGACCCCCCAATGGTCAGGCCCGGGAAGACGAGCTGCGGCGTCTGCGCCATGCTCGCAAACGCCAAGTCGATGTCCCAGTCGAACTTGTTGTACCCGACCTTGACCTCCTGAATGGCATGGTCGCTCAGGACCTTCGACCAAGTGCCGAAGACGGTGAACGATGTCTGAGTGCGCGACAGCGCCTGTGAGGGATGTACGGTGCTGCCCAGCTCGAACGGCGCATCGAGATTCCAGGAAGATACTCGGGCCGCGAGGTGGTCCCGGTTGGAGAGGACCTGATCGAACCGGCCCATGACGGATTGCTGCGTCAGCTTCGTCGGAAACGTGAAGGTCTGGCCGGGAAGCTGTGCGACCTTCGAGACGATGGTGCTCGGTTCCCGCTCGTACTCGTAGGTCAGGAAGTAGTGCATGCGATCCCTGACGATCGGGCCGCCGAACGCTCCGCCGACCTGCTGGTTCTGGTACGGCAGGACCCGCTTCGCAAAGGCGTCTGGGGCGTTGAACTTGTCGTCCCGGAAGTTGCCATAGACGCTGCCTTGAGTCTTGTTCGTACCGGCGCGGGTGACCGCGCGCACCTGAATGCCCATCGAGCGGCCATCGGTGACGTCGAAGAGGTTCGTTGCAATCTGAAATTCGGCGATCGCTTCGCGGCTGAACTTCGGCTGCCCGCGGTCCGAGCCTGAGACCTTCTGCGTGACCTGCTGCCCGTCGAGGCTGAGCTGGAATTGATCGTCGCGCTGCACGCCCGGGCGATCGCCGACGTTGTTGGCCGTGATGCCCTTGACCTGCAGGGCCAACTCCATCCAGTTACGACCCAGAATGGGCAATTCGTCCATCTGGCGCCGGTCGACGTTGCCCGCCACCTGCGACGAAGCGACGTCGACGAGCGGAGGCTGGGCCGTGACCGTGATGGTCTCCTGCACGGTGGCCAGGGCCATCTTGATCGAAATGGTCGCATTCTGTCCGACAAGCAGCTCGACTTTCGCCATCACGACGGTGGAAAACCCCGCGAGCTCCGCGCGGAGATCGTAAGTGCCGGCGGGGACGCTCGGAATGCGGTACTCCCCGCGCTCGTCGGTCACGCCGAGGTGCTGGCGTCCGGTGCCCGTCTCGGTGGCCGTCACGGTGACGCCCGGCAGCACAGCCGCGGAACCGTCCGCGACCATGCCCCGGATCGAGCCCGTTTCCTGGGCCGCTGTCTCGGCGGCGACGAGAACCAGAAACACGCAAACGGCAAATGACCGCGACATGGTTCCTCCAGTTCACCGCCGACTGATCGGCTATGGACGCATCCTGCGTCCCGCTCCATGGTCGTCTCGATGAGGGTTTCGCGCATCATAGTCCTTGCGCGCCTGTATGAGTGCGAAACAGGTCGCGGCCTCGCACGGTCGCGACCTGGGCCCGAGACCGCATGCGATTAGCGGGGACGCTACGGCGGGCGAGAATCCCCGTTAGAATTCGAGGCATGCGCATCTGGATTGTCGGTGTGTTGTTCGTCTCCACGCTCGCGTCCGTCGCGGCCCAGGATTATCCACCGGATCACCAAGGCACGTTCTCGATCATCGGACGAGATCCAGCCACCGGTGAGCTAGGGATGGCCGTGCAGTCCAAGACGATCGCGGTTGGCGCGCGCACCCGCTCGGGCAAGGGCGGTCTCGCGGTGATGGCGCACCAGTCCGCGTCGAATCCGTTCTACGGCGAGCTAGGAATCCAGCTGCTGCAGGCCGGCCTGACACCGCAGGCCGCGCTCGACACCATGCTGCGCGCCGATGAAGGGCGCGACTCGAGGCAGGTCGCCATCCTCGACATTCAAGGGCGGACGGCGGCGTGGACGAGCGCGACGATCACCGATTGGAAAGGCCACCATTGCGGCGTCAACTACTGTGCGCAGGGCAACACCCTGACCGGACCTGAAGTGGTCGACGCGATGGCGAAGTCGTTTGAATCGGCCACAGGCCCGCTGGCGGAGCGATTGCTCGAGGCGCTGTGGGCGGGTCAGCAGGCTGGCGGCGACAAGCGCGGCACCGAATCAGCCGCGCTGTGGATCCTCAAGCCGCTCTCGCAGGCCGGCTATGGCGATCGTCAGCTCGACCTCCGAGTCGACGAAAGCAAAGCGCCGATTCCTGAACTTCGGAGGATCTTGACTGCCGTGCGAAGCCAGGAGTCGATCGGTGACGCGAACCGGCTCATGACCAAAGGGGATCTTCAGGGCGCGCTCAAGATTGTTCAAGACGCGCGCGACAAATCACCCGAGATGGACATCGTCTGGGTCGCGCTCGCCAACATTCATCTGCGAATGAACGCGAAGGGCGAAGCACTGAAGGAGGTGGCGAAGGCGATTGATCTCAATCCCGCGAACAAGCGGCAGCTGCCGCTCAATCCCAATTTCAAGGCGCTACTGGACGACGCGGAGTTCAAGAGATTAACGGGAGGGTAGGAGCTCAGGAGAAGCCTGGTTTTCGAATTTCAATTCGCACAAAACTCGGGGGAATTGTGACAAAACCATTCTCCTGATCTCTTGATCTCCTGTTCATTTTTTCTCGGGTGCACGACTCCTGAGCTCCAAAAACCAATTCGTGACCGTGACCTGCACCGATCCTCCGGCGAGGTCAGGAACGGTTTCGATGAGGAACCGGCGGACAGGATCTCGTACGAGCCGATGGTTGTGCCTGGAGAAAGCGCAGCCACCACGACACTCTACCCGATTGGTGGAAGGCACCCCTAAAGGGTTGCCTCTACATTGCTGAGCGAGCTGCAGGCAACCCTAACCAGCCTTCGCCAAGGCAACGGCGGTCCGCCAAAGCTTTAGCGACGGCGGAAGGGTTGCCTGACGAGTCCTATCATCGCGGCCAGCGCGGCCTGTTTCTGATCGCTTCCCCAGGGAGCGCCGACCTGAGCTTTCAGCGCTGAGACTTGCTCGTCCAGCTGCGAGGCCGGTCGTTTGAGCGCGCGCGCACACTCTTCGCCGATGCGTTTCTCAGAGACTTCGATCACCTTCAGCTTGCACGCCCGCGCGGCGTCGATCAGCACGTTTCGATACAGCACCCCCTCGGCTTGATGCATGCGGAAGTGAACGGCGAGGATCTGGTCAACGCTCCACTCGGGCATCGGGTTGCCGACGAGAACGGCGCAGCCGATCACAGAGTGCCCCGCCTTTTTCACGCGAGCGACGGCGCCGCGAATTTCCGCCAACGCCATCCGGCGCGCGGTGGCGATGCCGCGCGCGACGACTTCGTTCGCACGAGCCGATGGCAGCCCCTCGGCGGCGTGATACGGCTGTCGTGCCCACTCGCCTTCTGATAGGTCTGCCAGTTCGATACGCCGGCGATCGACGACGGCCAGATCAGACAAACCTGAAGGTTTGTCTCCACGTACGTCTCCACGTACGACGACGAGATCACCGGCCACGCGGCCGATTGCGACCATCGCCGCCCAACCTGAGTGCGCCTTGAAACCGAGAACGACCTTCATCCTTGGACAGATGAAAGAATCTCGTGGTTTCGTGAGGTGGTGATCTATTGATCGAGCCGTTGATCGGTTGAGCTAATGATCTCCTGATCGATCTGTTGATCTATCGACTGGGCGACCCGTAACCGTTCGCGTTGGGCGGGGCGCCGCACCCGGGATCAAAAGATCAACAGATCGAAGATCACGAGGTCGCACGATCGACAGATCGCCAGATCGATCACAAGGTCACGAGCTCACGAGCTCACGAGATCACCAGATTCGGCCGGGGCCGTTGCGGTTACGGCGCCACCGTGACGGTGATGACTTCACACATCCCTGGCAGCGTGCGATGCAGGTCGTCGCCCGCCTGCACGGCGAGCCTGTGCTGACCGGGAGTGAGCGACATTTCGATCACGCTCTTGCCGTCGCCGAAATGAATCCAGGGATCGGCCTTCGGGATCGCGACGCCGGGCTCGAGACAGTCGGTATCGACACCGAGGTGATAGTGAATCATCCCCGGCCGAACCTGCTCGGGCTTCAGCTCTCCAGGTGGGACAGCGGACACGGTTGTGCCAGTGCTGCCGAATTCGATCGTGGACATCGGTTTGACGGTGGCGCCGTTCTTCGGCGACACGAAAAAGACCCGGGCAGCGGCCGCACCAGCCGATGACCCCGATGCCGGCGGCGCTTCAGCCCCGCTGCAGGCGCCGACGGCCAGCGTCCAGGCACCCAACACGATGGCCTTCGCGAGACGGTTCCCCATGGCAACTCCTTTTGCGGATGTCGTGAGCAGTTTGACGGGAATTATACGTTGCTTGCGTGTCTCGGATCGCTTGGGGACGATGCGACGTTGCTCCGTTCCGCATGCGAGGCGTCTACGCGATTCAGTCGCGATCGGATTTCGACGGGTGGCTCGCGAAGCAGGCCGCGCGAAATCCGTAGGGCACTGCTTCAGCAGTGCCTCGGCTTGCCTCTCGAAGGCGCCTCCACATGACGGAAACAGTTGTGGAGGCAACCCTTCCGCCGTCGCTAAAGCTTTGGCGGACCGCCGTAGCCTTGGCGAAGGCCGGTTAGGGTTGCCTATTGGGTCGCCTGCTTAAAGCTCGCGGCCACCTTCGCAGGTGTGGTCGCGTCCACCGTCACCGATTGAGACTGCGTCCCCAGCCTCTCATGCCACAACTCGACGGTGTACTTTCCTGACGGTAACCCCTTGATCTCGAACGTGCCATCGTCTTTGGTGACGGCGAAGAACGGGTGCGAGACGACGTTGACATACGCGTTCATCCAGCCGTGCACGTCGCAGCGAAACATCAATCCGATTTCCGGCTTGTCGAACACGCGTGTCACCGCCGGCACCTTCGGCGGCTGTCCGAAGTTGAACTCCCTGTTCGTCTTCGGCAGCGCGTGAACGTTGTGCAGCGTGCCGTCACTGTTGGTGATCTCGATGGTCTGTCCGGCCTGCACTCCGAAGACGTGCGGGGCGTAGCGACAGCCCTTCTGATCAAACACGACCGGCGGTGTCGGCACTGCGTAGGTACGACCGCCCAGGCCATCCTTCACGTAGACGAAGACGTTCTTCAGGCCCTTTCCAGAACCCACCACCAAACGCTCGGAGACGGCGCCTGGCTCCGGCGTGCACTTGGGATCTGATTCCATCTGCAGAGCAGCGGGCCGTGGCGGCGTGCCATCGAAGGTGACCGTGCCGGCGATGATGCCGGGGCCGTCAGCTTTGTCGGTCGGTGCGGCGGCAGCCGGCGGCGCCGGGCTGGCCGGCTCCGAGCCACCGCATGCGCCAGCTAAGAACGCCGCTAACGGAACACAAAGCCTGGCCTTCGGAAGTCGAGATCTGAACATGAACGATTCCTTTGCCCAGGACAAACCTAAAGGTTTGTCCCCACGTTTCAGTGGCGTGAGTCGAACCTGTAGAACCTGCAGAACCTGCAGAACCTGCAGAACCTACAGACCCTGTAGAACCTGCTTCGTTACTGCGCAGTGCCGCTCGGCATGAGGTGTTTGTTGTACCAATCCACATAGCGCTGCAGTCGATCGCGCTCGTAGCTTGGAATCGTGAGCCCATGGAATTGGCCCGGATAGATCACGAGCTGCGTCTCGATGCCCACGCTCTTGAGCGCCTGATACATCTGCTCGCCGCCGGCGATCGGCACGTTGAAGTCCTTCTCGCCGCCAAGGAACAGCGTGGGCGTCTTGATCTTCTCGACATTGAAGAATGGGTAGGACAACTTGATCCAGAGGTCCTTCGCCTTCCATGGCTGACCCATCTCCATGTCGTATTGCACGCTGTATTGATCGATGCCGTACAACCCGAGCCAGAGCGAGCTGCCAGCGCCGCTGACCGCCGCTTTGAAGCGCGGGTCGGTCGCAATGGCGTAGTTGGTCGAGATGCCCCCGTAGCTCCAGCCGCCGATGCCAAGCCGGTTGGGATCCGCGACGCCTTGGCGCACGGCTTCGTCTACGGCGCCAAGCAGGTCCACGACCTCGAGATGTCCCCAGTCGGCGTAGATCGCCTTTTGGAATGCCGACCCGCGGCCGGCGCTGCCGCGATAGTTGATCGCCAGCACGACATATCCATTGGCTGCGAGCCATTGCCGATCGAAGCTGAACGCGTGTTCGTCCTGACCGTTTGGCCCGCCGTGGATGTAGAGAATGGTGGGATCTCTTCGTCCAGCGACATACCCCGCCGGCTTCACGATGAGGCCGTGCACCTCGGTGCCGTCGGCGCTCTTCGACGAGAAGTCCTCCGTGGTCGCAAACTGCAACTGCGCGAGCAAAGCGTCGTTGTGCGTGGTCAGCTTGCGAAGGGCGCCGCCTTCGAACGCATAGACCTCGGCCGGCTCGTTCGGCGAAGTCGCCAGCACGGCAAAGTTGCCGTCCTTGCCGCCGCTGGGCGCGCGTATCGAACGGCGGCCAGTCGTCAGTCGAGACGGCGTGCCGTTCGGGCTTTCTGCCGGTACACGCGCCAGGTGTTGCGTGCGGTCATCCTGCAAGAGAAACGAGATGCTTTGACCATCCGCGGACCATTGCGGACTCGACACGGCGCGATCGAGCGACGCCATGTAGACGGCGAGCCGATTGGATGAGCCCACCGGCGGATTCGCCGGCACGACGATCAGCCTGTTGAGAGCGTAGGCGCCGTACTTGTCTACATCGCCCATCAGCGCGGCGATTCGCGCCCCGTCGGGGCTCCAGGTTGGACGTCCCGTTTCGCCTTCGGGTGTCGTCGTCAGTTGGCGGGGCTGCGCCCCCGCTCGCGCCTCGACGACAAAGAGATCCTCGTTGCGAGTGCGATCGGGATCCGTCTGCGCTCTCTTACTCCTGAAAGCGATCAGCTTGCCATCAGGTGACCACACCGGGTTGGCATCGTCGGCGCCGCCGGTCGTGATCTGATCGACCTTCTTCGAGGCGATGTCGAAGACGGCGATGTGATCGTACAGGCGCTTGAGATAGCCTTCGCGATCCTGCTTGAAGTGGTAGCGATCGATCACGATCGGCGGCGTCGTCTTGCGCTTCCAGCCTTCCTTCTTCTCCGGCTCATCGTCTGGATCGACGTCCTTCATGACGAACGCAATTCGAGTGCTGTCGGGCGACCACATGTAGTCGGAGACGCCGCCCTTCACGTCGGTCAGCTTCTGCGCTTCCCCACCGGATCGATTGAGCAGCCAGACCTGACCACCCTTCTTCTTCTCCTCTTCAGTGCCTCTCGAGGCGATGAACGAGAGGTACCTGCCGTCGGGACTCCAGCGCGGTTGCGACTCGCTGTCGGGCGATGACGTCACCCGAATCTGGTCGGCGCCATCCCAACGGATCATCCACACGTCGGTGTCACGCTTGTCTTTCTCGACGTCGATGCTGGTGACCGTGTATGCCACCCATTGGCCGTCGGGCGAGCGCTGCGGGTCGGCCACGGCGACGAACCGCGAGTGATCGTCAAGCGCCAAGGGGCGCCGGGTCGGCTGCGCATGGGAAGCCAGCGGCGTGAGGAACAGGGCAAACGTAGCGGCGACAATGCGAATCGTCATCCGCCCAATATTACGGCACAAGAGGAACTGGAGTATCGTTCCTCGGCTAGTTCGGGCCGGCCTATTGACCCTTCTTGACGACGGCGGAGACGTTGAGGGTGATGCCGCCGTCCGTCTTCAACGTGAGGTCGATCGTGTCGCCGGCCTTGAGTGGTCGCTTGAGATTCACGAGCGCCAGGTGCTCAGCGTCGGCCTTGAGCTCAGCAGACCCGTATGATGCGACGGTAATCACGTTCACGACCTTCGCGGTGGCCCCACTTCCCTGGCGCAGCTCGACCTTCTCCGCCGCGGGCGTGCTCGCAGAGACGACATAGACGTCGTACATCGTGGGGTTGTTGACCGTGAGGTACGCGACGGCCGTCGTGTCGCCGGAGGCGGGCTCGACGATCCAGGCGTCGGACGCCGTCACCGTGGCCTGACGGGCCAAAACGCTGGTAGTGAGAGCAATTACGAGCGTCAGCGCAGCAAACAGGTTCTTCATCGAGACTCCCGGTGACGGGGCCTGGCCCTCAGTGACAGGGCCTGGCCCCCCATCACATTTTTGGCAGTTTTTGCGGCATGTCGGCAACAACGTACACCACAGTCGCGATCGCCGCGGCCGCGCGCGAGACCTCCGCAGGGTCAATCCGATCGACGGTGTCGGCCGGCGTGTGGTGAATGGTGAAGTACTTCGCCGAGTCGCCCGAATACGCCATCATCGGCACCTTGCCGAGCTGACCGATCGGGCCGATATCGGCGCCGCCGCCTCCCGATCCGATCTCCTGCAGCCCCAGCGGGGCGAGGAGGGTTCCGATCTCCGCGATCAGCTTGCGCGCCGAATCGGGCCCGCTGAAACCCAGTCGGGCCGGTGCAAAGACACCCGAATCGGACTCGAGCGCGAGCACGTGATTGCTCGCCTCTTTGGCGTGCGCGTCACGATACCCGACTCCGCCGCGTGTGCCGTTCTCTTCGTTCGTAAAAAGCACGACGCGAACGGTTCGCTTGGGGCGGATGCCGAGCTTCTTCATCAGGCGCGCGGCTTCCCAGGTCACGACGCACCCCACACCGTCATCGGACGCACCGGTCGCCGCGTCCCACGAGTCGAAGTGGCCGCCAACGAGCACGATCTCGTCGGGAAACTCGCTCCCCCGAATCTCGCCGACGACGTTGAACGACTCGGCGTCGCGCTCGAAGCGCGCTTCCATCATCAGCCGCACTCGAACCCGCAGCCCGCGATTCACCAGCCGTTGAATCCGCGACGCGTCTTCAGTCGGGATCGCGGCCGCTGGAATCCTGGCGACAGACTCGTCGCCGTAGTTCATCCCACCCGTGTGCGGGGTTCGAAGGCCCGGTGGGCCGACTGCTCTCACGAGCGCCCCGACTGCGCCATGTCCCGCCGCCATGCGAGCCCCGTTCGACCGGTACGTAACCGTCTCGCCGTAGCTGGTGAAGGGAACGTTGAAGAGGACGATCTTGCCTTTGGCTTCGGCGCCGCGCCGGGTGAGCTCGTCGCCGTTCGCGACGACCAGGACGTCGGCGGCGATGCCCGCCGGCGGCGTACCGACGCTGCCACCAAGTCCTAGCATTGGCACGTGATGGCGTGGGGGATCCAGGATCTCGAGACTCTCGCGCCCTCGAACCCACCTCGGCACCATCACCTTTTCGGTATGGACGTTCTCGAGCCCGTCCTTCTTCATCGTCTCGACCGCCCATGCAATGGCGCGATTGAGATTGTCTGAGCCAGACAGACGGTGACCGTAGGTATCGGTCAGCTCGGCCAGCCGGTTCCACGCAAACTGATCGGCCATCGCGGCCTTCATCAGCTTGTCGGCGTTCTCCTGAAACGGAGCCAGCCATTCCGGACGTCCTTGCGCCCGCGGCTGACCCGCGAGCGAAATCGCTGCGATAAGAACAACGCCGACTCGTCGAAACATAGCCGTCGATTATATGTTTTTGAACTTCAGTCTCACCTTTGGTGATTTCCGCCGAGGTCTTGCATAGTCTGGAAGGTGATCCCGCTTCTTCTTGCGGCCGCTCTCTCCGCTCTACCGCCGCAGCCGGGCGCGCCGTCCAGTGATCAGCCGACCACGATTCCGGAGATGTGGGGCGCGTGGTGCGCGCGTTGTCACGCGCTCGATGGGTCGGGCAAGGTGACTGAGCCGACCGTGTCGGTCGAGCCGATGGACTTCACCGACTGTTCCGTCACCACGCCGGAGACCGACGCCGACTGGGAACGTGCGATCGCCAGGGGCGGTCCTGGCGTCGGCCTTTCATCACAGATGCCGGCATTCGAGGACTCGCTCTCGCCCGAGCAGATCCGCGGATTCGTCTCTCACATGAGGACGTTTTGCCGCGACGCTCGATGGCCAAGTGGCAACCTCAACTTTCCGCGGCCGATCCTCACCGAGAAGGCGTTCCCGGAGAACGAGCTCGTGATCGCGCCGATCGTGAGTCACCGGCGAGAACGGGGCGGCAGTCCGGCGAGGACGCATCTCGAGTGGATGAATCTCTTCGAGCGTCGCCTCGGCAGGCGCGCGATGTACGAGGTGGGCATCCCCGCCGTGTCGCATCGCACGGCCTCGCTGTCGATTCCGTCTGCCGCGCTGGTGAATACCGAGTCATCGCAATTCGGCGTCGGCGACATCGAGCTGGCGTTCAAATACACACTCCTCGCGTCGGATGCGACTCCCGGCATTCTCACAGCCGGTCTCGAAGCGTCGCTGCCGGCGGGCGATGATTCGAAAGGACTGGGACACGGCACAACGGTCTGGGAGCCGTTCCTGTCCGCAGGGACGATGCTGGGAAGCTGGTATGTGCAAGCGCAAACGAAAGTGGAGCTGCCAGTCGATCGCGGGAAGGCGGACCGAGCGTTCGTCTACAACCTCTACCTCGGCCGCGACACGAGTCTTGCGCCGAATACCTGGACGTTAGGGGTCGAGCTCAACGGCGAGAACAGCGAGCTCGCCATCACGCCACAGGTCCGCAAAGGGTTGACGCGCACGGGCGCGCTGGCTGCCGCACTGGGCGTGATGATCCCGATCACCGAACGAGTGGAACAATCGACGCGATGGGTGGGGTATTTGCTGTGGGAATACATGGAACCGGTCCGAGCGAAAAAATAGGTGCCAGAGTGCCAGAGGTGCCAGGGGTGCCAGGGGTGCCAGGGGTGCCAAGGTGTGTAATGATTGTGCTTGGCGCTATCGCGCTGTGGGCGAGCGCGGTCAACGCGCAATCGACCGGCAGCGTCACTGGCGTTGTGACCGCGACCGCAAAGGGCCTCGCACCGCTGCGCGTCACGATCGATCAACATATCTGCGGCTCCGAGCTCCAGGACGAAGCCATTGTCATCGACGGGCAAGGCCATCTCGCGTTCGCGGTGGTGAGGCTCGCCGGTGTGAAGGTGAGGGCCGGCGCCACCGAACCCGTCGTCACCAACGAGAAGTGCCATTTCGGCCCCCGCGTTCAGATCGCGCGACCCAACAGCAACATGCGGACGACGAGCAAGGATCCGATTCTGCACACGACCAACGCATCCACCGAGACCGGCCGCACGCTGTTCAATGTTGCGCTTCCGTTTCCGGGCCTCAACATCGTGAAGCCCATCGGCGCCGCCGGAATCGTCCGTCTCAGTTGCAACACGCATCCGTGGATGCGCGGATGGGTGCTCGTGACTGACGAAGCCGCAGCGGTGACCGGCGCCGACGGACGATTCACACTCTCCGACGTGCCGCCTGGGAGCTACGAGTTGCGCGTGTGGCACGAGGCGTTGAAGGGCGCCCCGCAGAAGGTCACGGTCGCCGCAGGAAAAGCGACAGAGGTCGCGTTTCAGCTGAAGTAAAGACAGAAACTGCCAGGGCCAGTGCAGAGATCGTGAGCGCGCTGCCGATGCCCAGCAGGTGAATCGAGAAGCGGCCTGTGTAGTGGGACGAGCGCAGCCACCGAGACGACAGCCCCGATGCGAAGAGGAAGCGCGCGCGATGCGTGTGCTGGTGGATCGGAGGGCCGTCAGCACCATCATCACGCTGCTCGCCATCGCAGTGAGGGCTTCGACCGACGACATTTCCGGTCGCCATATCTGCAAGTGCTCCCGTTGCGTGCCGTAGAGAAAGCTGAAGACGCCGGTGTAGTGCCACGCGCGCCAGGCAATGAGCAGGACGCTGAGTTCCCAGGGCGACGCTCGAACGCAAGACACCAGCCGTCTTGACCGAGGAGCGAAGTTCCGAGCTTCAGCAGAAAGAGCGTGACGATTGACGCTCGAGCAGGCAGCGACCGAAGAAACGTCGGATGCAGCCACCACAGCAGGGGGACGACGAGGCCAAGAACAACGGCTTCGAAGGAGTTGTCGAGTGGAGCGCCGTCAAGCGGGCCCGAGAGGTGCCCAGGCCAGAGCAGCGCGGCGATGGCCAGTAACCCAAACGCTCCGTTCAGTCGGGGGCGAGGACTACTGGATGGCAACGAGCCCTTCCGAGGTTCGCCAATACCAGACGCCGTCGACTAACGCCGGCGACGCCAGTGTCTGCGCCCCGAGGTCGTTCACGCGCAGCAGCTTGAAGGTTCGCCCCGCTTCGACGACGAACGTCTGCCCCTCATCGTTGGTGAAGAACAGCTTGCCATTCACCGCTACCGGCGACGCGGAGAACCCTTCGCGCGTCGCGACGCCAAGCCGGTTCTGATAGACGAGCGTGCCCGTCGCCGCCTCATAGACGGTGAGGATGCTCTGCATGTCATTCACGAGATAGAGCAGATCGCCGACGATGATCCCTGAGGGCACGAATGGCGAGCCTCGAGCGGCGCTCCACGCAACGTGAGTGGACGAGACGTCGCCGCTGCCGCCAGGACGAATCGCAAACGTTGGGCCCGCTCGACCCGAGGAACAGAACACGAACCCGTGACCGACAACGGGCGTCGGAATGACCTCGAACGTGTTGCCTCGCACCGTCCACAGCTCACGACCGGAATCGGGATCGTACGCGGCCACGCGACCTTGACTGCTGACGACGAGCTCGTCGCGAGTACCTGTCGAAATCACGATGGGCGTTCCCCATCCGACTCTCTCGCGTCGTGGCGTCTGCCACAGCGTGCGCCCGGTCCGCGTGTCGAAGGCGGCGACAAACGCCGTCTGCTCGGCGCTGCTCTCGTGATCCTGGTAGAGGAACACGCGGTCTTTGTAGACGATGGGCGAGCCAGCGGGACCGTGGTAGTTGTTGATGGCGCCAAACTTCCGGTGCCAGACGATCTTGCCGCTGAAATCCAGGGCGACCAGACCGTGACGCCCGAACGACGCGTAGATGCGCTCGCCGTCGGTCGCTGGTGTCGCCGAGGCGTAGCCATTCTTGTTGTGCACCCATTCGGTGCCGGTCGTCGGAACAACCGTCTCCCACAACTTTGCGCCCGTGGCGCGATTGACGGCCACCACCGAGAGGCGGCGGCCGCTCTCCTGCGCCGTGGTGACAAAAATCTGGTTGGCCCAGACGATGGGTGATGAGTTCGCGCGTGGGAGCGCCAGTCTCCACTTCACCGGCGAAGCCGGCGACCAGCGGTCCACATACGATCCACTCGTGACGACACCCTGTCCCGACGGTCCGCGCCAGCGCGGCCAGAAGCCCGCGCCTGGACCAGTGACATCGATCATGCGGACGTCTCCGGGGGCTTCGATCGCCGTCAGAGTCGCCGCAAGTCCAATCACGACTACCGCGACTTTCAGAACCCTGGAACCGTGCTTCCCCATCCGCATAGAATAAGGGGCTCTGTATGCGAATTCTTGTGGTTTTCGCGCTCGCACTGCTGGCGGCGCCAACCATGGCGGGACAGCCGGCGTCGTCAAGTGACGAGCGAACGTTCCTGTCTCGCATTCGACGGATCACGGTGGAGGGGAAGCGCGCGGGCGAGGGCTACTGGTCGTCCGACGGCAAACGCCTCGTCTTTCAGAGCGAGCGCGAGCCCGGAAATCCCTTCTACCAGATTTACGTCCTCGACTTCGCCACTGGTGAGACCAAACGCATCTCGCCAGGCATCGGGAAGACGACGTGTGGGTTCTTCCGCCCGGGCAGCGACGAGATCGAGTTTGCATCGACGCATCTCGATCCCAAGTCGAAACAGTATCAGGACGACGAGCTCGCCTTCCGCGCCTCGGGGAAAGAGCGCCGCTACTCGTGGGACTACGACCCCGAGATGGACATCTTTGTCTACAGCGAGAAAACCGGCGCGATGAAGCGGCTCACCATTGCCAGGGGATATGACGCCGAGGGTGGGTACTCGCCCGATGGTCAATCGATCGTGTTCTCGTCGATCCGGGACGCGTACAATCGCCCGCTGTCCGACGCCGAGAAGAAGCAACTCGAGATGGACCCGTCGTACTTCGCCGAGATCTACATCATGAAGGCGGACGGATCGAGTCAGGCGCGCCTCACGACCGCCAACGGTTACGACGGCGGACCCTTCTTCACCAAAGACGGCCACATCGTCTGGCGTCACTTCGAAGAGAACGGGCTCATCGCCAACGTCTGGACCATGAAGGCAAATGGGTCGGAGAAGAAGCAGATCACTGACTTTGGCGCGATGAGCTGGGCGCCGTACGAGCACCCCTCGGGCGAGTACTTCCTGTTTGCCTCGAACAAGCTGGGCTTCGAAAACTTCGAAGTGTTCATGGTGGACAAGGCGGGGCTCAAGGAGCCGGTGCGCATTACTTACACACCTGGATTCGATGGGTTGCCCGTGCCATCGCCTGATGGGACGCAGTTGGCGTGGACGTCGAGCCGCGCGGGCGGAGCGGGGGCGCCAGGACAGATCTATTTGGCGCAGTGGAACCACGGGGCGGCGCTGGCCGCGCTGAAAGCGGCGCCGGCCCGGATAGGCAAAAGTTCAAAGTGAAGAACATGAGAAACAGATCTCGATTCGTGATTGCCGTCGCGCTGAGCGTACTCGCGGCGAATGCGCAGGCGCAGACGGCCACCGCGGTTCAGTCGCGATCGCGCGTTCGGGTCGAGACGCTGGCGTCCGGCAAGTTCGATGGCCGACTGACGGGATCGGCCGGCGAGCGATTGGCGGCCGACTATTTGATCAGCGAGCTCAAGCGCATCGGCGCCAAGCCTCTGCCTGGGCTCGCCGACTTCCGCGCACCCTTTACGTTCACGGCTGGCTCGAAGGACGGCGGCACGAAGTTGACGATCGCCGCCGAGGGTAGCGCCGCGAGGACGTTTGCGGCTCCCACTGACGTGCTCGCGCTTTCCTTCTCGGATACCGCGGAGGCGAGCGCCACAGTGGTCTTTGCCGGCTACGGCCTCGTCGTGCCCGAGTCGCAGAACTTCGGGTACGACAGTTATGCCGGACTCGACGTCAAAGACAAAGTCGTCCTCGTGTTGCGCTACTTCCCTGAGGACGCCGATCAGCAGACGCGCGCGATCCTCGCGCGGTACGCGGACCTTCGCTACAAGGCCCAGGCTGCGCGACAACGCGGCGCCAAGGCCATGCTCGTGGTGACGGGGCCTGGTTCGCCGAACGCCGGCGCCACCGTGCCGATGGGCTTCGATACCGCGATCGCTGGTTCGGGGATCGCCGCCGCCAGCTTGACGACAGACGCGGCCCGTTCGATCTTCTCCGCCGCCGGCAAGTCGCTGGAGGCCGTTCAGAAAGAGCTCGACAGCGGCAATCCGCATGTGGCGGGATTCGCGATTCCGAGCGTCACCGTGACCCTCGATGCGAAGGTCCTGCGCCAGCAGCAGACCGGCAGCAACGTCCTCGCGTACCTGCCAGCCACAACTCCAGTCACGAGCGTCGAACGACCGTGGGTGGCGGTGGGCGCTCATTACGATCATCTCGGCCACGGAACGACCGGCGGATCGCTGGCGACCAAGGAGGATGCGGGCAAGACTCATCATGGCGCCGATGACAACGCGTCGGGCAGCGCGACCGTGCTCGCCATCGCTGAGGCGCTCAGCCAACAACCTCGCCGCCGACATCTCCTCGTCGGCTTCTGGTCGGGCGAGGAGCTCGGTCTGCTCGGGTCGAACGCGTTCGTGACCAACCCGCCGATGCCGCTCGCTCAGATGGCGGCGTATCTCAACTTCGACATGGTCGGGCGCGTGCAGGACAACAAACTCACGGTCCAGGCCACCGGCACGAGCGCCATGTGGCCCAAGCTGCTGGAGCAAGCCAACATCGCAGCGGGATTCGATCTGGTTCTTCAAGAAGATCCCTACCAGCCGACCGACGTGGGCAGCTTCAATCAGGCGAGCGTCGCGTGTCTCGCCTTCTTTACCGGGGCACACGTGGACTATCACAAGCCCGGTGATACGGCTGACAAGATCAACTACGAGGATCTCGATCGGGTGGGCGAGTTCGCGACCGCCATCGTCAAGCGCCTGATGGAGGCCGATCAGGCGCCGCAGTTCACGAAGGTGGAGCAGAAACGCGACAGCGGCGGCGGCCGCGCGGGCCTCCGGCTCTTTACGGGGACGATTCCCGACTACGCCAGCGATGTCAAAGGCCTGTTGCTTGGCGGTGTCATCGGCGGTGGACCGGCTGAGCAGGCCGGACTGCAAAAGGGCGACGTGATTGTCGAGATCGCCGGGCAGTCGATCACGAACATCTACGACTACACGTACGCGCTCGAACTTCTGAAGATCGGCCAGCCGGCCAAAGTGGTCTACATGCGCGCGGGCGAGAAGAAGGAAACGACCCTAACACCAGCAGCCAGGAAATAGGGGGGATTCATGAAGCGTCTGTTGTCGTCGGCAGTCGTCGGAATCTTCATGCTCACCGCCGTTCCCATCGCCCAGGATGATGTGTCGGGCGCCTGGGATCTCACGATCAACGGACCGCAAGGCGTCATTAACGCCGGTGTGACGCTCAAGCAGGAGGGGGACAAGGTGTCAGGCACCTTCTCGGGTCCTCAAGGCGATGTCGAAACGACGGGTACGGTGAAGGGCCACACGGTCTCGCTGGCGTTCAGTGTGAGTACATCCCAGGGCACGCTCAGCGTGACGATGACCGGCGAAGTGACCGGTGGGTCGATGAAGGGCGTCCTCGATTTCCAGATGGGGACGGCGGATTTTACGGGGACCAAGAAGTAGCTCGCGCTTGCTCGGGTAACCCGCGCTTGCTCGCCGGGACTACTCGCCCGGAAAGATCTCTCGTCAGGCCGGTCAACTGGCTTCGGTCAGCACAGGCGCTCCCGCGAACTCGCGCGGCAGACCGCGCTCGAACAACGCCTGTCCCGACCGTCAGCCAGTTGTCGGAATCGTGAACGGCCTGGGACTCGAACGCTCTTTCCGGTCCAGCAGTCCCGGCGGCACGCGCAGCACGACCCGCGTCCTCGCCGGCGCTCCATGCGTTGATGGTGCGGGCCACTCCGATTGGCGAGCGGCGCGATAGCGTCAGTACGCAGCCCGAGCGGAGGCCGGAACCTGAGCGTGGGCTAAGAGTCCCACGCGAGCATCGACGACAAGTGGCCAAGAGCGAGGGATGCGAGCGCCGCCTCGCTGAGGAGTGGACGCACTATCAACGCAGTAGGAGAGCAGGTCGGGACGCGGACGCTAGAGAGTCTCGACTGGTGACGTGAGAGCGTGTCGATTTTGAACTAATACTCGAGCAGCCTTCTCGCGGCGGTCTTGATTTCGTCGTCGCTGACCAGGAACCTCTCCTCCAGCGGCGGGGAGTACGGTACTGGTGTGTCCAACGCGCCGAGAACGCGCACCGGCGCGTCGAGTGAGTCGAACGCCTCCTCCTGAATGATGGCCGCCAGGCTCTCGCCGATTCCGCCAGTACGTGAGTCTTCGTGAACGATCAACACGCGGCTGCAGTGGCGAGCCACGGCGAGGACGGCGGGTTTGTCGAGCGGGGAAAGGCTGCGCAAGTCGAGGACGCTCGC
This sequence comes from Vicinamibacterales bacterium, assembly GCA_050747925.1. GTDB lineage: Bacteria > Acidobacteriota > Vicinamibacteria > Vicinamibacterales > UBA2999 > 12-FULL-67-14b. The sequence goes on from JBOGIV010000554.1 coordinate 17,714, forward strand.
TTCAATACCCTCCGACGCCAGCCCGTCAGCGACGCGCAGGCAATGATGCACGTACGCGCCGTACGAGATCATCGCGAGGTCTGCACCGGACCGCCGCAGGGCGGCGACGCCGATCGGGATCGGGGCCGGCGGCTCAGAGGGAAGCGCTTGCTTGATGCGCGGATCGCGATAGAGCGCGATGTGTTCGTAGTACAGCACGGGATCCGGATCGGCAACGGCCGCGGCCATCAGCGCGCGAGCATCCCCTGGGGTTGACGGCACGACAATCTTGAGCCCAGGCGTGCGATAGAACCACGGCTCGGTGTTTTGACTGTGATACGGGCCGGCATAGCGCAGGCCACCCCACGGCATGCGAACGACCATCGGGACCGATCCGCCCCATCGATAGCGAATTTTCGCGGCGTTGTTGACGAGCTGATTGAAGCCGGTCGCGACAAAGTCGTTGAACTGCATCTCGCCGATCGGCCGCTGGCCCGCCAACGCGGCGCCGACGCAGACACCGAGCACCGCGCCTTCGGCCAACGGCGAATTCACGATGCGATCGCCAAACTCCTTCAGCAGCGGCCGCAGCAACAAGAAGGCGTTGCCGTACTGACCGCCGACATCCTGGCCGTAGACAAACACCCGTGGATCGGCGCGCATCGCGTCGCCCACACCCAGCGCAACCGCGTCGAGAAACGTGTGGCCCTTGGCGTCGAACGGCAATCCCGGCTCGAGCGGTGGCAGATCGGCTGACGTCGGCGCGGTCTCGCGACGATCGGGATCGAGAAGCTCAACCCGTATGCGGGCCGGCTCGTTCGCGAAGACGCCGACGCCCGCCTTCTCGGCCTCCGGCCATGGCGCGTGAATGATCGACTCGGCCTGGGTGTTGACGAGATCGTCCGCCCACTTCTTGATCTGGTCGAGCTCGCCGGCCGTGATGACGCCGTCCATCTCGAGCCGGCGGGCGTACATCGGAATCGGATCGCGTTTGGCCCAGTACTCGTAGAGCGCGCGGTCGGCGTATCCCGTTTCGTAGAGATGCGGATAGTCCCACGACGGCGCCTGCTCCTTGCCGAGGTACAACATGTCGTCGTGATGCGCGTGCCCGCACATGCGCATCGCAACCACCTCGATCAACGTCGGGCCTTCGCCGGCTCTGGCGCGTTCGGCCGCCCAGGTGAACGCCGCGGCGACGATGTCTGGATCGGTGCCGTCGATGGTGATGCCTGGAATGCCGTAGCCCGCCGCTTTGTCTGCAAAGACGCGCGCGGCCGAGTTCTCAGCAACGGGTGTGGACAGCGCCGTCTGATTGTTCTGGACGCAGAACACAGCGGGCAGGCGTCGAGCCGCGCAGGCGTTGACCGCTTCGTGCCACTCACCCAGCGATGATCCGCCTTCGCCGATGAACGAGAACGCCACGCGCCCCGATCCATCGCGAGCAAACGCCATCGCCATCCCCGCCATCGTCAGCGACCCAATCGCCAACGGCGCCGCGGCCGGCAACACGCCCCACTTGAAGTCGCCGGTGTGCAGATCCTTGCCGTCCATCGGCGGCCCCGACTTCCCCATCTGCGCCCGCAGGATCATCGCGACGGCCTCGGCGTCGTGACGCATGCCGAGGACCATGCCGAGATCTCGAATCACCGGCGCGAGAACGTCCCCGGTCCAGGTGCCGTCGGGGTTGCGGAACGCCGGACCACGACGGAGCCGAATGGCGCCGGCATAGATCGCTTCCTGGCCGAGCGATCGAAAGCCCTTGCCTTGAAATGCGCGATCGCCCCATCGCACTTCGCTGGCCATGAAGAACTGCTTCAGACGATTGTCCACGCTGCGCGTGAGGCACATGCCCCGCAGGATCTCTCGCCGCTCCGCCTTTGTGAGCGATGCGGCGATCGCTTCTCGTCGCAGGAATCCGTCGCACGCCTCGACGAGGTCGGCTCGTGCCTGCTCCAGTCGCTTGACCGCGGTAACACGGGGTGTCGTCTCTCCAATGCCATCGGGTGCCGTGATTTCGGTGTAGAGCTGTCGGGCCAACGCCCGCCGGAACGCCGGCCTCGCCGCATCGAGCTTGGCCGCGTCACCGGGCTTGATGACGGCAAACCCTGCGCTTTCGAACGCCTCCATCGCAGACGTCAGCGAGAATGGAAAGCGTTCTGCCACGAACGCGGCGAAGCGGCTCGCCAACCCAGTGAGCTTCGTGAGTTCCACCGGCTTCGGCATGCGGGAGACCATTGTACGCTCGGACCTATAATCCCCCCGGGCGCACGCGGTTTCGTTATGTCGCGATCATCGCCACCACGTGCTCGTCTCTCGTTGTCGCGAGCTGTTCATCGACGCCGTTGCCTCGCGAGGGGCCGGCCAGCGTCACCTCGGTCGATCACATGGGCACGTGGGACGACCTCGAGGTGTTCACGCGCGCATGGAAGGCCAACCGCCTGCGAACGCGCATCTACGC
>JBOGIV010000555.1:0-12229 GCA_050747925.1 Vicinamibacterales bacterium
CCGACGCCAGCACCAGCATCGGCCGCAGACGCTTGCCGCCGGCCATGACGCTGTACCGCATGGCCTCGGCCACAACCGGAGGACACTGCGAGGCCGTCGGCAGAAACGTCTGGAGCGCTCGCTCAACGTCTTCGCGCCGTGCCTCGAGATACTGGGCAAAGGTCACGACGACGAATCCCCGTTCTCGTCCTCGTCTGGGAGGCGGAGGGATGGAGAGGCCGGCCGAAGCTCTCCGCGTTCGTTGACGATCTCGATCCGGCGTTCGGCCTCTTCGAGGCGTGAGTGGCAGAAGCGCGACAACTGGACGCCACGCTCGTAGAGCTCGAGTGACTTCTCGAGGGGCAAGTCGCCTTCCTCGAGCTTCTTGACGATCGACTCCAACTCAGCGATCGCCGCTTCAAAATCCTTGATCGTCGCGTCCAACTCAGCTCCTTGTCGACGTGCGCGTCACCATCGCGTCGAGCTCACCCTTTTCCAGCGTCACGCGAACCGGATCGCCGACATGAACGGTCGCCGCGTCACGGATGATTCGCGTGCGAGAGCCATCCCAGCAGACTGCGTAACCCCGGCCAAGGACCGCAAGCGGGCTCAGACCTTCCAGGGCAACGGCCGACGCGCGGAAGCGCGTCTGCGCACGATGGAGCCGCTGGCTTGCGGCGCTGGCCATGCGACCGTCTCGCGCGACGAGCGACGTGCGCAGCGCGGCCAGTCGATGACGAGGATCGAATTCGTCGAGCGACCGGCGAAGTCGATCGTGGCGGCGCACGGGTCGTGAGATCGTCTCGGCGATCGCCGACCGAAGCGTCGAGGTCAACTCCAGCACATGGCGCGCACGCCAGGCGAGCCGGCGAGGTTGCCCCGCATAACCGGGCCTGGCCTCGAGTGCCTGGAGACGCGAGCGCCGCTCAAGGACCCCGCGTTGCGCCGCGGAATGCAGGCGCTGGCCAAGCCGATCGATGTGAGCAAAGAACTCATCCTTCCGTCGAACCACCAGCTCGGCCGCCGCCGATGGCGTGGGCGCCCGCAGATCGGCGACGAAGTCGGCGATGGTCACGTCGGTGTCGTGTCCGACGCCGCAGATGACGGGTACCGCGGCTCGCGCGATGGAATGCGCGACGACCTCCTCGTTGAACGCCCACAGATCCTCGAGCGATCCGCCGCCACGAGCCAGGATCAACACGTCCACGCGATCGACGCGCGACACCACGTTGATGGCGCTCGCGATGTCGGCCGCCGCACCGTCTCCCTGGACGCGAGTGGGTCCGATCACCAGATGGGCGTTGGGATAGCGCCGCCGGAGAACCCGCACGATGTCGCGGAGCGCGGCGCCGTCCAGTGAGGTCACGATGCCGATGCGGCGGGGCAGCGCGGGCAGCGGCCGCTTGCGCCCCACCTCGAAGAGTCCCTCGGCCGTCAGCTTCTTCTTGAGTTGGTCGAACGCGAGTTGCAGGGGGCCGTGGCCCTGCGGCTCCATGTGCTCGCAGACCAGCTGGTATTCGCCTTTCGGCTCGTAGACGCTGACACGACCGCGAGCCACGACTCGCAGGCCGTCCTCGGGCTTGAAGCGGAGCGTGCGCAGCGTCGAACGAAACATGACGCCCTTGATCTGCGCCGAGTTGTCCTTGAGCGTGAAATACACGTGTCCCGTATTCCAGCGGCGAACGTTCGAGACCTCGCCTTCCACCCACACCGAATGAAAGCGGCTCTCGATTTCGTTTCGAAGAGCCGTGGACAGCTCGCTGACCGTGAGAATTCGCCGTTCGGGCGCCGCCATTCTCGGCGCCGTCGTCGATCGCTTCTCATCGTCAAACGGCAATCGACTCACTTCGTGTGCACCACGTTGGCCGAGTCGGTGAGGGCCTGGAGTTGCGCCTCCGTCAGGGCGACGCGTTCGATCGACGTCGCTTTTCCAGTTTGCGCGTCCGCCGTGATGAGGGCGCCGTGCAGGCGGAGGTCGGACGAGGCCGGCTCCAACCGAGCCGGTAGACCAGTGACGAACCGTGCGATTGCCGGCGCGCGATCCATCCCGATGACGCCGTCGTGAGGACCGGTCATGCCGGCATCAGTGAGGCACGCGGTGCCGCCGGGCAAGATGCGCTCGTCGGCGGTCTGCACGTGGGTATGCGTGCCGATCACCGCGGTGACCTTCCCATCGAGAAACCAACTGAACGCGATTTTCTCCGACGTCGTCTCCGCGTGCATATCCACGAGGATGACACGTGCGCCCGCTTCGCGCACGCGCGCGATCTCCTGTTCGGCGACGCGAAATGGATCGTCGATGGAGGCCAGAAAGACGCGGCCCATCACATTGATCACACCAACGCGTTCGCCTGATGCGGTCTCGGCCACGTAGGACCCGGCCCCGGGTGTCCCAACGGGGTAATTCGCCGGTCGAATCAACCGAGGGACATCGCCGATGAACTCGAGGGCTTCGCGCCGGTCCCACACGTGATTTCCTGATGTGATCACGTCCACGCCTGCCTTCAGAATGTCGCCGGCATGTTCGCGGGTGATGCCAGCGCCCGCGGCGGCGTTCTCACCGTTGGCGACGACCAGATCCGCGTGATGGAACGCTGCCAGCGCCTTGACATGACGCTTGACGAGGTCGCGACCCGGCCGCGCGACGATATCGCCGATAAAGAGGAGTTTCACGAACCCGCCGCATCGGACGCCGACACGATGGGCACGTGAATCGGGCGTCCGCGCCGTTCCTGCACACGAGGGATCACTATGCGAAGCTCACCCTTGTTGAGCCACGCACGGGCCGACGTCGCGTCAATCGGCGACTGAATCCGCACGGCCCGTGCGAAGCGTCCAAAGTCGCGTTCCACGAGATGGAAGCTCGCAGGCACGCGCTTGGAGGGCTCCGACCGTTCCTTTTCTCCGACGATGAGCACCACGCCGGATTTGATGATGATGCGCAGCGCGTCGGCGGCGACGCCTGGAAGGTCCAGCACGATTTCGACGTTGCGGCCGGTCTCGAGCACGTCGACCAGGGGCAGGCACTCGCCCGCCACCACATGCCGCCGATCTGGCCGCCGGGCCGCCAAGTCCTCGAAGAGCTGCCGAACGTCTTCGGCCAGATCCGGCGGATTGCTTTCGACCGATGTCGGACCGTGCGTGGACATGCCCTGGATCTTACCAAGCTGGAGGGGACGCCGGAACACGCACGGTCCGACCATGCGTCTAACGGCCGTTCTGCCAGGTAGATACAGCTCTCCGAAGCACTGCCGCTGCATGAGCGTTTAATACTCATATAAAATGCTTGACATAAACTCATATGTCTGCCAGAATCCTCGTTGTTTTGGAGGTCAATCGGACAAATGGCTAGCAAGGGCAGAGTTATCGGAATCGACTTGGGCACGACCAACTCGGTGGTCTCGGCCATGGAAAACGGGCAGCCAGCCGTCATCGTGAATCAGGAAGGCGCCCGACTGACCCCATCGGTCGTTGGCTTGACCAAGGACGGCGAACGGCTCGTCGGCCAGGTGGCCAAGCGACAAGCCGTCACCAATCCCGAGAACACCGTGTACTCGGTGAAGCGCTTCATGGGCCGCAAGTTCAGTGAAGTGGGCGATGAAGCCCGTCGTGTGCCGTACACGGTCACGCAGAGCTCGACCGGCGATGCGCGAATCAGCATCCGCGGCAAGGAATACTCACCACCGGAAATCTCGGCGATGGTGCTCCAGAAGCTGAAGCACGCCGCGGAGGGCTACCTTGGTGAAAAAGTCACCGACGCCGTCATCACCGTGCCCGCCTACTTCAACGACGCGCAGCGCCAGGCGACCAAAGACGCCGGGCAGATTGCGGGCCTCAACGTCCTTCGCATCGTGAACGAGCCGACGGCGGCGGCGCTGGCGTACGGCCTCGACAAGAAAACGGACGAGACGATCGCCGTCTTCGACCTTGGCGGCGGCACGTTCGACATCTCCGTGCTCGAAGTCGGAGAGGGTGTCGTCGAAGTGAAATCAACCAACGGCGACACGCATCTCGGTGGCGATGACTTCGACCAGGCGATCGTCGAGTGGCTGATCGCCGAGTTCAAGAAGAGCGAAGGCATCGATCTGGGCAAAGACCGGATGGCCCTTCAGCGACTGAAGGAAGCCGCAGAGAAGGCCAAGATCGAGCTCTCCTCGGTCATCGAGACCGAGATCAATCTGCCGTTTGTGACGGCCGATGCCTCAGGACCGAAGCATCTGGCGACGAAACTGACGCGAGCGAAGCTCGAATCACTGGTGGAGTCGTTGGTGCAGCGGACGATCGCTCCTCTGAAGCAGGCGCTCGCTGATGCGGGACTGAAGCCCGCCGATGTCGACGAAGTGGTGTTGGTGGGGGGCTCCACCCGAATGCCGCGCGTGCAACAGGTGGTCAAGGAGTACTTCGGCAAGGAGCCTCACAAGGGCGTGAACCCTGACGAAGTGGTGGCGGTGGGTGCGGCCGTACAGGGCGGTGTCCTGGCGGGCGATGTCAAAGACCTCCTACTGCTGGATGTGACGCCGCTCTCGCTGGGCATTGAAACGCTCGGCGGCGTGCTGACGGTGCTCATCCCGCGCAACACGACCATTCCGACGAAAAAGAGCGAGCTCTTCTCGACGGCGTCGGACAACCAGACCAGCGTCGACGTGCACGTCCTCCAAGGCGAGCGGTCGATGTCGCGCGACAACCGCACGCTGGGCCGCTTCCATTTGACGGGACTGCCGCCAGCGCCGCGCGGGCTGCCGCAGATCGAAGTGACCTTTGACATCGACGCCAACGGCATCGTGAACGTGGCGGCGAAGGACAAGGCCACCGGGAAGGAACAGACCATCACCATCAGCGGCGCGAGCGGTCTCAACAAGGCCGAGGTGGACCGCATGGTGAAAGAGGCGCAGGCGCACGCGGCCGATGATGCGGGCCGGCGCGAGGTGATCGAGCTGCGCAACCGCGCCGACGCGCTCATCCACTCGGTGGAGAAGACCTACACCGAGAACCAAGCCAAGCTCGGTGCTCAGGGCGCGACGATCGAAGCCGCGCTCGAGGCGGCAAAGAAGGCCGTGAGCAGCGAAAACAGGAGCGACCTGCAGGCGGCGACCGATCAACTGGAGAAGGCATCGCACGCGATGGCGGAGGCTCTTTACAAGGCCGGCCAGCCGGACCAGAACGCGCCGCAGTCAAGTGACAACGCCGTGAAGGACGGCGAAGTCGTTGACGCTGAATATGCGGAGACTACGTAACGTCACGGAGGAACATGACCATGTCGATTTTGCGATTCGATCCGTTTGCTGATTTCTTGACCCACGGCCGATGGGTGCCGGCGGTCGATATTTTCGAGACCGAGAACGACGGGCTCGTGCTGAAGGCGGAGCTCCCCGACATGAAGCGGGAAGACATCTCGGTGGTCGTCGAGAACAACACGCTCACGCTCAAGGGCGAGCGCAAGTTCGAAGGCGACACGCGCAAAGAGCAATTCCACCGCGTCGAGCGCGCCTACGGGACGTTCAGCCGATCGTTCTCGCTGCCGCAGACGGTGGACGCGTCGAAGATCGGCGCCGAGTACAAGGACGGCGTGCTGACGGTGAAGCTGCCGGTCCGTGCGGAGTCCCGTCCTCGAACGATTAACGTCGAGGTTGCGGCGTAACGTCACTTCGAACAGCGGCTCAGGCTCGGGGGCTTGACCCCAGATCTCAGCGGGCGGCAAACGGCGCAGTATTGGCGCCCGGCGCCGCCCGTCTTTCGTGGTGGTTGCTGGGGCCCGAGGCCTTCCGGTAGACTGAGGGGCTATGTCCGAGGCCGAAGTTCAGCAAGTAGAGTTCCCCGCCGAGGAGGCGCCGGTGGTTCATCCGAAGGCGCCGCCGATTGAAAGCCGATTCCTGTTCGTAGACGTGGCGGCGCTCCGCGCCAAGCAGCTGCGCCGGGGAGCTCGTGTCCGATTGGACAACGTGCCGGAGGATCCCACAGTGCTCCGGTTCATCAAGCCCGAGCGGATGGCCATGGAAGAGGTTCGCGAGAACCTCGTTCAGTGGACCCTCCCCGACTTCAAGGTCGTCGTCGACCTTCGATAGATTCCTCAGGCGGTTGTCTCGCCTGCGCAGACGAGGCTGCTACGGCGGGCGCACCGTGGCTCGCCGGATGCTCTGCGAGCAGAGACACTTTGCCTCGCCATAGCTCGAAAATGTTCGGAGAGCGAAGGCGGGGGGAACCCGGCAGTCGCGGGAATCGTCCTTATCCAGTGACATGTTCGGGCTTCTCACCCTCATTGGGTTGATGATCGCTGCGTTTGCCGTCATTGCCGTCATCGGCACCGTCTTTCTTGTGTTGAAGCTAATCTTCTGGGCGGTCTTTCTTCCCTTCCGGCTGCTCTTCAAAATCCTGATGATTCCGGTCTGGATGACGCTTGGGGCCATCGGTATGTTGGCCGGTGTCGCCGTGGTGCCTATCCTGCTCATCGTCGTCGCCGGAGTCGCCATCGTTGGCCTCATCGCCGCCGCACTCGCGCTCCTGCTTCCGGCCATCCCATTCGTGTTGTTTGGCCTGATGCTCTGGGCGATATTCCGCCGGCGTCCAGCCGCCGCCTAGCCTTTCAGAGTTCGCGTCGTTGATCAGTCGCTCGTCGCACCGCGTTTGCGACGATCATGAAACACGGACATAGGACCGGCCTTTCAGCCATCCACGCGACAAAATAGCCGCTCAAGTATCGAGTCGGCCGACGCTCCAACCGTTCCCATCATTCGTGCTCACGGATCGTCTTGCCCCCGGTTCGGTAGTTGAGAGATTCTTCTTGTCATGATCGGCACACAGGGACGCGTCGAGGAACCCAGGTGACAGCTCCGTGCGAATCGCGCTCATCGTAGACAACCCGTATCGTGATCTGCCGGGCATCGTCCTTGTTGCGACCCAACTCTGCAGAAGCGGCGCGACGTGTTATCTCGTGCCGCAATACCTGGAATGGCTCGAGGTCGGCGCGCTCGCCCCCGACTTCGCGCTCCTCACGAATCTGCGAGGTCCGAGGCAGACGTTTGCGCGCCGGCTGCTGAATGCCGGCATCAAGCTCGGCGTTCTGGACACTGAAGGCGGCGTGTTTCCGAATCTCGACACCTACGGCCACATGGCCTCCCCAGCTCCAGACGTCTACGGGCAGGTATCGTGCTTCTGCAGTTGGGGACCGAAACTTGCGGACTATCTGATCGCTCGGGGATGGTACCGGAAGGCGCAGGTGGCCGTGACTGGCGCGCCACGCCTTGACTTTTACGCCGCTCGGTGGCGGGCAGCGTCGCTTCAGATTTCCGCCGCCCTCGATCGCTACCCCCGGCCGATTGTCCTCGTCAATGGCAGCTTTCCACGCGCGAACCCGGGCTTTCAGACGCCGAAGCAGGAGATTCAGTCCTGGTTGAGATTGGGCTTCGCCCGAGACTATGCGCTTCGCTATCAGCGCCTCGAGGGGCAGGCGCTCCGCCAGATGGCTGCCCTTGCCAATCACGTCGCCGCCCGCTTCCCGCACGCCACGGTTGTCTATCGCCCGCATCCCTTTGAGAGGGTGGCGACTTACGATGCGCTGCTCGAGCGGCGATCCAATCTGCACCTCGTGAAGCAGGGCACTGTTGACGGCTGGATCCTGCGCGCAAGCGTCGTCATCCAGCGGAACTCGACAACGGCCATCGAGGCGGCCGCGGCTGGCTTGCCGGTACTGTTGCCGAGTTGGATTGCAGTCGGGGAACAGTTTGAGTCGGTCGAGGCGGTCAGCGTTCCGTGCGCGTCACAGGATGAACTCGATCAACAACTCGGAGATCGTCTGGCTGGAAAGGGGCATGACGCGGCCGCGTTCGGTAGCGCCGTGAATCAGGCCATCCGCGACTGGTTCTACGCAATCGACGGAGCAGCCCATGAACGCGTGGCCACCGCGATTCTCTCTCATATGTATGGTTCGGACGAGAGCGGGCGACGGCGTCGAGCGCGGCGCGAACTGCCCCATGAGTGGCCGCCGCCGCGCTCTGCGGCAGTGCGCGCGAGGATCGCGGTTCGCAAGGCTCTAGGTTTGTCGGTGGGATGGTCGTTCAGGCACTGGGCAACGCGGGATCCCGGTCACGACTGGCAGCGCTCCGAAAGGCACTTCGATGCGACGGCTATTCAGGTGGTGGCAAAGGTGGTTGGCGCCGATGGATCCAGCATGATAGTGGGCCCGGCGGAACCCGAACGTGACTACTTCGTTCCATACGAGTGGGGACACGCCATCGTCATGCGACCGGTGAGGTCAGGACGCGCGGCATGACCGACGTGCCTTCGGTCTTGTGCCTCATTCCCGCGCGCGGGGGGTCGAAGACGATCCCCCGAAAGAACCTGCGGATAGTCGGTGGGAAGCCACTCATCGCTTACTCGATTGAAACCGCCTCTGCCTCGCGGACAATCGGGCGGACGATCGTGTCGACCGACGATCGGGAGATTGCCGAGGTGGCCCGCCGCTTCGGCGCGGAGGTGCCGTTTGTGCGGCCGGTCGAGATTTCTGGCGACGCGGCCACAGATCTCGAGGCGTTCGAGCACGCGCTCAGATGGCTTCGCGAGCGAGAGACGTACGTCCCGGACATCTGCGTGCATCTCAGACCCACCCACCCAATCAGGCGGGTCGACGAGGTCGATCGGGTGGTCGAGCTTCTGGCGGCGTCCCCGCAAATCGATTCGGTCCGATCGGTGGCGCCGGCCTCCGAAACGCCGTTCAAGATGTGGTTTCGCAGCCCCGACGGGCTCTTGTCTCCCGCTACGGTGGGCCCGATACCTGAGCCCTACAACCTGCCCCGCCAGCGGCTGCCTCAGGCTTATGTGCAAAACGCCGCGATCGACGCCGTGTGGACGCGCGTGATCACCGAGATGAGATCCATGACGGGTCGCGTGATTCACGGCTACGTCATGGACGCCAATTTCGACATCGACAGCGAGGCGGACCTGCGACGCGTGGCCGAGTATCTGGCCGCACACGAGTGACCCGCGTCATGAGCCGACTATTTTCCGACCTCTTCGTCTTCGAGATCGCCAACAACCATCAGGGTAGCCTCGAGCACGGGCTTCAGATTGTGCGTGCGATGGGGGCGCTCGCGCGGGCACACGCCATCAACGCCGGACTGAAGTGTCAGTATCGCGACCTCGACTCCTTCATTCATCCGCAGTATCGCGACAGAACCGACGTCGCTCATGTGCAGCGGTTTCTCGAGACCCGGCTATCTGACTCGGATTTCAGGTCGCTTGTCGGCGCCGTGAGAGACGAGGGGATGGTGTCGGTCTGCACGCCATTCGATGAGCGCTCGGTCGAGCAGGCGGTCGCGCACGACGTTCAGATCCTCAAGGTCGCTAGCTGCAGCGCGGACGACTGGCCGCTGCTCGAGGTCGTGGCCGCGGCGAACAAACCCGTCATCATGTCGACCGGTGGGTTGGGGCTGCGCGGCATCGATAGCCTCGCAACATTTGCGGCGAACAGGGGGTTGGACTATGCCTTGTTGCACTGTGTGGCGGCGTATCCGAGCCCGAGATCCCTGCTGAACATGAACTTCCTGACCCGGATGATCCGTCGATATCCCGGCGTACCTGTTGGCTATTCGGGCCACGAGGATCCAGGGGATGTCGACGTGGTGAAGGTTGCAGTCAGTAAGGGAGCCTCGATATTGGAGCGGCACGTCGGCATTCCTATCTCGACGCAGCCACTGAATCGATACTCGTTGACGCCCGAACAGGCCAGCGCCTGGGTTCAGGCCGCGCTGGTGGCGCGGACAATCGGCGGCAGCGGGGAGACGAGAGATCCTGGAGCCGAGGAGCTCGCAGCCCTGCGGTCCCTCAAACGCGGGGTCTACGCGGCGCGCCCGATCGCGCGCGATATGAAAATCACCCCCCGCGACGTCATGCTCGCGATGCCTTGCGTGGCGGGTCAGACGACCAGCGGCGAGTTCTCCCACTATCGGGCGCGCTTTGTGGCGTCGCGGGAGTACGGCCGGTTCGATCCGATCTTCGAAACCGGCGAGCCCGATCTCATCAGCTTCACGAGAGACATCATTCACGAGGCAAAGGGAATGGTGAATGAGGCCGGCATCGCCGTCGGACGGGATGTCGAAGTCGAGTTGTCTCACCACTACGGGCCCGCGCGGTTTCGCGAGACTGGAGCCATCCTGATCAGCGTCATCAACCGCGAGTACTGCAAGAAGCTCGTCCTGGTGCTCCCGGGCCAGCAACATCCCGCGCACTTTCACAAGGTGAAGGAAGAGACGTTCCTGTTGTTGTGGGGCGACCTGGAGGTCGCGCTGGGGGACAGTCGAGTCGGCTTGGCGCCTGGCGACCGGTTGCTCGTGCCGCCCGGCGTCACCCACGGCTTTCGCAGCGTGCGTGGGGCCATCTTCGAAGAGGTCTCGACCAAGAGCGTTCGAAGCGATTCCTATTACTTGGACGAGCAGATCCGCAAGCTGGACCCGATGGAGCGTAAGACAGTCCTGGACGGCTGGTAGCTGAGATCCCCGAGACCCCTGACGCCGCTCGACTACGAAGGCTCACTGATGGATGCGCCCCCAGTTCTGCTCTTGGTCTTCAACCGTGTCGCCGTCGCCGGGCGCCTGCTCGACGCGGTCCGGCTGGCGCGTCCGGCGCGGCTGTTCATCGCCGCTGACGGACCCCGCCCGGATCATCCCGAGGACCAGGACCTCTGCCGCCAGGCGCGAGCCGTGTTCGGCGAGATCGACTGGCCCTGTCGGGTCGAGACGCGCTTTCAGGAGAGGAATCTCGGTCTAAAAATGGCCGTGATTTCGGCGGTGTCTTGGTTCTTCGACCACGTGGAATACGGCATCATCCTCGAAGATGACTGTCTTCCGGCTCCCGACTTCTTTCCGCTCGCCGGAGAACTTCTCGAGCGCTATGCGTCGGACCCACAGATCATGCACGTCTCAGGTCTCAACATGCAGCCCCGCGATTCGTTCGGCCCGCACAGTTACTTCTTTGCCGAGGTGGGGCACATCTGGGGCTGGGCGACATGGCGGCGGGCTTGGCGCTTGTACGACGTCACCATGGCGGATTGGCCGGCGATGCGCCATGCCTTCGGCTTGTGCGCTCCGCCCTTACGTCGCGCCCTGGGGCGGAAGTTCGCCTCCGCCTATGCCGGTCGGAAAGCCACCTGGTCTCGAATCTGGTACTACACGATGTTCCGGCATGCGGGCTTGGCGACCATTCCGTCAGTCAACTTCGTACAGAACATCGGTTTCGGACCGGCCGCCACGCACACCACCGGTGATTGGCACCCATTGCGGCTGGAGGCGTTCGGGCGGATGAGATTCCCACTTGACCACCCATCCGATCGGACGCCAAGCGCGGCCTACCATCGGCACCTGGCGCGTTATCACGCCGGATCGTATGCGCAGCGCGTGCGCGAACTGGCATGGATCGCCGCGGACAGGCTTGTCGGACGGTAGCGGATCCCCCCTCCCCAACTTTCTCGTGATTGGAGCCGGACGGTCAGGCACCACGTCACTCCGCTATGACTTGCAGCAGCCTCCCGATCTCTATCTGCCGGCGGTCAAGTCTCCGAGTCATTTCTTTTGCTACGGTCGGCAGCGTCACGCGAGTCTGTCCGCGCGCGAGCTGGCCACGTTCATCGTGACAAATCCGGACCGTCCTTGAACCGCGTAGACCACTTCTGAACGCACGCCGGCGATGGCGTCGACAGCCGCGACGAAGTAGACGTATCCAAAGCCACCCGGTCGAAAGTATCCGTTGGTAACGCCCGGCATGGTGAGTCCGTCGTTGACGACGCTGAGTGCGTTTTGGTGGTAATGGAGCCAGTCCTCGCCAGCCGAATTCGCCTCCGTCACGTCGTGTTCCAAAGGAAATACCGCAACCATGCGGGCGACGTAGGCCAGCGCGGTGGCGCCGAGTGCGATCGTCAGAAGTACGCCAAGGACGAGGATTCGCGTGTCAGATAGTCGGTAATCTGCGGCCGGGGTGGGGGACTCCAACGCAGGGCGATTATAGTGTCCTCTCCGAAGCCTGGTCGGGCAGGGTTGGAATGGCTGTCTATCGGTGAGGCCGTCGCCCTGAGCGCTTTGGACGTGGGAGCTTTGCCGCTGGGCAGCGGTTCCCGGCAATGGTCGCCGAGGCCAGATCAAAGATCACCCGATCACGAGGTCACGAGATCACCAGATCGATCAACGGATCACCTCACCAACAGATGGAGACACCGCTTACCCCTCTCGAATTCATGCGACGCACGCGAAGCCTGCACGGCAATCGT
>JBOGIV010000556.1:0-3860 GCA_050747925.1 Vicinamibacterales bacterium
ATGGGGAACTGTCCGACAAACGACTCGTACCCGCTCACGAGCATCGGCCCTTCGACGTCCCAGCCACCGATCGGATTGGGTCGATCGCAGACGATGATGTCCACGCCGTGCCTCGCACAGGCGCGCAGACAATTCGCCATCGTGTAGATAAAGGTGTAGATGCGCGACCCAACGTCCTGCAGATCGATGACCAGGACGTCGATCCCCTCGAGCATCTTGGCGGTCGGTTCACGCGTTTCGCTGTAGAGGGAATAGACCGGAATTCCGCGGGTGCAGTCGGTGGTGTGCGGCGTCTCGCTCATGTTGTCCTGCACGTCGGATCGAAACCCGTGCTGCGGGCCGAAGAGCGCCGCGACGGTCACCTCACGATCGCGCTTCAACAGATCGACGATGTGCTGGAAGTCGTTGTCGACCGAGGCGGGATTGGAAACGAT
This sequence comes from Vicinamibacterales bacterium, assembly GCA_050747925.1. Taxonomy (GTDB): domain Bacteria; phylum Acidobacteriota; class Vicinamibacteria; order Vicinamibacterales; family UBA2999; genus 12-FULL-67-14b. Next base: position 435 of record JBOGIV010000556.1, read on the forward strand.
TCCAACCCGGCGACCTTTCAAGCGTCGGGAATTGACCAGGTGCGAAGACCCGAGGGTGACGGGCACGCCGGAGATTATAGTTAGAGCCAGATAAGACAGAAGCAAGAAGCAAGGAGCAAGAAAGCGAGGTGGCCATGCTGGGCAATCGACCGATGAGCGACTGGATCGCTCGGTGACCGCCCCACCGCTTTCGTTCGCCAGGATGGACGACAGTCCGGCCGGCTCGCTCGTGCTCGCGGGCAATCGAGACGGGCTGCATGTCCTGGCGTTCACCTCGGGCATGCGTCCATTCACGATCGATCCAACGTGGCGCCCGGATCACGAGAACATGCTCGGTGGCGTCCGCAAGCAGCTCGATGACTACTTTGCCGGGCGGCTGCGCGCCTTCAAGACCCGCCTCGCGTTCGAGGGCACGCCGTTTCAGCGTCAGGTGTGGAACGAGCTCTGCCGGATTCCATACGGCGAAACGATTAGCTATCTCGAGCTGGCCAGGCGTATTGGCAACCCGAAAGGGGTGCGTGCCGTTGGGCTGGCCAACGGCGCCAACCCGATCGCGATCATCGTCCCTTGCCACCGGGTGATCGGCGCCGACGGATCTCTTACGGGTTATGGCGGCGGGCTGCCGATCAAGAAAGCACTGCTGGCGCTCGAGCGCGGCGAGCGCAGTTTGCTTTAGGGGAGTCGGCGTCGCCGCCTCGAGGCCCGGGGCGCGAGCCGCCTGCGCTGCGATAGACTGCGCGCCATGCGACGGATTTCCAGAAGGTCGTTTCTCGCCACCGGAAGCGCCGCCCTCGGCACACTGCCGCTCCTGCGCTGTGGGCCTGGGACGCCCCCGCCGAGCGACCCGGCGTTTTTTCACGGCGTTGCCAGCGGCGATCCACTCAGCGATCGCGTGATGCTCTGGACGCGCGTCTCGCCAAAGGTGCTGAGCGGCAGCGTCTCGGTGTCCTGGAGCCTGGCGAAGGATCCGAAGCTTGCCCAGGTGGTGGCGAGAGGACAGACCGAGACGGGGGCGTCGCGCGACTTCACCGTCAAGATCGACGCGCCGGGCCTCGAGCCGGCCACCACCTACTACTACCGCTTCGAGGCGCTCGGATCGCCGTCACCGATCGGACGCACGAGGACGCTGCCGATGACCGGTGTCGATCGCGTGCGGCTGGGCATTGCGTCGTGTGCCAACTTGCCGTTCGGCTACTTCAATGCGTACGCCAGTCTCGCGCAACGCCACGATCTGGACGCCGTGCTGCACCTCGGCGACTACTTTTACGAGTACGAGAACGGCAAATACGGTGACGGCACCAAGCTGAACCGCGTCCCGTCACCGAACAAGGAAATCCTGGCACTCGCGGACTATCGCGAACGCTACGCGCAGTACCGGTCCGACCCGGATCTCCAGGCCGTCCATCGACAGCATCCCTTCATCGTGGTCTGGGACGATCACGAGATCGCCAACGACACGTGGATGGGCGGCGCCGAAAACCACGCGAGTGACGAGGGCGCGTGGATGGCGCGCCGGGCGGCGGCCGTTCGCGCGTTCTTCGAGTGGATGCCGGTTCGCGAAGACGACCAGACTCGCTTACCGCGGATCTACCGGACGTTCAGCTTTGGCGACCTCGCCGACCTGATCATGCTGGATACACGCCTGGTGGGTCGCGACATGCAAGTGGAGCGCGAAGACGTCAAGGGTCTGGAGCTTCCCAGCCGCACGATTCTCGGTCCCGCGCAGGAGGCGTGGCTGGCCGCCGAGCTGGCTGAGTCCACTCGTGTCGGCACGCTCTGGCAAGCGCTCGGACAACAGGTGATGTTTGCGGCTCAGCGGCCGGTCGGCGAGCCCGGAAGAAACGCCGACTCGTGGGACGGCTATCGCGCCTGTCGGGATCGCGTGTTCGACGCCGTCGAGCAGGCGCGAGTGAAGAACCTGGCGGTGCTGACCGGCGATGTGCACAGCTCGTGGGCATACGATCTGCCTCGCCGTCCGTTCGATGCATACGATCCGAGCACCGGCAAGGGATCAGTCGGGGTCGAGATCGTGGGGACGTCTGTGACATCGCCCAGCAGCATCGGCGCGGGACCAGAGGGCGAGAAACAGATTGCCGACCTCCGAGCTGCACGTCCGCATCTGCACTACGTGGATGGCCGCTACCGCGGCTACGTCATCATGGATGTGAACCGCGAGCGGCTGCAGGCCGACTATTTCGCGGTGAAGCCGGTGGAGGATCGATCGAGCGATGCGAGCTTCGTGAAGGGATTCGTGACCGAGACCAACCGCAATCACTTTGTCGAGACGACGATCCAAGCCACCGGCTCACCCGCGGTTGAGCCAGCACCATAGGATCTCGATTGTCGTAGGCAACCCTAAAGGGTTGCCTCCACATTGATTTCTGGAGTTGGCGGTTTGAGGCTCATCACCCATGCCCAGTGTCGAGGCAAGCTCATCCTCTTGGTGACAGTGTGGAGGCAACCCTTTAGGGTTGCCTGTCGAGCGATCGCGATCTACCGGTCGGGCGTCGTTTGTCGGAATCTGACTCGGCGCGACCAGAGGCCTTATCGGGATCGCAGGTCTGTCGATTTGAGCGCACTTCCGGCACGATATAACTTTGTTGCTCCGCGTCTCCACGCCTCTGCGGCTTTGTACGTGATCGTGTTTGTTGCAGCGTGACGCCGGATGAGTTTTCTCTGTGTCTCTGTGTCTCGGTGGCTTGTACGTGATCTTTATTCAGCTAGAGGGCAGCACGGCAACGGCTCTTAGGGGTGCTCCACTCCCTCCACCAATCTTCATCGGCAGCGCAATGACCGTGGCGCCGGTGGCAGGCAAGCGTCCGAGGCTGGTGAGGTTCTCGAACGCAGGGATGTTGCGCTCGTACAGCACTCGATGAGATTCAAAGGCCGTTGACTGGCCGAAGTCGATGCTCGCGGTGTCGATGCCAATCGCTTTGATCGATCGATTCGCGACCAGCCAGCGCGCAGCGTCCGGATGCAGACCGGGGAAATGCAGCTTGACAACCGCGGCTTGGCCGCGCTCGGCCGTACCGAGATAGCGCGCGGCGTCCGGCCACCTGGTCGAGAATCCGGTCTTCAGCAACAGGATGGCATTCGCCGGAATCGCGCCGTGTTGCGACTCCCACTCCTGCAGATCCTTCACGGAGACGAGATAGTCGGCGTCCCGCTCAGCGCTGGCGACCACGTCGACGACCACCGAGGCGCCAATCAGTCGATCGAGCGGTACCTGATCGACGGCCCAATGCCCTTGTGCGAAGTGCACCGGCGCGTCCAGATGCGTGCCGCCGTGCTCCGAGGTGAAGAAGTTGTTCGCCGCGTAGTAATAGCCGCCGGGTGTCACGCCATCGGCGACTTTGTCGAGGCGAAACGGATCGGCGGTCGGCCAGTAGATGGTTTTCGCATCATATGTATGCGAAAGATCGATGA
>JBOGIV010000557.1:0-17371 GCA_050747925.1 Vicinamibacterales bacterium
CCGCGTCCACGTCCGCGTTCGGCGGTCCGGCACAGCCGAAAACGGTGATGGCGAGTCCCAGCACAAGTGCACGGAGTCCGATGAGACGCATGGTGTGCCTCCTGTTTCCAGTGACCGATGGCCAAGCCCTTCCATAGACCACCTAAGCACAGTTCGGTCGTCCATAAACTCCTGGGAAGGACCGCATCCAACCGTGGTCACCAGCGCAGTACCTAACGCTTCTTCGCCGCCTTCTCGCGCTCCGCGATCTCCCTGGCGCGGAACCTGGCGATGCCCGTAATCAACCTCACCGGCACGCGCTTGGAGATTGGGAAGCGAATCGTGCCCTTCCCGCTGACTTCGTAGGGCGCCAGTTCGTTCTTGAAGGCGGCCTCGAGGCGAGCGTTGGAGGGATATCCTTCCAGCCGGCGAAGTAGACCACGATGCGGACTTGACGCCAGTTTTGGCCATCGCTTTCCAATCACAATCGACAGCGCCTCATGGCTGCTGCGTCGTCGTCACGCGCGGCTCGCTCGAACGGGGTTCGACCCCGAGCAGATGCCGCACGAAATAATCCCAGCGCCGCCGCACGAAGTACGGATCGTTGCCGAAGCCGTGCATCCGGTTCGGCATGATGAGGAAGTCGAAATCCTTGTTCGCCGTGACCAGGGCGTCCACCAGTTTGATGGTCGCCGGCAGCGGCACGTTCTCGTCCACATCCCCGTGCGCCAGGAACAGCTTGCCCTTCAGATTCGGAGCCAGGGTGTAGTTCGACTGCTCCTCGTAGTGCTTGTCGACCGGCCATCCCATCCACTGCTCGTTCCACGTCGCTTTGTCCATGCGGTTGTCGTGACATCCCGCCGACGAGACCGCGACCTTGTAGAACTCGGGATGCGTGAGGATGGCGTGGGTTGAGTCGTAGCCGCCCGCCGAGTGTCCCCAGACGCCGACCCGCGTCAGGTCCATGTATGGATACTTGGCCGCCATCTGCTTGAATATCGCAATGTGGTCGTCGCCGCCTGAGCCCTGACCCAGATTCTTGTAGGAGACGTTGCGAAACGCTCGCGACCGCAGCGCCGTGCCTCGTCCATCGACGAACACGGTGATGAACCCAAGCTCCGCGATGGCCTGCTGCTGGTGACGGTATGCCGCAAACGTCTTGGGCACGAACGCGCTTTGCGGGCCCGTGTAGATGTTTTCGATCACGGCGTACTTCTTCTTTGGGTCGAAGTTGGTCGGTCGCCAAATGAGCCCGTACAAGTCGGTCTGCCCATCGGCGGCCTTCCCCCGGAAGGGCTCCGGCATCGTCCACCCCATCGCCATCAGGCGTGACGCATCGGCGGTTTCGAGCTGGCTGACAATCTGGCCGGTCTCGGCGCGACGCAGCACTGACACCGTTGGGACATTCGGGCGCGAGTACGCATCGACGAAGAACTGGCCGTCGGGTGAGAACGAGACGGCATGGTCGGCATCTTCGGGCGTCAGCAAGGTCAGCCCCGTGCCGTCGAGATTCACGCGATAGGTGTGACGCAGATACGGGTCACGCCCGGCCTCGCGGCCCGCGCCCGTGAAGTAGAGCACTCGCTTGGTTTCGTCGATATGGTCGATGGCGCGGATGACCCAGTCGCCTTTGGTGATCTGATTCTTCAGGACCGCCTTCTCGGCGTCGTACAGATAGAAATGGTTCCAGCCATCGCGCTCGGCCGACCAGACCACCTCGCGTCCGCCGTTGAACCCGCGAGTCGCGATGATGGAGTTGTCGACCAGCGGATCGCCGGTCTCGTCGAGGATCGTCCGCGACACGCCGGTGGCGGCGTCGACGTCGCGCAAACGGATGTGCGCGTAGCCACGCTCGATCTCGCGGTACATGAATCGCCGGCTGTCAGCCGTCCACTCGACGCGCGGTCCGCCGTAGTACAGCTGCGTCAGCGGCCTGGCCGCGACCGCGATCTGTTTCCGTTTGACGATGTCGAAGACCACGAGCTTGGACGTTGGCAAGTCGAAATCGACCGGGAGCGGATACGCGTAGCTGAAGTACTTCGGCCGAAACTGATCGCGAGGCGCCGACTGGGTCATCGTCAGGCGTGGGAAGTTCCGCTGATCCATGACGTAGGTGGCAATCTTGGTCGAGTCCGGCGACCAGAAGACGGCCGGCGTCTGAATCACGTTCTCGGTGCCCTGTTGCAGCATCAACACCGGCGTCGGCAGCGGCGTCGCGTAGTCGTAGAAATGTTCGCCGTCGCGGCTCAGCTGAATGGATTCGCCGGTCTTGAGATTCCTGATCCAGAGATTGTGGTCCTGGACGAACGCCGTCAACGTCTTGTCGGGTGACGGGACGTCGGCTCGCGGCGGAACCTCGCCAGCGGCAGGCGGCCGCGGCGGACCGCCCCGCGGCCGTTCCTCACCGTCGTCGTCGAGATCCTTGACCCGCGAACAGTTGTAGCTGTCGAGATCACAACTGACGACCAGGTTCACGCCGGCGGCGCGGAGGGTCCGCGTGCCGTCGACGAAGCGAATCGAATTGAATGGCAGGCTGTTCGCGCTGTAGGTCGTGCCGAGGACGACGGAGACCGAAGCTGCGAGCCTTTGGTGATCGAATGCCGGGGCGCGGCTTCCCTGCGCCGGGTCCACGACGACAAACGCTTTCCCCTCCGGCCCTTCCTTCATGTACCAGAAGCGGCTGCCCTCATCGATCCATTGCGGCGTCACCTGGCCGTCGAAGACGAGCTTCTTGATTTCGTCGCCGAGGAATCTCTCGGCCCGCCGGTAGTCCACCGCGGCGCCTTGGCCTTGGGTGACGGTGGTAACGCCGGCGATGAGCGCGATCATGAGCGCGCCTCGAATCATGGTGGCGGACGGCATGGTGTCTTCCCCCTTTGGACGGTTGGTCTCGTGCAGCCTCGGCCCGTGGTACACGCGTGGCTCGAGACGATCCAATTCGAACTATCAATCTGCTGATAAGGCTTCCTCATGAATCCGCCGCGCTTATGATGTCATCAATCGTTCTGATTGGCCCGGCCCGGCTGGAGTCATTAGGATGCCTGCAATGCGTTGACGATGTCATCTGTGTCATCTTGAGGCGCGCTCTCGACGTCTGGAGGTAGTCATGACTTTCGCATGGACACGAACCTTCGTGCTGGCGCTGGCGATTGCATTTCTCCTCACCCCCACACTCGCCAGCGGCCAGGTGAACCTGGCCGAGTTTCGGGGCACGGTCACCGACGAGAGCGGCGCTGTGCTTCCTGGCGTGACGATTACCGCGACCCACAAGGAGACCGGGACGACGCGCACGACCGTCTCCAGCCAGACCGGCACCTATCTGATGCCGGCTCTGCCGATCGGGACGTACGACATCAAGGTCGAATTGGCGGGGTTTGCCAGCGTCGTTCGCGAAGGCCACCGGCTCCTCGTCGGCGAATCGGCGGTCGTCGGCTTCACGCTGAAGGTCGCAGTCCTGGCTGAGACAGTGACGGTCACGGGCCAATCGCCGCTCATCGAGACGAAGGAGTCGGACCTCGGCGGACGCGTGCAGACAGCGCAGATCGAATCGCTTCCGCTCAGCGGCCGCAACTGGCTCGAGTTGGTGGGCCTGGTGCCAGGCGCCCGCGGGAATCCGGGAACGATCGGGGCGGGCTCTTCGGGCGGCGATGCATCGCGGTATCAAATGGACGGCCTGAGTGTGACCGGCCAGGGTACGGGCGGTGAGACGCAGTCGTACAGCCACGAGACGGTGGCCGAATTCCAGGTGATCACCAACCGGTTTGACGCCGAATACGGCCGCGTCACCGGGGCCGTCATCAACGCGGTGAGCAAGTCGGGCACCAACCAGCTGCACGGAAGTGGGCTCTACTTCATCCGCAACGACATCTTCGACGCCAAGAACTTCTTCACCGGCCGGGTGGCCCCCTTCGACGAGAAGCAGACCGGGTTTACGGTCGGTGGTCCCATTGTCAGGAACCGAGCGCACTTTTTCGGCGCCTACGAGTACCAGAAGCGCAACGTCACGGCTCGACCCAACACCGGGTTCGCGTTGTTCGACATCGATATCGATGCAGGCATCCGCCGCAAGTTGCCGAGCGGGCGTGTGGATGTGCAGGTGTCGCAGAACCACCGTGTGTTCGCGCGCACGTCAATCTATTACTTGAACTCCAAGAACAACGGGGTCGGCGGAAACACGACGATTACCGCGGGCAGCAACGAGGACTTCGACACCTACGACACGGCGATCGGCGAGACCTGGGTGATCGGCAACCGCCTGGTCAACGAAATCCGCGGCGGTCTCTTCTACTTCTACAAGAACCTCCACGAATCGGCCGCCACTCCTCGCTATAGCTTTCCATCAGCGACGCTTGGTCCGGCGAGCAACGTGCCGCAATGGTGGAACGAGCGGATCTTCCAGATCAGCGACTCGCTCTCCTATTTCGTGCCCTCGTGGCGCGGCGAGCACCGGTTCAAGGCGGGCTTTCAGTACACGCTGCCCTACTACCGCGGCGAGCTGCCGAGAATCTCGTACGGGCAGTTCAACTTCGACCGCAACCCGCCCAGCTTCACGGACATGAGCACGTGGCCGGCGCCGACGCGCTACACGTCCACGCTCGGCGACTTCAGCTACGACGTCAACAATCCGGTCTACGGGCTGTTTGTGCAGGACGACTGGACGGTCGCGCCGCGATTCACTCTCAATCTCGGCATACGCTACGACGTCGAGCCGAAGGTTACCAACAAAGATCTGCCGGATCCGCTCGACGAGGGCCCGCGACGGATCGATGCCGACAACATCGCCCCCCGTGTCGGCTTGGCGTTTGACGTGTCGGGAAACGGACGAACGGTGATTCGAGGCGGCGTGGGCCGCTACTACGGCAACATTCTGCTGAACATCCCGATGAACGAAGCGCGCGACCGAAACGTGCGCATCTCGGCGGTGGTGGTCAATCCGAGCCTGACCAATCCGCTCGGCGGCCGTACGCTGGCTGACTACCAGGCGCAGAATCTGCCGCGCGCGCGCACGCTGATGGATACCGACTACCAGACACCTCGGCAGGACCAACTCTCGATTGGCTTCGCGCACCAGTTCGCGGATCGCTACTCCGTGCAGGCGGATTTCGTGCACACCGACGGTCGCAATCAGCAGATGAGCCGCAACATCAACCTGTTCGAAAACCCAACGCAACACACGCCGCTCGATCCCAGCGTCAACGGCCGCCCGTACCCGGCGCTTCTCGACATCACACGCTACGAGACGTGGGGACGCAGCCGCTACGACGGCCTGCAGACTGCGTTTTCCAGCCGGCGCGGTCAGTCGCGGTACCAATTCGATGCCACCTATACGCTGTCGTGGGCGAAGGGGCACACAAACGCCAACCGTTTCGGCGCAGTGAACAACCCCTTCAACCTCGAGGATGAGTACTCCTATCTGACGACCGACCAGCGGCATCGCGCCTCGTTCAACGGTGCGGCATTTCTGCCTTGGCAAGTCACCGTGTCGGCGATCTTCTTCGCCGGGTCGCCCAAGCCATTGAACATCACGAGCAACCTCGACCCGTTCCGTTCGGGCACGGGCCGCTGGCTCGACAATCGAGGCACCGTGCTGCCGAAGAACGGCGAGCGCATGCTCAAGGGCGACTACAAACTGGACGTGGGGATCATCAAGGCATTCCGGTTCCGCCAAGTACAGGTCCAAGGCAGGGTTGACGTCTTCAACGTGCTCAACACGAAGAACTGGGGCAGCTACGGCACGACGTTTGGCACCAGCACGTACTTAGTGGCCGGCTCGTCCACCAACCTGTTCTACCAGCCGCGGCAGTTCCAGTTTGGCGCTCGGATGACGTTCTAGACCCAGAGTCCACTTGAGTTGTTGCCATCACCCGATATCACCCACAGGGAGATCGGGGAGATCAGGAGAAAAATTGGCTCCCTGGCCTCCCTGAACTCCGTGTGAATACCTCAACTCAAATGAGCTCCGGACTAGGGGATCGGAGCTGCTCGGATCGGATGGTCGTTCGCACTACGGTCGGCGCGCGTCGGGCGCGCACCGGCTCAGCTTGCCGCCGAACGATTCCACCCCTTTGTTCGCGATGAACCAGGAGCGCCCATCATGCGGGAGGGTGGTGAGGCTGGCGCAGAACCTCGCTGTCTGGTCGCGATTCAGGTAGACCTCCACGTTCGAGCTGTAGAACGCTGTGAGCCGCGCGCCGTGCTGCCGAACGTAATCGCCGATACCCCGGATCGACGTCGGTCCGCTGAAATCGCCGACGACCGGGACGATCAAGTTCCGAGCATGCAGATCCTTGACGAACGCAAACCCGACCTCGGTGGCGAGATAGCTGCGGCTTTGGCCGTTGAAGTCCTGTGCGGTCATCAAGACGCTGTACGACGGCTCTGTCGGATCAGCGGTTTGAAAGCGGCCGTAATCAATCTCCGGACCCTCGGAGTAGAAGACGTGAAAGGCGTGCGCGATCCATTCGAGATCTTCCTCCGAGAGCGGAAACCGGTGTGTGTGGAGAAGGCGATCTCGTATCAGCCGGGCGGTCGAATCGAACAACAGACGGGATGGTTGCACGGTTGCGTACTCGGCAAACATCTGCTGAACAGGGGTCTGTGAGTCGAGCGCGGCTGGACGGCCACGCGAGAACAGGCGAGACACGAAATCGGCACGATCGGCAGACGCCTCGAACAGCGCCTTGTACATGAGGTGAAGATTCCGATTCTCGCGTCGAATGTCGATGATGAACGCCATGTCGGGCTGAAGTCGCGCGATGTAGCTGAAATTCTGCTCGGGACCGACGCCGACGTAGACGCCGCCAGTTGGGCGCAGCACACGAATCGTCTGCGCAAAGTCTCGTTCGTTCGAGACCAGGTTCTCAGAATGGGTGAACGTGCCTGCCGGTTCGGACGCGGCTTCGCTCAACGTCCAGAACGCGTTGTCTGTGAGCATCGACAAGAGCGACGTGGTTCGCGAGTGCTGAGCGCACGCGGTCTGGCTCAGAACGCCGGAAGACAACGCCAGCGCCACGCAGCAAGTCACGTGAAGACGTTTCGGCATAGTGAGGGTGTTCGCGTCACCCACTGAAGCCATGGTCGCGTGCGAACACGATGGCCTGTGCACGGGACCAGACGCCCAGCTTGTCGAACAGGTGCGACAGATGGTTCCGCACCGTCTTCTCGCTGATCCCCAGGCGCTCGGCGATCTCCGCGTTGCGCAACCCATCGGCCAGCAAAGCCAGCGTCTCGCGTTCGCGACGAGACAGGGCGTCGAACGCTCGATCGGCGCCGGCGGCCTTCTGACCTGCGAACTCCAGGACGGCCTCCTGAAAGCGCGCCCACGCCGGCTCATGCTCGAGCAACACGTGATTGCGCGAGTCGAGCTCGACGAACTGCGCCCCGGGAATCTCCGAGGCGAGCAAGCGGCCCTCGGAGAACGGCGCCACGGCATCGTTGCGGCCATGGAGGATCAGCGTCGGCGTACGCACCCGCGTGAGAAGAGAGATGACATCGGTCTCGGCCCGGGCGCGCAGGAGCGTGCCGGCCGACTGCGGCGACACCGTCTTTCGGCAAAGCTCGTTGAACCATCGCAATTGCTCGTCGGTGCCTTCGGGGATGAATCGAGATGTGAACACTTGGCGAAATGCCGGGTTGTCGCTGCCCCAGAGGCTGGACAGATCGGCGATGGCCCGGTAAGTCCGCGAGGCCTCGGCGTCGCCGCGCTTCAGCGCGCCGCGCGCGTAGCCCCCGCACAGCACGATCCGGGACACACGCTCGGGGTGCCGGACGGCGTACGCAATGCAGATCGCGGCCCCCTGCGAGATGCCAAGGAGCACGAACGGATCGGGCAGACCAGCCGCTTCGACCACGGTCTCGAGGTCCTCGACGCGGCGTTCGAGCGACAGATGGCGCACGTCCCAGTCGCTCATGCCGCAGCCACGCTCGTCGTAGCGAACGAACCGGAAGTGGCCGGACAGAAACGCCATCCAGTGCCGCCAGACGGGACTGTCGAGGTCGTACTCGAGGTGGGTCAGCCAGGTGGCCGCCTTGACGAGCGGCATGCCCGCGCCGGATTCGGCCCAAGCCAGGTTCACGCCGTCGGACGTGTGGACATAGCGGACGGTTTGTCGAAGTCTGCCGGGCATCACCTGACTCGCTCGATCCCTCCGGGACATTCGTCCCGTGGGAGCAGGCGCGATTGTAGCGGACTCGGGACATTGATCGCATGGCGCGATCGGCGTCGATGCCAGATCCTCGCGTGCAATCGGAGGATCAGATGGTGACACGCATTCTCTACCTCGCCTACGGCTCCATCGCCTATCTCCTGTTCCTGGCGACGTTCCTGTACGCCATCGCCTTTGTCGGCGGCTTTGCCGTTCCGACGACCCTCGATGGCCCGGCGACGGATCCCCTGCCGACGGCGCTCCTGATCGACACGGCGCTCCTGGCAGTGTTTGCCGTCCAACACAGCGTGATGGCACGCCGATGGTTCAAGAGCTGGTGGACGCAGGTCGTGCCCTGGGCGATCGAACGCTCCACTTATGTGCTGTTCGCCAGCCTGGCGCTCGATCTCCTCTTCTGGCAGTGGCGCCCGCTTGGCGGCGTGGTCTGGACGATCGAGCAGCCGGTGGCTCGCGCGATTGTCTGGGCCATCTTCGCGTATGGATGGCTGCAGGTGCTGGTGATGACCTTCTATATCAACCATTTCGACTTGTTCGGGCTGCGCCAGGTGTGGCTGCATCTGATGGGACGCCAGTACACCCGCGTCAGCTTCGCCACGCCGGCGCCCTACCGCGTCGTGCGTCATCCGCTGTACCTCGGATTCCTGCTGGCGTTCTGGGCGGCGCCGACCATGACCGTGGCTCACCTGGTCTTCGCAGTGGCGACGACGGCTTACATCCTGCTGGCGATTCAGTTCGAAGAGCGCGACCTCGCGCACGAGCACGGCACTGCTTATCAGGAGTACCGCCGCCGCGTGCCGATGCTCTTCCCAAGCCTCCTTGGCAAGTCGTCGGCGCCGACGACGACCGAACACGCCGCGACGCGATAGCAAGCGATCGTCACGTTCCAGCTGCGCACCGCGGCGCGAAGGAAGGATCTCGAACGCAGTATCAGAGGTTCGAGTGGGAAACGCCCGACGCCGGGCAGCCGCCTGGCGTCGGGGTGGTTTCACCAGTGTGTTTCACACTCATCCTGGCAGGAGCCAGGATCACATTTTCGAATCGACGTTGTGTTGTTGCCTTCGCGCATCTTCGAAGGACTGGCGAGAAGCGTCGTCAGCCCATCGAGGATGCATCATCGCCCGGTGGTTCCTCCATATGGACCTTTCACACGACTGTCGTGGTACTTGTACGAAATACGCCGAGACCGCCTCGCTGTCAAGACATTGAGCGCGTGAAGCGCTTCCACGTGTCGGGTGAATGACCAATCTTCATTGTCGAACCGCTTTCGAATCGACGTGGCTTCGTCGTCGCGCCACGCATCACGAGTTTCCTCCTTGCGTCCCTACCCGAGTCCGCGTATAGACAGCAGAGGCCCTGTCACCGCCACTCCCCCTCGACAGGACGCTGGAGGGCACCATGCCGAGACGCATCGCGCCGATGCTCTGGATTTGTTTCTTCTTCACAGCACCAGCCTCGAGCCAGACGCAGATTACAACCGGGGTCATCCAGGGCACCGTGTCCGACCCGACGGGCGCGGTCGTTCCTGGCGCCGCGGTCGAGGCCAGGAACACCGACACCAATTTCGCCCGCAGCATGACGACCGGTGGCGACGGCCGCTTTGTTCTCCTTCAGCTGCCGCCAGGCCCCTACCGGGTGACAGTCACCCTGCAAGGGTTTGCCACCCACGTGCAGGAAGACATCACGCTCACCGTCGGACAGTCGATCACCATCAATCCGGTGCTGAAGGTGTCGGGGACGGCGGAAACCGTCACCGTGAGCGGCGTGTCCCCGATCGATGTCACGCGGACCGAGGTCAGCACGACGCTCAACGAGACCACCGTCAGCACGACACCCATCCTCGGCCGCAAGTTCGAGGATTTTCTCACCCTCACGCCCGGCGTCAGCGTCGTCCAGGGTCCGGACGGCGACGAGATCACCTTCAACGGCCAACGCGGCATGTACAACAACGTCAGTCTCGATGGCGGCGACTACAACAACGGATTCTTCGGCGAGCAGGTTGGCGGCCAGCGCGCGGCGATCGACATCACCTTGGAGGCGGTGAAGGAATTTCAGGTCGTGGCGAGCGGGGCCAACGCGGAATTCGGCCGCACCGCCGGTGGCGTGGTCAACGTCATCACCAAATCGGGGACGAACGATCTGCGCGGCAGCGTCTTCCACTTCCAGCGGCTCGAGGGGTTGACGGCGGATGCCTCGGACGGCACACCGCCCACGGATTTTCACCGCGAGCAGTTCGGCGGGACCATTGGCGGCCCCATCAAGCGGGACCGCATGTTCTTCTTCGGCGCCCTCGAGCACATCAACGAAGATCTGCAGCGCGAAAACCTCAGCCGGCCGCTGGGCGCCTGCGGGGTGCAGACGCCGCTCATCACCAACCCGGCTCACGAGAGTCTCATCAACGGCAGCGTCGAATGCCAGCGCCTGGCGCTGCTGAACTTCTTCCGCACCTCCCGGAATCAGGAAGAGGGCCGCCCGATCAAACACACCATCGGCAACACGGCGCTGCTGGGCAAGCTGGATGCGATGCTGAGCTCAGCGAACACGTTCAGCGCGTCGTACAACTTCGACTACTCCAAGAACACCAATCAGACGTTCGATGTGGCGACCTACGGCAATTCCGCCAACGGCATCGAGGGTCCGTCCAAGATCAACGTCGCCAACTTCAATCTCTTCACGACGATTTCGCCGACCACGTTGAACGAGTTCCACGTCACCTACGCGCGCGAGCTGCGGCCGCGCGAGCGCATTGCGTCGAACGTCCAGGCAGACACGGCGATGGGCGATCCCGCCTTCCGTTTCGGCGCCCCCTTCTTTCTGCAGCCGACGGTTGACGAGCTGCTCTGGCGCACGCAAATCAAGAACAACCTGTCGATCGTGTCGGGCGCTCACACCTTCAAGTTCGGGGGCGACTGGCTCCACACGCTCAACGATCAGGTGTTCCGTGGCTTCTTCACCGGCCGCTACCTGTTCAGCACCGTCAGCGGGTTCTTGCGTTATGCGTCACCCGCCGGACCCGGTGGCTTCGGGCCCAACGCGGTGGCGTGCTCGAACGGAAGCTGGGTGACGCATCCGGCGACGTGTCCAGCCGGGAGCACTCTGGCCGGGACGCCGTTGCTGCTCTTCATCCAGGAAACGGGCACCGGCTTTCCCAATGTCAATCCGCCCGGACAATCAACGCTGGCCAACGAGGACCTGGCGCTGTTTGCGCAAGACCAGTGGCAGCTGCGCCAGAATCTCACGCTCAACTATGGCGTGCGCTGGGACGCGCAGTTGATGGCCGACACCGTCGATCCGTCAACGACCGCTTATGCGCGGTTCGTGAACAACCCGGCCTTTCTCTCCGTCGGCACGATCCCGGATCAGACCGCGCAGTTTCAGCCGCGGGTCGGCGTCGCGTGGGATGTGAAGTCGAACTTGAAAACCGTGGTGCGCGCCAACTTCGGCCTGTATTACGGCCGCAACAACATGTTGAGCCAGGCCGGATCGGTCACGGCCAACGGTCTGCAAAACCAGGGTGCCGTTCGCGGGCTGGTCACCGGCCTGGTGCCGGGTGTCCTGCCGATGCCGACATGGCCCGGTCTGGTTGAGATCCCGCCGCTCCCGGCAGGGCAATTCCCGCTGTTCACCGCCGTGCGCGTCACCGCGGCCGATTTCAAGAACCCGCGGATCACGACCGTGAACGTCGCGCTCGAACAAGAAGTGAGGCCGGACTGGTCGATCTATCTCGACTTCACCCATTCGCGGGGCGCTCACTTGAGCCAGTTTCTGAACATCAACACGGCAGGGCGCGGCGCGCCGTTCAGCCCGCAGCTGAGCGACGTGTTCGTGCACACGAGCAAGGCCTGGTCGCGCTACTACGGCGCGACAGTCGCCGTCCGCAAGCGATTCAGCGAGGGGTACCAGCTCGAAGCCAACTATGTGGTCTCGACGGATAAGGACACCGATTCCAGTGAGCGCGACCCCTTCACCGACCGGAGCTTCGACGTGCCGCTGACCCAGCTGGATCGGTTGTACGCCTATTCGGACCGGGACATCCGCCACAAGTTCAACTTCTTCGGCTACGCCAACCTTCCGGGCGCGGTCGCGGCCAGCGCTCGAGTGCAGGCGCGCTCAGCGCAGCCGATTACTCCCCCGGGTGGGACTGCCGATCGGCGCAACAGCATCCGGAAGGACAACGAGTTCTTCACGTTCGACTGGCGGATCACGCGCGCGTTCAGATTCGGCAACCGTTACGAGCTGATTCCGACCTTCGAGATGTTCAACACGTTCAACAACAAGAACAACATCAACCCGCTGGTGACGCCGGCCCTGTTCAACTTCGACGGCTTCCTGCGTCTCGGCGTCGGCGACCCGCGTCAGGTGCAGCTCGCGGTCAAGTTCCTGTTCTAGAAGGGAGGGCGCTCGGGATCCTGGCAGCGACCGCGTCGGACGGTGAGCCTCTAAGGCTGAGCAGGGTTGAAAACAGTCGACGAGTACAACAGACCGAGGCCGTCGCGGACGACATGTTGATGGCTGCGCACGCGCGGGCGATCGATGCCGGCATTCACGAGCTGTGTGCTCGTGTCGGAAGCGCTCGCAATGCCGGCGTCGCAGTTGGGGTCTCACGCTGCCCGCGGCAAAGAACAGGAACGAGTTGCCCGAGGATCACATCGTCCTTGCCATGTGGTGCGGCACACTCGGCGTGATACGTCTCACCATCAGGAACCCGACCGCGACCGTCAACCCGGCTACCAGGCAACCGATCCAGAGCCAGTACGCACCAGCGTGTGCGAGGGTGTAGCCGCCGACGAGCGGTGCCGTCGCGAAGGCGCCAGTGAACGCCACCGCGAATGCCCCCTGATATCGGCCGCGCAGATCGGTCGGTGCCAAATCCGCGACGAGGGCCATTGAGGCCGGTGAGAACAGGATCTCACCCAGCGTCCAGACCGCAACCGACACGGCGTACGCGGAGAGCGATCCGATCCACGCGTTCATCCCAAATCCCACAGCGAGCAGCACCGAGGCGACGGCAAGCACAGAGGCGCGTGAGTGATCGCGAATCAGCTCGCTGGCAAAGGGTTGCAGCAGGACGATCATCGCAGCGTTGAGCGCGATCAAGCCGGCGAACCCGGTGGCAGAAATGCCGTGTGCACGCACGTCGATTGGCAGGCCGACGAACGATTGAAAGAACACGACCGAGAACACGAGTGTGAGCAGGCACACCGCGACAAAGACGTGGTCGCGGAGCATCGCGCGTGCCGCGCCGCGGACGGTCATGGCTTGCGGAAGATGCCCGGGCCGCGTCTCGGGCAGGGCCACCCAGAGAATGATGCCGAACAGCACGGTGGTGGCGGCGTCGGCCGCGAAGAGCGCGCGATAGCTGCTTGCGGCAATCACACCACCGAGCAACGGGGCGACCGACGCGCCCAGATTCACCGCCCAGTGGATCAACCCGAAGGCCCGCGGGCGATCGTCGGGCCGCACGACATCGGCGACCGTCGCGGCAACGACCGGTCGATACATCTCGTAGAGCAGCCCGGTGGCCACGGCCGCGAGTGTCATGGTCACCGTTCGCGCCACCAGACCCAGTACGAGCATGCTCACGCCGCCGGCGATCAACGACACCACCAGAGTCGGCCGCCGGCCGATGCGGTCTGATAACGCGCCTCCGATCGGACCGCCGGCAATCGCGCCGAGTCCGTAGGCGGAGAGGACCGCGCCGGCCTGGGTCGGCGTCAGGCTCTGCACTTCTGTTAGATAGATCGCGAGAAAAATGAGGACGAAACCGCCGACACGATTGACGAGCGTGCCGGCGAACAACACCCAGAACGGACGCGGAAGGCCACGAAAGTCCGGCACCAGGCGGGGGAACGAGCGAGGCGGCACAATACATTCTGATCGAATCGTGCAGGCCGGTTCGCGTTCGCAGCTATTGCGCGCGTTTTTGTGAAGGGATAATGGGGTTGGCGTCGCGCTCGTATCTAAGGTCAATAGGAAGGTGTCAGCGGCAGGCTGTTGAACCACACGCTTCCAGTGCGGTACTCGCGTTCGCCCGCCGCCCACACGGCGAACAGACGGCCGCTCGATGAGATGGCTGCGCCGCCATAGTGGCCGTAGATCGCCGGGAACCCCTCTGCAGATTTGTAAGGCGCACCGTCGCTGCGATTCGACAACCAGACGTCGTCGCCCCAGGTCCGCCCGCCATCAGTAGAACACCGGGCCAACGTGTCGAGAGCGCCGCGGCGATCGTCAACCCACACCACGCAGACACGACCATTCCCCTGCGCGGCGACGAGCGAGTCGTCGTGATCCGCACGGTCGTTCGATTGCGGCCGCGGCGCGGCGCTCACCGGGTGGCCGGTCGACCACGTGCGGCCAGAATCGCTGCTCGATTTCAGCAGCAGCGCATACGGCTGCCCAGGCCCACTTCCCTCCGTGTAGGCGGCATACGCCTGGCCGTCGCCGTCGATTGCGACGCTGATGCCGGGTACCTTCACCCGGCACTCGGGATCGTGCGCGCATCCTTTCAGGAAGCGCGGCGATGAACTCATGCCCAATCCTGCCAACTGCGGCCATCGTCTGTCGATCGATAAACATGAAGTTGAACGTCCGTTTGTATCCGCTTGGCAATGTCATGGTCCGACATCGACGGGACCGCGAACCACAGCGCACCGTCGGGAGCGAACGTGAGTGCTTCGGGCCAGAAGTGGCGCCCATTGCTCAGTTCCACCACGCGCGCCTCGTTCCAGGTTCTGCCGCCATCGGCGGTGGTGACGAGGGTCGGACCCGGGCTCGACTCGTAGACGACGGCGATGCGCTTACCGTCGGGAGATACCGCCAGTTCGGGCTTATCGATGACCCGCGTCACCGGAATCGTTTCGGCAATGAACGTTCGACCCTCATCACGCGACCGAGCAAGGCGGAGTCGGATCGGCGCGCCGAGGTTCAGATTCTCGGTCTCCATGTAGGCCGCGTAGATCGTGCCGTCGCGATCGACAGCGATGCGTTGGTCGCCCTGTCGGTGCCCCTCGGCGCTGAGTGGCCATGGGCCCTCGAATGTGGCGCCGCCGTCGAGCGATCGCCAGAGCACCTGCCTTTGATCGAATTCTTTCGACCCGAGCGGCGCGCTGCGCTGCCCGGCCACGATGTACACCTGCTCTCGCGGCCCAACCGCAATGGCCGGCTCCCAGCAGTTGGTCGATGACGGGAGCATTCGCTCCAGCGTTGGCGCCGATCGCCACGAGATGGATGTTTGCGCCATGAGGGCCAGGCTTACCAACGCGACGATGAGCTTGCCCACGTTCGTCTCCTCTCGGGATTCTATGAAGCACCTGACCCGCCCATCGGCGCCGCGTCTAAACAGACGGATTCATCGCATTTCCTGTCGGAGACCAGCGACCGGCAAGAGGAGGCTTCGAAAATGCGGACGCTCACCCTCCTGCTCGCCCTGGCCTTGTCGCGCCGCCTGCGCTGGTCCTGGAGGATCGACGTTCGTCACGTTGACTGGTTTGGATTTCCGCACCAGCTGCGCCGCGCCCCGCGTGCTACTTCGTCCGCATCAGCCGGCGTGACTAACGAGCTCCCTGAGACTCGATGCAACCAGAACACGGAAATGCGCGTCAACGTCCGCCGGCGAAAGTGGCGAATCGCTCTCGACCCACCAGTTCAATACGAGAACGAACGTCGATGCGACGTGGCGTGCGACGAGCTTGGTCGGAATCTGCGCCTTCGGCCTGCTTGCGGTCACACGGGCAAGTTCATCAACGATCAGGTCCGTGAGCACATGCTGCATGTGCTGATGCATCATGACCCGCCCGTCACGGTCCATCTTCGGACCTGCGATACGACGATGCCCGTCGATGTGCTTCAGAAGCGGCAGGCTGAAAGAGAGAACACGCTCGAGAGCACTGCCCGAGCGAGGCTGGTCGCGAAAGGACTGCAGGATCTCGTGAATGCCGCTCTCGAGCAGATGATCCTTGTCGCGAAAATGCATGTAGAACGTCGACTTACCCACGTTCGCTCGGTCGAGGATCTCCTTCACCGCGATCGAGCAATATGATTTGTCGCGGGCGAGTCCGATGAGTGCGTCGTGCAGCGAGGCTTTCGTCCGGCGCACTCGCCGATCGGGCGCTTCCGAACGATTGTCACCAGATGTCCGGTTCCGAACTTGTCGCGCTTGGGGGTTCTTCACAGCCGTTCGGTCCAAGTCTACGCTCACGTGAGCGATGATCGCATCACCGACGACCGCCCCGACCACAACTGGCCGCGTTCTGCATTGGGCCGCTCGGTACGACCTGCTCGTGTGGCTCCTGACGCATGGGAGACATCGGGCCTTCCGCAAGCGCCTGGTGAGCCTCGCGCGTCTCGCACTTGGCGAATCCATCCTCGACGTAGGGTGCGGAACCGGAAGTTTGGCGATTGCCGCGAAACGCCAGGTTGGCGCAGACGGCTCCGTCTTTGGCATCGACGCGTCCCCTGCGATGATCGCGCGCGCAACATCGAAGGCCACCAGGGCCGGAATCGACGTTTCGTTCAAGACCGCGGTCGCCGAAGCCTTGCCGTTTCCCGACGCGCAGTTCGATGTGGTGTTGAGCACGTTGATGCTGCACCACCTGCCGCGCACAGTACGCCAGCAATGCGCGCGCGAGATTCGCCGCGTGCTGAAACCACAGGGCCGCGTGCTCGTGGTCGACTTCGCACAGGCTCAATCCAAATCAGGGTTGCTCGCCCACTTTCACCGCCATGGTCACGTCGATCCACGAGAGATCATCGCGCTACTCGACGAAACGGGATTCCGGTGTGTCGAGAGCGGGCCTGTAGGTATCAGCAGTCTTCAATTCGTGCTGGCCGACCGGCGGTCTGACCCGTGAAGGGTCATAAACCTCACGGGCACATATGGCCAGCACTGCTCGCTGTTCTGGTGCTGCTCGTCGCACACGCCGCTGTGTTCGGCTTCGCGTTTCGACGCCATTGGTCTATTGCACTTGTCGCAGGTCTAGCGGGTGTTCTCCTCCTGAAATACGGATGGTGGAGGTCTCGACGCTGACGGTTCTAGACAGAATTGGATCTGACAGGGATTGACTCCCTGATTTCCATGACCTCCCTGTGATTACTCCTGTTACGCAGACAGACTCCTAGCGAGGCTCCGCCTCAGACCCCCAAGCATGTGCGGTATGGCTCCGCCTCGCTAGGGCAGTGTTGGTTTTGCCCGGCCTCCGGCCGGGCGAGAAAACTTGACTCAACTGCATGAA
>JBOGIV010000558.1:0-7997 GCA_050747925.1 Vicinamibacterales bacterium
CTCTACGACAGCTCACTGCAGGCGAGGGACGAACCGAACGAGGTGCAGCTCGAGGGACAGCCGAGCGGCCACCTGCAGTTGCCCAACAATGTGTACCGCAACGACCAGCGCTTTCTGACCTCAGCCCGCACAGGACCAGGACTGCTGCCGTCGCCCGAGTTGATCTTCGAGACATTCCAGGATGATTTCGACGTCGCCTTCCGGGAGGGGACATTGTTCGTCCTGACTCTGCACCCACACATCGTCGGCATGCGCTCGCGCATCATCTACCTCGACCGGCTGGTCGAATACATCAAGGGGAAACCAGGAGTCTGGTTCGCCACCGGCGAGCAGATCGCCCGTTACGTTCAGCAGCAGGCGGGACTGAAAGACACGCCGACGAAGCGCCATTGAGATAGTCGCCGTGCCATGAACATTCGACTGACCAGTCATGTCGCCGCAGCCATTGCCCTCGGTGGCGCCATCGTGTTGGCCGCGTGCTCGACACGAACTCTGCAGGCTCCCACTTTCGATCTCGTCATCGCGAACGGCCGCGTGATGGATCCCGAGTCGAAGCTCGACGCGGTGCGACACGTTGGCATTCGCGCCGGCCGCATCGAGACGATTTCCGAGACGCCGCTCCAGGGCACTCGCGTGATCGACGCGACAAACCACGTCGTCGCCCCCGGCTTCATCGACCTCCACGAACACGGCCAGCAGGAGGAGTCGTACGCGATGATGGTCCGCGACGGCGTCACCTCTGCGTTCGAGCTCGAGGTCGGGACCGCCGATGTGAACGCGTGGTATGCAGCGCGTCAAGCGGGCCAGATCGTGAACCACGGCGTGTCGGTGGGGCACATTCCCGCGCGCATGAAAGTATTGGGCGATCCTGGCAAGGGGCTGCTGCCCGCCGGCATCGGCGGCAGCGGTCGCGCCAACGAAGAACAGATCGTCGCCATGGAGCGCATCGTCCGCGACGGACTTGCGCAGGGCGCGGTCGCCGTCGGCTTCGGCAGTGCCTACACGCCCGGGGCACCGATGGCCGAGATCGAGCGGATGTTTCGCGTCGCGGCGGCTGGCGGAGCCTCGGCGCACATCCACATGCGTGGCGGCGTCAGCGGTTTGAAGGAAACGATCGCCGCCGCGAAGGCGGCCGGCGCGGCCCTTCACATCGTCCACGTGAACTCGTCGGGCGGCGACGAGATCGATCAGTTCCTCGCCACGATTCAGGCGGCGCGTGACGCGGGACAGGATGTGACGACCGAGGCCTACCCGTATGGCGCCGGCATGACCGAAATCCAATCCGCGCTCTTCGACGACTGGCGGAAGTGGCCGGAGGAGCGGTTCGGCCAGCACCAACTCGTGTCGACCGGTGCGCGTCTCACGCGCGCCACCTTCGGCAAGGCCCGCGCCGCCGGAGGCACAGTGATCATTTACGGTCGTTCCGAGGCGCAGACGCGGGCGGCTGTCTCGAGTCCATTGGCGATGATCGCCAGTGACGGGTTCATCGAGAACGGCCGCGGACATCCGCGCACGTCGGGCTCGTACGCGAAAGTGCTCGGCAAGTACGTGCGCGACGAGCGCGCGTTCAGCCTGATGGAGGCGCTCGAGCGCATGACCTTGGCGCCGGCCCGACGGCTCGAGCGACACACGCCGGCGATGGCCGCCAAGGGTCGCATCAAGGTTGGCGCCGACGCCGACCTCGCGATCTTCGATCCGGCGACGGTGATCGACAAGTCCACCTACGAAGATGCATCGATCCCATCGGCTGGTATCCCGTTTGTCGTGGTCGGTGGCCAGGTCGTGGTCGACGGCGGGCGCGTGACCAGCGCGCGGCCGGGTCGTGGCGTGCGTGCGCCGATTCGACAGTGATTACCAAGATCGCGTTTGCCGGCCGACGATAGTGTCGGTCGCAGCTGACTCTGGCGACCCCTTCGCTTTCCCCGATTCCGATGAAGCACCGCCGGACACGCCAGCCATAATCACTTGTAGCCTGTGGCTGAGCCTCCTCTACCGGATCCGGAGCATCGGCGCCGTGCCTACGACGTCTTCAAAGCGGCGTTCGCGCGCCCAGTGGCAGAGCGCGCGGCGTTTCTCGCTGCAGCCAGCCTCGGTGACGACCGGCTCAGGCAAGAGGTGCAGCAACTGCTCTCGGCCCACGAGGCGGCGGGCAAATTTCTGGAGGTGCCGGCGGCCGCGCTTTTTCTGTCGGTCGAGAGCGACACGGCGGCGGCTCGAGGACTACCCGACGCGCTCCCGACCAGAAATGAATTTCACGGAACCGATCGCTACGCGGTTGTGGGAACTCTGGGCGCGGGTGGCATGGGCGTGGTCTACGAAGTGCGCGATCGCGCACGCGATCAGTTCGTCGCGCTGAAGACCCTGCAACGCACGAGCCCCGCCGATCTCTATCACCTCAAGCGCGAGTTTCGCGGCCTCTCTGGCATCGCGCATCCCAATCTGGTCTCACTGCACGAACTGGTCGTCGAGGAGTCGCAGGGCTTCTTCACGATGGAGCTCGTCAACGGCATCAACCTCGTGGACTACGTGCGGGGGACGTCAACGGGTGAGAGGGCAGTCCCGTTCGACTCAGTGAGGTCGGTATTTCAACAACTGGCGGATGGACTTTGGGAGCTACACCGAAACGGAAAGCTTCACCGGGATATCAAGCCGTCCAACGTGCTGGTCACGCCCGAAGGCCGCGTCGTCATTCTCGACTTTGGCTTGATCGCCGACGTCGTGCCGGAACAGGGCGGCGGCGGCGAGCCATTGGCGGGCACACCAGCGTACATCGCACCCGAAGACATTTCCGGCGAGCGCGCTACGGAGGCCAGCGATTGGTACAGCGTTGGGATCACGTTGTATCAGGCACTGACAGGGCGCGTGCCCTTCGAGGGTCGTTTCGACAACCAGCTGCGACGGAAGCGTGAAGAAGACCCGCCGCCACCATCGCAGGTCGCGACGGGTGTGCCCGACGATCTCAGCGCCATCTGCATGAATCTGATTTCGCGCAATCCGAATCGGCGCCTGTTCGGCCGGGATGCGCTTCGAAAGCTAGCTCAAGGTTCTGCACCGTATGTGCACGGCCGGGAAGTGGCCGAGACGATCGGTGAGCCCCGATTCGTCGGCCGCAAGCACGCCCTGGCCGTACTGAACCGCGCATTCCTCGAAACACGACAGGGTCGCCAGGCGTCGGTCTACGTTCACGGCCCCTCGGGCATTGGCAAGAGCGCCCTCATCCGCCGCTTTCTCGACCGGCTGCCGACGTCTGACGAGGTCGTGGTCCTGCGAGCGCGCTGCTACGAGCAGGAGTCGGTCCCCTACAACGCCGTCGATGGCATCGTCGACAGTCTGAGTCAGCATCTGGCCGCGCTCACACAGCCGGAGGCCGACGCGCTGCTGCCGCAGAACATACGCGCGCTGGCCCGACTGTTCCCGGTGCTGTTGCAGGTCGGGGCGATTGCCGCCACTCCAGGCCAAGAACAACTGACCCCTGATGCGTTCGTGCTGCGCCAACGCGCGTTTGCGGCACTCCGAGAGTTGCTGGGGGCCATCGCCGAGCGGCACCCCGTCGTCTTCTACATCGACGATCTGCATTGGGCGGATCAAGACAGCGCGATCTTACTCGAGGAATTGCTCCGGCCTCCTGGTGCTCCCGCGTTCTTGACGATTCTGTGTTTTCGAAGTGAGGAAACCTCGTCGAAGCCGTTTCTTCAGGCGCTGCTGGCTCGCGGCGAATCGGCCTCGTCGGCGACACTGTCGATGGGCCCGATGAAAGACGACGAGGCACGCGAGCTGATCATGTCGCTGATTCCGTCGGACGTGCTGACAGGCGTGGCCGACTGGCAGCGGCTTGCGCGCGAAGCGGCAGGGATCCCGTTCTTCCTGGAGCAACTCGCGCGACACATCGCGAGCGGAGAGATGGGGACGGTCCCCGATCAGCTGGCCACGTTTGCCGACATGCTCGGGACGCGGCTTCGGGCCTTGCCTGACGCGGCCCGACTGTTTCTCGACACCTTGGCTGTCTGCGGACGGCCGATGGCGCCGCAACTCGTTCACGAGGCGTGCGGCCTTAGCGGCGACGAGCGCCCACTGGTCGCGTCCCTCCGATCGGCGCGACTGGTCCGCAGTAGCGGCTCGGCGGAGCGGGTCGTCGTGTACCACGATCGGATTCGCCAGACCGTGGCGACGCAGATACCCGCCGGGGATCTTCATCGCATTCATCGTGCGATGGCTCGGACACTGGCGGCGCGGCGCGCCGACGATGCCGAGGCGATTTTTGAGCATTACGTTGGCGCCGACGACCGCGTGCAGGCTTCGACGTATGCGGCGCTCGCGGCGCAAAAGGCCAGTGCCGCCCTGGCGTTCGATCGTGCCGCCTTCTTCTACCGTCGCGCGCTCGAGCTCACGACAGAAAGCCTCGCCATGCTCGAGTGGAAGAAAGGGTTGGCGACGGCGCTGGCCAATGCCGGACGTCCAGCGGAGGCGGCCGAACTGTATGTGGAGGCCGCCACAGGCGCAGGCCCGGCCGAGCGGATTGGATTGCAGCAGCGCGCCGCCAACCAGTTCCTGATCGGTGGGCACATCGACCGTGGCCTCGAAGTGGTTCGCACGGTGCTCGCCGCCGTCAGCATGCGCCTGGCTTCAGGACCCCGAACCGCGCTCGCGTCGCTGGTGTTCAGACGCGCGCACCTTCGTTGGCGAGGGTTGGATTTCGTGGAGAGACCGGCGGACCGGGTGTCTGCGGAAGATCTGCTGCGCATCGACACGTGCTGGTCGGTTGTGAGCGGGCTCGCGATGGTGGACATCATTCGCGCGGCCGATTTCCAGACTCGCCACCTGCTGCTGGCCCTCGATGCGGGGGAGCCGTCCCGTCTGGCGCGAGCGCTGGCCTCCGAGGCCGCGTTCCGAGTGTCGAGCGACAGCTCCGGTCAGCAGCGCTCCGTGCCATTTGTCGAACGGGCCAGGACCATGGCCGAGAAAGTCGGCGATCCGCACACGATCGCTCTGTCCACGGCGACGGCCGGGCTCCGTGCATTCCTCGTCGGGGAGTGGAGAGCAGCTGCCGAGCTGTGCGCCCGGGCGATCGTGATCTTGAGGGACCAGTGTGTCGGTGCGACGTGGGAGATGACCTTCGCGCAGAACTTCTATCTCGGATCCCTGCTGTTTCGCGGCGAGCTGCGCGAGGTTGCCGGACGCCTTCCAGTCCTGCTGAGCGACGCGCAGGAGCGCGGCAACCTGTACTTCGAAACCGAGCTTCGGACGCGGATGAATCTGGTCTGGCTCGTCGCCGACGATCCCGATGAGGGCGAACGACACGCCGACGACGCCATGAAACGGTGGTCGCACGAAGGGTTTCACCGGCAGCACTACAATCACGCGCTGGCTCGCATTCAGACCGCGCTCTATCGTGGAGACGCCAACGCCGCGTGGCGCCTGATCGATCGGAACTGGGCGGCGATGGAGCGGACGTTCCTGTTGCGCACGCAATTCCTGCGCATCGACGCGTTGTATCTCCGTGCGCGCTCGGCACTGCTTATGGCGAGTCGCGGCGGCGACACCCGCAAGTTCTTGTCGTTGGCGCGCGGCGATGCCCGGCGCATCGCACGGGAGCGGGCAGGGCGGTCCGATCCGCTTTCGTGGCTGCTGAATGCGGCAGTGGCGGGCTGTGAGGGTCGCCGAGACCTTGCGGTGGAGGAGCTCGAGCGCGCGGCCACCGGCTTCGATCGTGCGGACATGCCGTTGTACGCTGCCGTCACGCGGCGGCGGCTCGGGGCTCTTATCCAAGGCGACCGAGGCCGAGACTTGGTGTCCGGATCGGAGGAATGGATGGCGGGCCAGGATGTCAGGAACCCAAGCCGCCTGACAGGACTGCTCGCGCCGGGATTCGAATAGGGCGGGTAGGGCAGGTAGGGCAGGCAGGGCAGGTCGGGCGGGTAAGTAAGAGCTGGTTGGCGACCAACGCGATGGCGACTGAAGAAGAACGGTGCGCGGAGGCGAAGAAATTCCAACGGATCGGCGACGCCTTTCACAAGGGCGATCTCGAGGCGTTACGCGCAGCCGTCGAGGATTCAACCGTGGTCCCGAACGGTCGCATGCCCGATGGGATCGGATCCTGCCTCGTCTACGCGATGTATCACAGCCCGCTTGCCTTCATCCGGACACTGCTGGAGATCGGTGCTGACCCGAATCTTCCCGTAGACGATGGGTTCCCGCCGTTGATCGCGGCCCTGAGTTGCACGCGCGATGTTCCCGGTGCAACGAAGCGGACGGACGTGGACGATATCCTTCGGCTGCTGCTGTCGTTTGGCGCGGACCCCAATCAACGCGGGATCAATGACTACACGCCGCTCCACATGGCGGTCGCCGAACGCCAGATGCTCGCGGTCCAGATTCTGCTCGACGGCGGCGCCGATCCCGAGCTGCGGACGCGGATCGACGAGTGTGAAACGCCGCTCGAGATGGCGCGGTCGGCAGGGTTGGCGGACATCGCCGCGCTCCTCGAGCGCAAGGGGCGGCCGCCTCGCCGGCGCCTCCGATCCGGTCTCACGCTGCTGGCCGACATGCCGGGTGATGGCGAACCGGTCCGCCGCCAGCGCAATTACCGGATTCGGCTTCGTCTGTGGCTGAACCGGGGAGAGCCGGTTCGCTGGCCGATGGCATGGGGACCGGTTGGAATCGCGCGACTCGAGGACAACGGCGAGACGCTCCTCACTGAAGTGCGAATCGATCGGCGGTCGCTGGTCAGCGGGCTCTTCTACGGCGTCGACGGCATGCGCGTCGGCGGCACGCGCCGGCTGGAGATTGCGCCGCACCTCGCTTATGGTGAGCAGGGAGTGCCTGACGTGATCCCCGCAGCCGCGCTGCTCATCGCCGAGATCACGATCCTCGAGGCGCGCAAGTTGTAATCCCGCGCGCTAAACTGCGGGTATGACCCCGAGAATCATCGCCCTGCTGATCGCGTCAGTCCTCGTTGCCCCGCCGGCTAGCTGGGCCCAGCAGAACAGCGGCAAGTCCTTCGACTCCAACGGCGTCCAGATTCAATACGCCGAGAAGGGAAGCGGCGAGCCCGTTGTGCTCATCCACGGATTCACGGGTTCCTACGCTCGACACATTGAAGCCCCGGGTCTGATGGACAGGCTCGAGAAAGCCGGCTATCGCGCGATCGCGATGGACTGCCGAGGTCACGGGCAGAGTGGCAAGCCGCCCGGCGACAGTCAGTATGGGATGGAGATGGTCCGAGATGTGATCCGGCTCATGGACCACTTGAAGATTGAGCGCGCTCATCTCTTCGGGTACTCGATGGGAGGAGCGATCGCCAGCCAACTCCTCGTGAGACAGCCGGACCGCCTTCTCACCGTGACGCTGTTAGGCGCCGGATGGGAAGGTGAGGATCTGAAAGTCTTCAGATCGCAGATGCAGGAGCTTGCCGACGGTTTCGCCAAGCGAGACGCCAGCGCGCTGATTCGAGGTGTGAACGCTGGACAGACTCCCACTGAGGCCGAGGTTGCGGCCTTGAACGCGTCGATGTTTGCGCGCAATGATCCGCAAGCGTTAGCGGCGGTCGCGAGGGGCATGACGTCGCTCTTCGACATTCCCGCTGACAAGCTGCGAGCGACGACAGTGCCCGTCCTGGCCATCGTCGGCGAGCACGACGGCTCCAACGTCATCGCGGTCAAGCGAATGGCGAGCGTGGTGCCGAAGATGGAGGTGGTCCTGATCCCTGGCGCCAATCACGCGACCAGCGTCAGGCCGTCGGCCGAGCATCTCGTGGCATTTCTCGACAAGCACCGGCTTACAAAGCGAGGTCGCTGATGACTATTCGACGCCGCGACGTGCTGAAAGCGTTAGCCGCCAGTCTCGGGTCAGCCGGCGCGTGGCCCTATCTCTCCGACTCGGCGGCGGCAACCTTCGCCGCGATCCAGTCCACCAACGCGCCTCCGCGGCTCGCGTTCCTCACTCCCGCGCAGTACGCGACCGTGGACGCCGTTACGGAAACAATCCTACCGTCCGACGAC
>JBOGIV010000559.1:0-4402 GCA_050747925.1 Vicinamibacterales bacterium
TCGTCGCTCGAGGTCGTGGGCGGGCCCACCCGCCTGTTTCTCGGGTCCAACCTGCCGCTGCAGTACGTGGAATACGGATCGCCGTTTCGAATCGACCAGCCGATCTACTTCGCGCTGTCGTGCGGGCGTCCACCGAGTGTGGACTCCGCGCCCGCGACCGAATTGGCGCTCCAGCGCACGGTGCGCGGCTGGCGAGCGTGGGCGCAGACAACGGCGCTTCCCTCGTTTGCGCCCGATGCGGTATTGCGCTCCGCACTGTGTCTGAAGCTGCACGCCTTCTCCGACAGCGGCGCCATCATCGCCGCCGCCACCACCAGCCTGCCCGAGGCGCTCGGCTCGACCAGAACATGGGACTACCGCTATTGCTGGCTGCGCGACGCCGCCTTCGTCGTCGAAGCGCTCCGGCGGCTGAGCCAACTGTCCGAGGGCGAGGCGTTCGTCCGGTTCCTTCGCGACATGGCTGACGCGGGTCCGCTTCAGCCCGTCTACGGCGTCGGCGGCGAACGGCAACTGGACGAAGCGATCCTGCCGCACCTGCGCGGCTACGACGAAGTGGGCCCGGTCAGGATCGGCAACGCCGCGTATCTTCAAACCCAGCACGATCTGCCGGGCGAGATGGTGCTCTGCCTCGAGACCATGCTCAGCGACCCGCGAATCGTGAATGAGGATCGGACGGTCGGGCCGCTCCTCGAGCGGCTGGTCGCCGAGGCGATCGCGCGATCGCAAGAGCCTGACACGGGGCTGTGGGAGTACCGGACCAACCCGCGGCACTACACGTTTTCCAAAGCCATGTGTTGGGTGGCGGCGCATCGAGGCGCGCAGCTCGCCGGTTCGCTCGGCATGCACGAGCGGGCGAGTGAATGGAATGCGTGGGCCGACACCGAGCGCGTTCGCGTGCTTCAGCACGCGTACAACGAAGAGCTGGGCTT
Organism: Vicinamibacterales bacterium; assembly: GCA_050747925.1. Classification (GTDB taxonomy): domain Bacteria; phylum Acidobacteriota; class Vicinamibacteria; order Vicinamibacterales; family UBA2999; genus 12-FULL-67-14b. Next base: position 930 of record JBOGIV010000559.1, read on the forward strand.
CTTTACGCACACGCTCGGCGGCGAGTTTCCCGACGCGTCGAACCTGTTGCTCCCGACGATCGGCATCGTCGACGCCACGGATCCGCGGTTCCGATCGACGGTTCGCGCCTATGAGCGACTGCTGGCTGAGGACGGGTTGATGCTTCGATATCGCCACCCTGACGACTTCGGCGAGACGACGAGCGCGTTTTCCATCTGCTCGTTCTGGTGGGTCGAAGCGCTCGCGATGATGGGCGAAGTGGACGCCGCGGTGGCGCTCTTCAACCGCCTGCAGACGTTCGCCAACCCGCTTGGGCTCTTTTCCGAGGATATCGAGCCGAAGACGGGACGCTTGCTCGGGAATTTCCCGCAGGCTTACACACACGTTGGTGTGATCCACGCGGCCATCACGATCGGCGAGATTCTCGACGCGCGGCATGGCACCTTCCGCGCGTGGTCGTAATCCGAGACGTACAGGCCACAGAGACACAGAGACACAGAGAAAGCAATCTTCAAAATGCAGACCCCGCTTCCGTCGTTTCAATCTCGCCTATGCAGCGGCGGCATCACGGATCACAAATCGGCTTTCTGGCGCTTTTGAAGAAGCTGCTCTGTGTCTTGGTGTCTCTGTGGCCTGTCCGTTGACGTGTTTTTTGCACAGGAGGATCCAATGCTCAACGAATTCAAAGAGTTCATCGCCAAAGGCAACGTAATGGATCTGGCCGTCGGGGTGATCATCGGCGCGGCGTTTCAGAGGATCGTCGACTCGCTGGTCAACGACATCGTCATGCCCGTCGCCGGCCTGGCGATCGGAGGCGCCGACTTTACCAATCTCTTCGTCACGTTGAAGGAAGGCGCGAAGGCCGCCAGCCCATACGCCTCACTCGCCGACGCCAAGGCCGCCGGCGCCGTCACGTTTGGCTACGGCGCTTTTGCCACCGAGGTCTTGCAGTTCCTGATTCTCGCGTGGGTGGTCTTCCTAATGGTGAAGGCAGTGAACAGAATGCGACGGACGTAGCGGAATCCTGTGATCTTGTGATGTGGCGATCTGGTGATCGATCGGTTGATCTAGTGATCTGGTGATGTCTCGGTCTTCGATCTGTTGATCTGTTGATTTCGTTCGCGCCGCGCGCATGCGGGCCGGCCACGGCCGCCGATGTCGTTCGTCTCTGTGGCCAAGATCGCTAGATCGAGAGATCGCAGTTCACGAGATCAGCCGCTCACAAGATCAACGGATCGATCGCAAGATCACAAGCTCACGACATCAAAAGATGCAGGTGACCTGTGTGATGCCGTCCATGCCACGAGTACATCTGCAGCAAGTAGTCGACGTTGATCAGCCCTGACTCCGGGTGCGTGGCCGTGCGGGCGAAGTCGGGCGGCTCGAGCGAACGGAGGAGCAGCTGCCAGCGATGGTGAAGCGCGTCGAGGAGGACGAGGGAGAGTGACGGATCCGCCGTCCTGGCATCGATGAGCTCGGCCCAACGCGACTCTTCGTAAGTCTTGATGCGCGGTTCGTCCTCAGTGAGGGCTAGCCGGAATCGGACGTAGGCGTTGACGTGGCTGTCGGCCACGTGATGCACGACCTGGCGCCCTGTCCAGCCGCCGTCGCGATAGGGTCTGTCCAGGGCACCGGCGGGAAGCGCACTCACCGCGGCCCGGAACTGCCCGGGGAAGTCCGTAATCTGCTGAATCCAGACCGTCCGCTTCTCCGGCGTCGGCTGGTAATCAACCGTAAATTTGCCAACCGGATATCGCGGATCGGAGGTCATCGTCTGTCCACTCAGTTCTTTTTCGTCGCGCTGCCGTTCATCGTAAACATCCCGTTGTTGACGTCGAACACCACCTTGACCTTCTCGAAGCCGCTGGGCGAGAGCGTGATCGTCGCGTCGAAGGGATTGCCTTGAAAGTTGCCCTGATACTTCAGGACCAGGTCGGCTCCCGATTTGCTGATGTCGGAAATCTCCTGCAACGGCATCATCGCGTTGACCATCTCGCCGAAGACCTTGCCATCCTTGTCTTTCAGCGTGAGCTCCTGCTCGAAGGAGCCTTGTGGGCCTTCCATCGACATGGTCCACACACCCATGAAGTCGGGGGCGTCAGCCGGTGTGACGGGAGACTGGGCGCCGTCAAGCGGGACCACCGCAAGCGCCGCGATGAGGATGGCATGGCGGGACCGGGACCGGCGCGTCATTGGAAGACTCCTTGGAGGCGAGCACTCGAACGATGAGTCGTGGATTTTAGCACGCGGGTTCCATTCCAACCCGACGTCGACCCCCGTCATCTAAGGGGCATTGAGCCTGGCAGGTCGGGTGTGCCGAGTAGGCCGGGTGGGAAGAAAAGAAGAAAAGAAGAAAAGAGAGAAGGTCATGATCAGATTCCTTGCCGTCGCCGTGGTAGGCGCTCTCGCCGTGATTCCGTCGGAGCGGGTCGCGAGCCAACAGCCGCCCGCCGTCTCGGCCCCTTCGGCGCGAGGCGACTGGAGTGCCGATACCCGCCATACCTGGCGTGCGGACGATGGCGAGGTGCGGGTCCAGATGAACCTTCGCACCGATGCTGGAGAAAGCCGCTGGGGGTTTGGGGTCCGGCTGAGCGAGCTCACGGGCTTGCCGCCCGCGGCCCTCTCCTCGACGGCGACCAACCTCCAGTTCTCGTGGACGCGCGAGGCGGGCACGTTCCGTTTCTCGGGATCCTTCGATGACGGCCGCGGATCTGGCACCTACACGTTCACCACGAATCCGGCTTATGTCTCCGGGATGCAGTCGGCTGGGTATCGCAATCTTTCAACCGACACCGTCGTTCGCCTCGCCTTGCACGATGTCACGCAGAGTTTCGTGCGAGGGTTGTCGCAAGCCGGCTACTCGTCCGTGCCGATCGACGATCTCGTACGAATGCGCATCCACAAGGTCACGCCCGAGGTGATTCAGGGGCTGGCGTCGGTGGGCTACAAGGGGCTGCCCGTCGAAGACCTGGTGCGCATGTCGATCCACGGCGCGTCGCCGGACAACATCCGCGCGCTGCAGGCCGCTGGTTACCGCGGCCTGTCGGTTGACGATCTCGTCCGCTTCAGGATTCACAAAGTGACGCCCGAGTTCATCAACGCGCTGGCCGCCCGCGGATACAAGAACGTGATGGCTGAGGATCTCGTGAAGATGCGGATCCATAAGGTGACGCCGGAGGAGATGGATCAGCTGAAAGCCGCCGGCTTCGTGAGCATGGCCATCGACGATCTCGTGAAGTTCCGGATTCACAAAGTGACGCCTGAATTCATCCGCGCCGTCTCCGACCGCGGATACAAGGGGCTTTACGCCGAAGACTTGGTGAAGATGCGTATTCACAAAGTCACACCCGAAGAGATGGATCAGATGAAAGCGTTGGGGTTTGGTGGGCTGAGCATCGATGACCTCGTGAAGTTCAGAATCCACAAGGTGACGCCCGACTATATTCGCTCGATGAAGGAGGTCGGCTACCTCACCGTGTCTGAAGGTCAGCTC
>JBOGIV010000560.1:0-5443 GCA_050747925.1 Vicinamibacterales bacterium
GTTTGCGCCAATGATACATCCGTGTTGCAATAGAAACGCTATGGCTTCAATCCGCATGTTTGTGGCGGCTCTCGCGGTAACGGTGGGCGTCGCGGTCACGGGAATCCAGGGTCAAACCTCGGACATCTTCGATCCCACCGTGCTTCATCGGGTCGACCTGAATCTGCACTCGGCCGATTGGGCAAAGCTGAAGTTGAACTTCCAGACCAATGACTACTATCCGGCCGACCTCACCTGGAACGGCCAGACGGTGCGCAACGTCGGCATCCGCTCACGAGGCAGGGGCTCGCGCAGCGGGATCAAGCCAGGTCTTCGCATCGACTTCGATCGGTACGCGGTGGGTCAGGAATATCTCGGGCAGAAGCATCTGGTCCTTCGCAACCACACGCAGGACCCTTCGGCCATTCACGAAAACACCGCGATGTGGTTCTACGCGAGGATGGGGGTAAACGCGCCGCGGACGGCGCACGCGAGGTTCTACGTGAATGGGGAGTACTCCGGCCTGTACACGATCGTGGAAGAGATCGACAAGAAGTTGCTCGCGCGGCTGTTTGGGATCATCGAGGCGGACACCCAGAACGACGGCTACTTGTTCGAGTACAACTGGGTTGACGAATGGCACGGAAACTACCTCGGATCGGCCCTCGATCCCTACAAGCTCCGTTTCACCGCCAAGACGCACGAGAACGGCACCGACGAAGCCTTGTATCGTCCGATCGAGGAGCTCGTGCGGCTCTTCAACGACACGCCGCCGGCGAGCTTCATTCCGACTGTCTCCGACCGGCTCGACTTGACGCAGTTCGTGCGCTATCTCGCGGTCCAGAGCTTTCTCGCGGAAAACGACGGCTGGGTCGGGTTTTGGGGGGTCAATAACTTCTTCATCTACCGGTTGGAGGGCCAGGTCAGACATGTCTTCATCGCCTGGGATGCGAGCGAAGCGTTCCTGGCGCCCAACCTTCCCGTCGAGTTGCGTATCGATACCAATGTGCTCGCGCGCAAGCTCCTGGAGATCCCACAGTTCAGGGACACCTTCATCGCGACCCTCAACGAGGCCGCCGACGTGGCGGCAGAGATACCGGCTGGATCCACGGTGGGGGCGCTCGAGACGGAGATTCGCCGCGAGCTCGACCTGATCGACGCCGCGATCCGCGAGGACACGCTCAAGCCCTACACGGACGACGAGTTCGTCCGCGAGGGCAATGCGATGAAGCAGTTCGCGTCGGGCCGGATCAGCTTCGTGAAGTGCGAGGTCGATCGGATGAGGGGCATGGTGAGTAGTTGCTAGAGCCGGAGGAAAGTTGAAAAGTTGCGCCGGCCCGCTTCGTTCTGACGGCGGAAAATCCACCAGATCACCAGGCGCTTGGACTCAGGTCGAACCACCGACCCGCCGATAACATCTCCGCAGTACGCCATCTTGGGGGAGTGTCATTGGTCTTCCCAAGAATGCGCTGAATGACCGCATCAATACAGCTACAAGAACGCCTATGACGTCGACTCGTGTGTTTGTAGCGGCGCTCGCGATGGCCGGGGGCCTCGCGGTGACCAAAGTCCAGGGTCAGAGCTTGGCAGATCTGTTCAACCCGGCGGTCCTTCACCGGATCGACCTCAATCTGCACTCGTCGGACTGGGCGAAGCTCAAGCAGAACTTTCAGATCAACGATTACTATCCGGCCGATGTCACGTGGAACGGCCAGACCGTGCGCAATATTGGTATCCGCTCGCGCGGCGCGGGTTCGCGCAGTGGCGTCAAACCGGGCTTGCGTGTCGACATCGATCGCTACGCCACGACGCAGCTCTTCCTGGGCCTGAAGGCGTTTGTCCTTCGCAACCAGACGCAGGACGCGTCCGGCATCCACGAGACCACCGCCATGTGGCTCTACGCGAGAATGGGGATTCCTGCACCCCGCACGAGCCACGCTCGCTTGTACGTGAACGGCCAGTACGCGGGTCTCTACGTGATCGTCGAGGAGATCGACAAGAAATTTCTGGCCCGGGTTTTCGGGATTGTCGACGAGAACATCCAGAACGACGGGCACTTGTACGAGTACGACTGGATCGACGAGTGGCGCTTCTCGTATCTCGGATCGGGACTCGAGGCCTACAAGCAGAGATTCAGTCCGAAAACGCACGAGAGCAGGACTGATGAAGATCTGTACCGTCCCATCGAAACGCTCGTCCGACTGACCAATGAGACGCCCACTTCAGGCTTGGTTACGGCCATCGCCGACCGGCTGGACCTCTCGCTGTTCATGCGGTACCTCGCCGTGCAGACGTTTCTGGCCGAGAACGACGGCTTCGCCGGCAATTGGGCGGTGAACAACTTTTATCTCTACCGGCTGGAGGATCAGGCGAAGCACGTATTCATCCCGTGGGATGCCAGCAACGCGTTTTGGGGACCGCGGTTCGACGTGACGTGGCGCTTCGAGACCAACGTGCTGGTCACCAAGCTGATGCAGATTGCGCAGTTCCGAGACACGTTCTTCGCCTCGCTCAATGAGGCTGCCGACGTGGCCGGCGCTCGCAATGCGCTCGACACCGAGATTCGCCGTGAGCTGGACCTGATCGATAGCGCGGTCCGTGAGGATACGTTGAAGCCGTTCTCGGACAGCCAATTCGTCAACGCCGGCAACTTGATGAGGCAGTTCTCGGGTGAGCGAGTCGCTTACGTGAAATGCGAAGTCGCCCGCCTCACTGGCCAGTCGAGTAACAGCTGCTAGAGATGTATTTTGCCAGTCAGGAGTGGAGGGCCGGACCGACATGCGCCGGCCCTTTCTGTTTTCAGTAAACTGACTCCGTGAAGCGTCTGCTCGCCGTCCTGGGTATTCTGACGCTCGCCGCTGCGGCGACCTGGGCCGAGCAGCGTCAAGGCCGAGGCGGCATCGGTCGCGGCTACGTGCAAATCGCCGGGCCCGGCAGCTTCGACGGCGCGTTTCAGTTCTGCCGCGTCGCGTTTCGCGGCAATCGCTACGGCGACGGCGGCGGATGGGCCGTCGATTATCCGCGGGCCGATATCAATCTCTCCATTCGACTCTCCGAGCTCACCCACACGCGCGTGAGCTTTGACGCGGCGCGCGATCCGAACCACCTGGTCGTGCGGCTCACCGACGAGGCGATGTTCCAGTGTCCGTTCATCATGATGACGGAAGTCGGCGCCGCGTACTTCGATGACGCCGAAGCTGCGGCGCTGCGCGCCTATTTGCTCAAGGGCGGATTCCTGTGGGCCGACGATTTCTGGGGCGAATACGCGTGGGACGTTTGGGCGGACCAAATCGGCAAAGTCCTCCCGCGCGCCGAGTATCCAATTCGAGATGTGCCGCTCGACCACCCCGTCTTCCACTCCCAATTCATCGTCAACAAGGTCCCGCAGATCGCGTCGATGAACTTCTGGGCGGGTAGCGGCGGCGGCACATCAGAGCGTGGCGCGGACAGCGCGGAAGCCCACGCGCGAGCGATTGTCGATCGCCACGGCCGCATCATGGTCTTTATCACCCACAACACGGATCTCGGAGACTCCTACGAGCGCGAAGCCGACAATCCGGAGTACTTTCTGCGCTTCTCGGTTGACGGCTACGCGATGGGCATCAATATCCTCCTCTATGCGATGACACACTGAAACTTGAAAGTTGACGACTCTGTAACTTTCAACTTTCAAGTTTCAGCTCTCCTGTTTCTCCTATGGCGCACCGGCCGGGGGGATGCGACGCTTCGTGGCCTGCTCGAACGCGTACGCGAGCTCGATCAAGCGCTGTTCGCTGCAGGCCGTGCCCGTGAAGCCGACGCCGTAGGGCTGATCCTTCGCGTCGAATCCGGCGGGGAAGGCCGGCGTGGGCGCGTTCGGAATGAAGCCGAAGGGGACCGCTACAGTCGGATAGCCCGCCTTCGCGGCAATGCCGGCGCTGCTGCTGCCGGGGAAGAGCAGCGCGTCCAACTGGTTCCGGGCCAGGGCTTCATCGATCCCATGAGTCGCCGAGAGGAAGATGTCCTTGGCGCGGTCCTGCTCCCAGCGCGCGCGATCGCGCGCCAGGTCCATTTCGTCGGAGATGTCCAGATTCTGCTGACCGTACTTGATCGCGTTGCGCGCCTGATTGGCCAGATTGAACGCGCGCAGCTCCGTCAGCGTCTTGACCGGCGCGAATGCACCGAGCGAGCTCAAGTAGATATTGAAGTCGCGCTTCATACCGTATTTGAGGACGATCGAGCAGGCGCCGTCGAGGCCGCGCGCATTGCCGGTCCCCGAGCACACGCCCCACGTCAGGAAATTGTTGGCGACCGTCCCGTCCACGATGCTTGGAATGTTCGCCGGGTCGACGATGACGGCGCCCTCACGCTGCAGCACGGCGATCGCGTCGTTCATCACTGCTGTCTGCGCCGCGTTGAGGCCGCCCACCAGGTTGCCCGTCGCGGGATTGATCGTTTGCGCGTAGTAATTCGCGCGCGGGATGCCAATGCGCGCGCCGCGAAGCGCCGCCAGCCGCAGCGTGCGCGTGTAATCATTGCCCGGCGGCAGTGAGCATCGCGTCGTGGTGGAATCGTTGGGATCGGCCCCGACCATGCCGCCCAGCAGGATGGCCGCGTCGATCACGGTTCGCGCCATGGGACCCGCCGTGTCCTGATCGGCCGTGATCGGCATGATGCCCCAGCGGCTGATCAACCCGACCGTGGGTTTGATGCCGACGATCATGCTGGCGTTTGACGGACTCAGAATGGACCCCGACGTTTCGGTGCCGACGCTCGCCGCCCATAAGTTGGCCGCGGTGCCAATCCCTGAGCTCGAGCCACCCGTGCCCATGGCTGGCCGGCCATCGTTGGTGCCCGGCCGAGGATCGGGCCTCGGATCGTACGGATTCATGCCGTACCCACCGACGGTGCTGTAGTTGCCCGGCATGCCGTTGGTCACCCAGTTGGCGAGCTCGGTCAGCACCGTCTTCGCGACGATCACGGCGCCACGTTCGCGCAGCTTCACCACCGCCGGCGCGTCGTACGGGGGCGTCAGCCCCACGAACGCCAATGCGCCGCCCGTGGTCGGCATGAACGTCGTGTTGAGAATGTCTTTGACCGCGATCGGGATGCCGTGCAGTGGTCCGCGCAGGCGCCCGAGTGCGCGCTCGCGATCCAGATCGTCCGCGTCGTTATAGGCGTTCTGGTTCACGGAGATCACGGCGTTCAGGAGCGGCTCGTACTGCGCAATGCGCGCCAGGTAGGCCGCGACGAGGTCCTTCGACGTGACTCGGCCCGAGGCCATGGCCAACTGCATCTCTGGGATCGTGGCTTCGACGACGTTGAAGCTGATTCGATTGGGAAGTGCGACGGGGCGCTCTGGCAATTGCAGTTGGGCGTGCGCGGAGCGGGTCGCCAAGGCCAACGGAGTGAGGAGCACGACGGCGAGCAGCCAGCGATTCATGGGACCCTCCCGAGGATGAAGGATTCAGACGATCGACTACAC
>JBOGIV010000561.1:0-7941 GCA_050747925.1 Vicinamibacterales bacterium
GCGCCCTTCCCACCGAGCACCTCCTTCATGTGCCGGTTGCCTTCCGCCTTTCCATCGCCGAAAAAGTAGACGAATTTGCGAGGCGCTTTCTTGCTTCTTGCTTCGTTCTTCTTTCTTCGTGTCGTCATTGAATTCGTCTACTCCTACTTCTCCTCTGGAACGATTTCAGACACATCAGCCAGCTGAAGGATCAACCGTTCGAGCCCCTTCAACAGCCGCAGCCGTGCCTCGCGAATCGCGGCATCTTCAGCCATTACGAGGACGTCATCGAAGAACCGCGCAACCGTCGGTCCAGCTTTCGCACACTCCGCAAAGGCATTGCGGTAGCCGCGGCCTGTCTCCAGCGTCGCTTCGATCACCGGCCGCAGTCGATCGACTTCGTCGAGCAAGGCGAGCTCCGCCGGTTCTCGCAGCCTCGTGCGCAGCTCAGCCGCCATCGACGGCTCGGCTGCCAGCTTCTGCTCATCCAGGTTCTTCGCGATGTTCTTCACTCGCTTGAAGAGCACCGCAAGCTGTCTGAAGTCCGGCGACTCGGTGAACTCGGGAAGCGCCTCGAGCTTGCGCCTGGCCACGAGCGGCGAGATGTCGGCTGCGGCCCCGTGCGTCACCGATCGCACGTTCCGGGCGTCATAGCCACGTTGTTCGAGGACGAATCGCACTCGATCGGTCAGGAACGACCACAGCGCGTCGTCGATGGCGGTTGCCGATGGGGTCACGCGCCGGACGGCCGCAATCAGGCGCCCGAGTGTCAGCCGAAGGTCCAGCCCCGTCAGCTCGGGCAAGTCCACCAGAATGCGAACGATGCCCTGCGCCGCACGCCGAAGACCGTAGGGATCGCGTGAGCCGGTCGGGCGTTCTCCGGCGGCAAACATTCCAAGCACGGTGTCGAGTTTGTCGGCCAGCGACACCGCGGCCCACGTCACCGCAGCTGAGCCCAGTTGCTCTTTCGCAGGCGGGGCGCTCGCCTCTACACCGACCGGCAAATAGTGGAAGTAGATCGCCTTCCAGACCTCTTCGGGCTGGCCTTGTTCGCGGGCGTAAATGCCACCGATGGTCCCCTGCAGCTCGGTCAGCTCGCGGACCATTTCGGTCGCCAGATCGGCTTTGCAGAGGCGGGCCGCTTCGGCCGCCTGGTTGTCCAGTTCTGGGTGGCGCAGAACCTCAGAGCAGATCTGCCGCGCGAGTGTCTCGATTCGTCCGGCCTTGTCCAAATAGGTGCCGAGGTGTTTATGGAACAGCACGGTCGAGAGCCGGCGCACGTGGTGGTCGAGCGGCTGTTCACGATCGGCGTCCAGGAAGAATCGCGCGTCGCGAAGCCGAGCCACGAGCACACGCTCGAGATTCCTCGCGATCACATCGGCCCTCTCCGGCGCCATGTTGAGCACGGCCAGAAAGACCGGCATCAGCTTCCCCTGCAGATCGTTCACGGGGAAAAAATGCTGATGATGAATCATCGTCGTAGCGAGCACTTCGTCGGGCAGCGACAGAAACTCATTGGCGAACGTACCAGAGAGCACGAACGGATACTCGACGAGATCGGGGACCTCCTCGAGGATCGCGTGGCCAACGAGGGCCGAGGCGATGCGCCCACCGCGCCGATGCGCTTCGGCGTCAAGCTCGCGGACGATGCGATCGTGGCGTTCGCTGCGCTCGAGCACGACGAAGTGTTCGGCGAGGCGTTTGCGATAGTCGTCGAAGTGCTTGACCTTGATCGAGCGGCCGGCCCGGCCGCTGGTCGTCAGGAACCGGTGCCCATAGGTCATGGCTCCTGAGTGAATGGACTGCACGAGGGTGCTGTTCGCCGCCGGCGACCGGTGGATTGCGAATGGCACGACACGTCCCCCGTACAGGAACAGCAGCCAGCGAATCGGCCGTCCGAACGGCAGCTCGCCGCGCCCGTCGTGGAGCAGTGCGTCCCACCGCATCTGTTTGGGAAACGACAGTCCTCGGAGCAGACCAGCCATGACGTCCGGCATGACATCAACCGCCGCCTTCCCCCGTTGATGCTTGCGAACGCCGATATAGACACCCTTTGCCGTCTCAACGCGTTCGAGAGCGTCAGGCTCGACGCCCTGCTTCCTGGCAAAGCCCAGGCCGGCAGGGGTGAGCTGCCCGTCCGCTCCGTATGCGGCTGCGACGGGTGGTCCCGTGACCAGCTCTTCGAGATCGGTCTGACGCTCTCCGACCTTACCCGCACGAGCCGTCAACCGCCTCGGAGTGCTGTAAGTCTCGATGGGTTCGTCGATCGAGAGCCTGACCTCCTTCAGACGGCCGCGGAGAACGTCGGCCAATTGCAGCGTGATCCCAGGCAGCCAACTGGCCGGAATTTCTTCGGTGCCGATTTCGATCAGAAGCTCGCGGTCCATAGGGCTCGGTCGTCGCTAGTCGGTGGTCGGTCGTCGGTCGTCGTCGCTCCCTGATCTTCTGATCTCCTGTTTGTCCGGAATGGGCTCGCCGAGGTACGCCCTGCAGATCGCCACGGCCAGGTGCCGGACGCGAAGGATGTAGGCCGTGCGCTCGGTGACGCCGACGCTGCCGCTCGAGTCGAGCAGGTTGAACAGATGCGAGCACTTCAAGCAGTACTCCAGCGCTGGCAGGGTCAGGCCACCGTCCAGCAACAGCGTGGCGAACTTGAAGTTTTCATCGAACTGGTGGCGATGGAACGCCGCAAAGGTCTCGCCGTCGATGCCGGTCCCCCGGTTGAACGAGTATTTGGACTGCTCCACTTCTTCGCGGTGGCGGACGTCGCTGTACTTCTTCCCTCCACCCCAGTCCAGGTCGAACACGTTGTCCACTTTCTGCAGAAACATGGCGATCCGTTCGAGCCCGTACGTAATCTCACCGCTCACCGGAGAAAGGTCGATTCCGCCGACCTGCTGAAAGTAGGTGAACTGAGATATTTCGGTCCCGTCGAGCATGACCTGCCAGCCGATTCCCCAGGCGCCGAGCGTGGGTGACTCCCAGTTGTCCTCCTCGAATCGAATGTCGTGGTGGCGGGGATTGATGCCGCAGGCTTCAAGGCTGTCGAGATAGATCCGCTGGATCTCATCCGGCGACGGCTTGAGGATCACCTGGAACTGGTGGTGTTTGAACAAGCGGTTCGGGTTCTGGCCAAACCGTCCGTCGTCGGGACGGCGGGAGGGCTGAACGTAGGCCACGTTCCATGGGGTCGGCCCAAGCACGCGCAGCAAGGTCTCAGGATGCGACGTTCCGGCGCCGACCTCGAGGTCCAGAGGCTGCTGCAGGAGACATCCATTCGACGCCCAGTAGGCGCTCAACTTGAGGATGAGGTCTTGGAAGGTCACGGAGCGATTCGGGCGTGGCGACCGAGTTCGTTGATCACACGAACCGATCGCGGCTCTTTTTCCAGGTGCATGGCAATCAGCTTCCGATGAACCTGCTCAATCTCGTGGAGCGTTGACTGGGTCGCCCCAAGCGACTCCACGTCACGTGGTCCAACCCGCTTCGCGCCCTCCAGAAATGCCGCCGCGTCGGTAGAGATCGACAGGTTCGAAGGGTAAACGCCCTGGAGCCGGAGGAGCCAGCATTCGAAGTAGCGTGCCAGCGCATCCGCCGCTACGCCGGCCACGAGGGCCTCCAGCGCAGACGTTCCCAACCGATACAGCCGTTCGTCCGCGTCCGCTTCGGCTGCCCATTCATCGATCAACTCAGCGAAGTAGTGACTGTAGCTGAGCGCCTCGGTGTTCGAGGCGGCAAGTGGCGACCGGACGGGCTCGGCGTAGTTCAGTCCGACCAGCTCACGCCGCTCCTTCTCGAAGTACGCGACGCGCACTTCGGTGAGCGGCTCGAGTGCGGCGCCAAACCGTTTGAGGGAGCGTCGTGCATTCGGCGCTACGCCGCGCTTCTTCCCTCGGTCTCGAGTGAGAAACACGACAATCCGATCCGCTTCGGCCAGCTTGTAGGTCCGAAGGATCAACGCCTCTGCGGTATAAAGCGGCATCGCCAGCCTTATTCTTGATCTACTTGACCAGGTAGCGCAGGAACACGGTCGCCAGTCCGAGGAACGACGCGAAGCCGACGATGTCGGTGAAGGTGGTGATGAAGACCGACGATCCAAGAGCCGGATCCACCTTCAGCGCCTTCAGACCAAGTGGGATGAGCGTGCCTGCGGTCGCGGCGATGAACATGTTGCAGACCATCGCCATGCCCAGCAGGAGACCAATCATCGGGTCGCCCTTCGTGATCCAGGCCACAAGAGCGGCGACGATCCCGAGCGCCACACCATTGCCCAACCCGACGACGGCTTCCTTCGACACCGCCCCTCTCGCGTTGCTCCATGACAGCTCGCCCAGCGCCAGGCCGCGAACGACCACGGTCAGCGTCTGCGTCGCGGCGTTGCCGCCCATGCCCGCGACGATGGGCATGAAAACCGCCAGGGCCGTCACCTGCTCGATCGTGCCCTCGAACAACGCCACGACTGACGCGGCGACGAACGCCGTAATCAGGTTGATGCCGAGCCACGGCAGCCGCTTTCGCAATGACTCTCCAGCAGGCGTCGATACCCGCTCGTCCCCGGACACGCCGGCCAACCGGAGCAGGTCTTCGGTCGCCTCGTCCTTGATGACGTCAATCACGTCGTCCACCGTGACGACGCCAACCAACTTGTTCTCTTCGTCAACGACGGGGACGGCGAGGAGGTTATACGACGCCACCTGCCGGGCCACCTCCTCCTGATGCGTGTCGACTCGGACGCTGGTCACATCCGTGGCCATGATCCGCTTGAGCGGGGTCTCGGGAGATACGAGCAAAAGGCGGCGAAGCGATGTGACACCGACCAAATGCCGCCGGCCGTCGACGACGTAGAGGTAGAACACCATCTCGACGTCGCGGGCGTTCTGCAGCTCCGTGATCGCTTCCCCGACGGTCAGGTCCTCGTTCAGCGCGAAGACCTGCGGGTTCATGATTCGACCGGCCGTCTTGTCGCCGTACTCGAGCAGGCTTTCGACCTGGGCCGATTCCCTGCGCCGCATCAGCTCCAGCACTTCGGCCGACAGCTCCTCTGGCAGGAACTCGATGAGGCGCGCGGCATCGTCCGACGGAATCTCCTGTAAGAACCGCGCGATCTCGTCGGCCGACCGGCCTGTGAGCAGCTTGGCGCCAGCCTCGGCGCCCATTTCGCTCACCGCTTCCATCGCCAGTCGTGCATTGCGCTCGACGAGCAACGAGAACACGGCTTGCCGCTCGGACTCCAGCATGGCGCCCAGAATCTGCGCGAGGTCGGCCGGATGCTGTTTCTGAAGGAGATTCAGCAGGTTGGCGGTTGCGCCGATGCGCAACAGCCGCTTGACCGAGTCGAGGACGAGTTCACTTCTGCGCTGCGGTCCCATGGACAACCTTGGAAATGTAGCACATGAAGATCTAGCGCCGGCGTCGAGTTGGCAGTCCGATGGAATCAAGAACGCGATCGTCCTCGCGCCAGGCGTCGCGGACCTTGACGTGAAGGTCGAGGAACACACGCGTGTCGAAGAATTTCTCCAGCTCGAGGCGTGCCGCTGTGCCGACCGCTTTGATGCGCGCTCCTCCCTTCCCGACGAGGATTCCCTTCTGCGTGTTTCGCTCGACGACGATCGTGCAGTAGAAGCGGAGCAGTCCGGCGCGATCGGAATCGTCGAACCTGTCCACCAGAACGGCCGTCGAGAACGGCAGCTCGTCGTGCGTTTGCTGCAAGACCTGCTCGCGAACCAGCTCGGCCACGAAAAATCGTTCAGGCTGGTCGGTCAAATAGTCGTCGGGATAGATCGGCTCACCCTCAGGGAGGTGTGAGATGAGCACGCGCTCGAGTCGATCGACGTTCTCTCCCGTCAGTGCCGACACCGGAACCAGGTCTGCGAACCCGACCTCACGCTGATACTCCGCCAGTCGCGGCAGCAGGCTTTGCTTGTCGCACACATCGACTTTGTTCAACACGAGGACGCGAGGCGCCTTGGCTTTGCGGACGAGGTCCATGAGATATCGATCCCCGGCCCCACCGGGCTCGCTGGCATCCACGACAACCGCGATCAGGTCGACCTCACCGAGGGCGTCCACGGTGGTGTCGACCATGCGCACGTTCAGCCGATGCAGCGGCCTGTGGACCCCCGGCGTGTCGACAAAGATGATTTGTCCGTCGGGATATTGCCGGACACCGATGATTCGATTACGGGTCGTCTGAGGCTTGTCAGAGACGATCGCCAGCTTTTGGCCGACGAGTCGGTTGAGCAGCGTGGATTTGCCCGCGTTCGGCCGGCCAACGAGCGCGACAAACCCGCATGTCATCGATCCGCGGTCCCTTCCTCGGCGGGGACAGGTTCACGCTTGTGGATCCTGACCCGGGTGACCCGGCGTCGCTCCGCCTCGAGGACCTCGACCTCCAGACCGTCTAACTCAAATCTCTCACCGACCGTCGGGACACGACCCAGGTGGGACATCAGGTACCCGCCGACCGTTTCGAACCCGCGCGGCTCGATGTGCAGCTTCAGGTGAAGCGCCATCTCCTCGATGTGCGTGATGCCGCTGAAGACGAATCGGCCGTCGCCTTCGGATACGACGCGTTCGGCCTCGACGTCGTACTCATCACGAATCTCGCCCACGATCTCCTCGAGCAGGTCTTCGATGGTGACCAGCCCAGCGGTGCTTCCATATTCATCGACGACGATTGCGCTTTGAACCCGATTCCGCTGGAACTCTTTCAAAAGCTCCGGCACGCGCTTGGTCTCGGGTACGAAATACGCCGGGCGGAGCAGCGGCGTGATCGGATCGCTCGGCTGCGGGTCGGTTTTCGAGGTGATCAGATCCTTGACGAACACAAACCCAAGGATGTTGTCGATGGTGTCTTTGAAGACGGGAATGCGCGAGTATTGCTGCTCTCGGAAGAGCGCACGCAACTGCCCGATCGTCGCGTCTCCGTTGATCGCCACGATGTCCGGGCGCGGCGTAGACACCTCACGGACCATCGTCTCGCGGAAATCAACGAGGGTGCGCAGCATCTCGCGCGCCTGCCCTTCGGGGAGCGCGTCGGTGCCCGGCGCCGGCGGCTCGGCGGCCGCCTGAGGTTTCGATGAGGGCGCGTCGGCGCCGTTCCCGCCCGCGCGTTCGCGCCGCCACGCGGTGCCGATGCCCAGCAGCGCGCTCGTCAGCGGCCACAGGACGCGGGCGACGGCGTTGAACGAGGGCAGCAGCACCTCGAGCACTTTTTCGGGATCCTTACGGACGATGAGCAAGGGGACGAGGTGCTCGCACGCCAGCGCTGCCCCGAGGATGGACAGCACTAGCACCGGAAATCCCTTGGGGTCCACGCCCACCACGCGCGCCAGCAACGCCGCCGCCAGGATATTGATGGCGGTGAGGAGCAGCCGCGCCGGGACGAAGAGCCGGCGCGGATCCTCGAGATAGGGGCCCAGGGCGTCGCCGCGCTCGCTGCGCTCCGCCATGATCCGCAACGAAAGCCGCATCAGCGCGCTGAACGCGGCCGTGACGGTGCCGAGATAGATGGCGGCACTCAGCAGCAGGAACAGGAGGAGCGGCGTCATCGACGCTGTTTGCGGATTGCCTTGGTTCGTCGGCCGCCCCGGGCGACCAGCCCCGAAGGGAGGCCACCACGGCGGCGCAATCGCTCTTCTACCCGGCCCATGAGGCCTTTGTCCACCTCGTGATCGTATCCGAGAAGGTGCAACAGACCGTGTAACGCCAGCACCCGAAGCTCAACAGCTAGAGAGTGTCCCTCGGCGCGGGCCTGGCGGGCAGCCACACCGGCGGCAATGGCAATATCGCCCCAAAACCAGACCGGCGGAAGCCCCGACTCCGCAGAGTTCGGGAACGACAGGACGTCGGTCACCGCATTCTTCTTTCGAAACTGCAGATTCAGCCGCTGCATCCGGCGATCGGTGACGATCGCGATGCCGACACTGCCTCGCGCCTTTGCGGGCGCGACCTGGCTCAGCC
>JBOGIV010000562.1:0-9588 GCA_050747925.1 Vicinamibacterales bacterium
TTGGGAAGGCTGGTTGACGTTCTTTCTTCGCGGCGTGGCGGACGTGAGCCTCGAGGCCGCCGACACCGCGCGCAAGATTCTCGCGGTGCGCGAGGATCATCGGCTCCGGATTACCAACGGACTCGGACGCGCCGCGGGCAGCGGACAACGAGTGCTGGACCATCTGTATGAGCGGCCGATCATCTCAGTCGTCGACGTGCGCGCGTTGACGCAAACCAGCTTTCAATCGGCCAATCAGTTGGTGCAGCGACTCGTCGAGATCGGTGTGCTCGCGGAGATCACGGGACAGGCGCGACATCGTCGCTTTCGATACGACCCCTACGTCAATCTCTTCAGCTAGACCCGGAGCTCACTCGAGCGGGGTCGGCCGAGTGACCTTGGGAGCCGCGCCGTGAAAGCCTCCGACAAACGCTCCGCAGGCAGGGACGGGCGTTGTTCGAGCGCCGCGACCGGTGGCGAGTTCGCGGAGTGCGTGTGCTGGCCGGAGGAGCCGTTTGACCGGCGCGGCGACAGGAACGAGGGCGACGCTGCTCGAGTGAGCTCCGGGGTCTAGCGGCCCGCTTGCGTGGTAATCGACGCGTCCAGTTTCGTCGGCTTCTTCAAGTGGTGGCCGGCCGCGTCCTGATACGCCTTGGCGACCGCCAGTATCTCCATCTCGCGGAACGGCTGCGCGAAGAGCGTGGCGTTGGTGGGGCTGCCCGTCTCGCCGAAGCCGTTCGGAATATTGATCGCCGGATAGCACGCGAGGTTTGCCATGGTCGAGTGACGCTGCGTCGGCGTCTGCGGACGATCGGGCTGCCGTGGACCGTCCGGTTGCGCGCCCGCCCCGCCAGCGCCACTCGCCGCGCCTCCCGCACCAGTCCCACTCGCCTCACCTGCCCCACTAGTCCCACCAGGCCCAACCGGCCCACCCGGCCCACCAGCCCTACCCGGCCCACCAGCCCTCCCCGGCCCAGCAACCCCCGAATTGTTCGACGCGACGATGTAGACATCGACGTGTGAGGTGGCCTCGGCCAGCTTCATCATCATCATCATGCGCACGCGCTGCGACTGCAGATAGTCGGGCGCGGGAATCAACCGGCCCGCACCCTGCGCGCCACCGCGTGCGCCTTTCATACGGCCCGCCCGTGCGTGCTGGTCGAAGAACGCCGTGCGCTCGACGTTGAGCCCACCGACGGTGACGTGAAAGTCGGGCACCGTGACGGGAATGAGTTGCGTAATGCCAATCGATTTCAACGTGTCGAGCATCGTCTCTGCGTTGGCTTTCGCCGACGCATTGGTCAGCTCGTCGAACGACTCCTTGATGTAGCCGACCTTGAGCTTCTTGATATCGAGCTGCGCATTCCAGTTGAACGGAATATCCGACACGCTCATGTCGCGGCCGTCGGGTTTGGCAATGGCCTGCATGACGAGTGCGCAGTCTTCGGCATACCGGCAAATGGGGCCGAGCCGATCCTGCGTCCACGAGAGCGCCATGACGCCGTAACGGCTGATGCGTCCGAACGTCGGACGCAGGCCCGCGAGGCCGCAGCGCGCCGATGGGCTCAAGATCGATCCGCTGGTCTCGCTGCCGATGCCGAAGCCGATGCAGCCGGCGGCCGTTGCCGACGAGGGGCCCGCTGACGATCCGCTGGACCCTTGCGACGGATCCCATGGGCTCTTGGTCTGCCCACCAAACCAGTTGTCGCCGCCGGCCAGCTCGCCCGTGCTGACCTTGGCGATGAGCACGGCGCCCGCGTCGCGTAGCATCTCGACGACGCTGGCGTCGTAGTCGAGCACTTGATCCTTGAACGCCGGCGATCCCCACGTGGTCTTGTGCCCCTTGACCGAGATGATGTCTTTGGCGCCCCACGGGATGCCGTGCAGCGGTCCCTTGTACCTGCCGGCTGCGATCTCCGCATCGGCTCTGCGCGCCTCGGCGAGTCCGTAGTCGTCGAGAAACGTGACGACGTTGTTGAGCAGCGGATTGTAGCGATGGAGACGCGCGAGATACATCTGCGTGAGCTCGACCGCGCCGACCTGTCGCGTGCGGATGAGCTCGGCGAGATGGCGAACCGGCCAGAACGCGACGTCCTCGAGATTCGAGGGTCGCTTGACGACGGGAGCGGCGCTCATCCGAAATGGCTGCCGGGTCTTGTTTACCGTGATCCCAGGCACGATCGAGCTGAAGTGGAACGGCGGTGAGACGTCGTTGGGAATATGAATCTTGCGGATGTCTTCATAGCGCGTGAGATTCGTGTTGGCGCCGTCCACCAGCGCTTTACGCTCATCTTCGGTCATGTCGACGCCCGACAACTTCAGCGCTTCGGTCACCATCTCCAGCGTGACCCGCTTGGCGCCCGCGTCCTGCATGCGCGCCCACAGCACTCCGGGCGCGAGCGTCGTTCCAAGTCCGACGCTCGCAAAGTGAGCCATGAATCGTCGTCTGGTTTCGATCAGGTCGGCCATGTGAGTCTCCGTTCGGAGGTCGTGGGGAAATTATGCGCTAAGATCGACTGTCTTGCTCGCTCACGTCGCAAGCGCCGGCTCCCGCATTGCCGTCGCCCTTACCCATCGCAACTTCAGGCTTCTCTGGCTCGGAGCGCTGACCTCGAGCATCGGCACGTGGATGCAGAAGGTGGCGCAAGCCTGGCTGATCGTGACGATGACGGGCTCCACGTCGGCGTTTTTTCTCGGCCTGGACAGCTTCCTCGGTGAGCTGCCGATTCTGTTGTTCACGCTGGTTGGCGGCGTGGTGGCCGATCGCCGCGATCGCCGTCACATGATGCTGTCGTCGCAGGTGATTCAGATGGCGACGGCTCTCATCCTCGCCATTCTGGTGTTCACCGGCGCCGTTCGGATCTGGCACGTGCTCGCCTTGTCGATCGTCACCGGCTGCGCGCAGGCGTTCGGCGGCCCCGCCTACCAGTCGCTCATCCCGACGCTGGTCGGCAAGGATCACCTGCCCAATGCCATCGCGCTGAATTCCATCCAGTTCAACCTGGCCCGGGTCATCGGACCCATTGTGGCTGGCGTAGCGTTGGCGGCGCTTGGTATGGCGGCGTGCTTCGGCCTCAACGGCGTTTCGTTTCTCTTCGTCATCGCGGCGATCCTCGCGCTGCGCGATGTGCACGTGCCGCCGGCCGCGACCACGCGGATGGTGGATCAGATGAAGGACGGGTTTCGCTACGTGAAGCAGTCGCGCGCGCTGATGACGGTCACGATTCTGGGCTTCACGGGCGCCTTCCTCGGGTTGCCGCTGCTCACGTTCCTTCCGGTCATCACCCGCGACGTGTTCAATCAGGACGTCGGGTTCTACACATGGCTGATGACATGCTCGGGAGCGGGTGCGGTCACTGGCGCGCTCGTCATTGCGTGGATGGGCAGGCATCGCCAGATGGGACGCCTGTTGCTGATATTCCTGGCGCTGTTCGGTCTCGCGATGATTGCGTTCTCGTTCTCGCGGACGATCTATCTCAGCGTCATGGTGCTCTTCCTTGGCGGATCGCTCCTGGTCATGTGCTTCTCTCTCACGACTTCGCTCGCGCAATTGCTCGCCCCGCCAGAACTTCGCGGGCGCGTCGTGAGTATCTACATGGTCGCATTCCGCGGTGGCTCACCACTCGGTGGCCTCGCCAGCGGATGGCTGGCCACGCAGATGGGCTCCGCCCCAGCGGTCCTGGCGATCAATGGCGCCGCGCTCACGCTCATCGCCATTCTCGTGATGCTGCGGGGCCTGGAAGTCAAGGACGTGTAGAGACCACCGTGGTGCCCTACGCGAGGCGGGCTCCGCGTTACACTCAGCCTCACAGCCGTGACAGACCAGTCGCGTCGGGAGGTCAGTGATGGGCACGATCAATAACAGACCGGGGCAGGTAATCCAGGCGTTCCTGTTGGCTGCCGTGGTGTCGAGCGTTTGGCCCACCTCAGCCGCCGCCCAAGCCACCGGTGGCATGACCGGCGCGGTCAGCGATCAGTCCGGCGCGATCCTTCCGGGCGTCACGATCGACGCGAAGAACACCGCCACCGGGCAGGTGCGCAACGCGGTCTCGGGACCCGATGGCTTCTATACGATCCTCCAGCTGAATCCTGGACCGTACGAAGTCACGGCGACCCTTTCAGGCTTCAAACCCGTCATCCGGCAAGGCATGACGGTTTCGGTCGGCGACACGACCCGAGTCGACTTCAGTCTTGGCGTTGGCGGGGTCGAAGAAGTCATCACCGTCACCAGCCAGACGGCGCTGGTTGAGACTACTCACGCCACGCTCGGCATCACGATCGATCAGCAGAAGATCGTCGAGTTGCCGCTCAACGGCCGCAACTTCACCCAACTGGGCACACTGATCCCTGGCGTGGTCGCCCCGCCGGGGGGCCTGGGCGGCCAGGCCGGCGATGCCACTCCGGGTGGCTTCGGCAACGCGACCGGCGGCTTCAACGTCAACGGGATGCGGAACCAGTCGAACAACTTCCTGCTCGACGGCGCCAGCAACAATGACACCTTCAACACTGGCTTCGTGCTGCGGCCGCCGCCCGATGCGATTCAGGAGTTCAAGATTCAAACCCACTCGTACAGCGCGGAGTTCGGCCGCAATTCAGGCTCGGTCGTCAATGTCGTCACGCGGTCCGGCACCAACACATTTCACGGCGCCGCGTGGGAGTTCAACCGGGACGATCGCTTTCAGGCGCGCAACTTCTTTGCGCCGGTCACCGCTGCCAAACCCAAGCTGAAACAAAACCAATACGGCGGCAGCGGGGGCGGCCCCGTGATCAGGAACACGCTGTTCGGCTTCGGCTATTTCGAAGGGTATCGCAATCGACGCGGCAGTACGACCACCATCAATGTGCTGAGCGACGCGCAGCGGCTGGGCAACTTCGGCGCCATTTCGATTCGCGATCCCTTGACGGGGCTGCCGTTCCCCAACAACGCGATTCCGCCGGCGCGCCTCAACCCGATCGCGCTGCGCCTGGTGAACGAATTCATGCCGCGGGCCAACGTGGGCGCGGGCCAGTATTTCGTCGCCCCGACGACCACCGACGACCGCGACTCGGGCGGTGTGCGCTTCGACTATCAGGTCAACTCGAGACAGGCCGTGCTTGGCCGCTACTTGCGGACCAAGACTCAAGCGCAAACGCCGCCGACCACGGCGCCGATTGGCACCGACTCACGCGCGACGCTGCAGGACGTGATGGGATCGCATACCTTCATCGTCAATCCGCGCGCGATCAACGTGGCGCGTGTCTCCTACAACCGCATCGACGCGAATCCCGCCAAGACCAGTGGGCTGTCGAATGCCGATTACGGCATCAACGTCCCCAACACCAACGCCCTGGCGGCAGGCCTGGCCAATCTCTCGATTACCGGCTTCGCCGGATTCGGCGACGCGCAGCAGCCGTTCGTGAAGCGGACCAACGAGGTCCTGCAGGTGACCGACGACTTCACCTGGACCCAGGGCGCCCACGTGTTCAAGTTTGGCCTCGACGTGCGCAAGGAACAGATGTTCATTGCGTTCATCAACCGGCCGAATGGCGATTTCACGTTCACGGGCGCCATCACCGGCAATGCTGGCGCCGATTTTCTATTGGGACTGCCGGCGCAGTTCCGGCGCACCACGAAGAACCAGCCTCAGGATGGATTTGGCTGGCTGTACGCCGGCTACGCGCAGGACGACTGGCGCGTCAACGGACATCTCACGCTGAACCTCGGGGTGCGGTACGAAGTGCCAATTCCGTTCGAAGACGTCACCGGTGCGCTCAACGCATTCCATCCGCGCGTGCAGTCCACACGGTTCCCCACGGCGCCAGCGGGTCTGGTCTATCCGGGTGACCTGGGCATCCCCGACGGAACGTATCAGACCGACAAGAACAACTTCGCGCCGCGACTCGCCGCGGTCTGGGATCCGCGAGGGGACGGCAAGACGACGGTCCGCACGGCGTGGGGTCTCTTCTACGACGCGCTCGCAGGACAGGGCGACTTCTTCCAGAACGGTGTGCTCGCTCCACCGTTCACGCCACTCTTGGAGCTGAACACGCCAGCGCCGCTGACGCTGGCCAATCCTCTGACGGCTGCGACCTCAGGCGCTTCAGACTTTCCACCCGGACTGATTATCATCGGCTGGGGCGAGGATTTTCAGACGCCGTACGCCTATCACTTCAATGCAACCATCCAGCGACACATCGGCGCCAACATGGGCGCCGAGCTGGGATACGTCGGCTCACGCGGCAGGCATCTGCCGATCTTCATCGAAGTGAATCCGGGTCTCTACGCGCCCGGACAGACCGCGCCCGGCGCGCGGTTGTTCCCGGCGTTTTCGCTCGTTCGTCCGACCTTCTCCGAGGCGCGCTCACGGTACGACTCGTTGCAAGCGAGCCTTCGCATGCGCCCGGCTCACGGCATCAATTTCCTGGCGTCCTACACCTTGAGTCATGCCAGGGACCACGTCTCCGGGCTCAACATCGGCGGTGAACCGCGGCCGGTGTTGCCGGTGACCATCGGCGATCAGGCGTCGATCGGTCGGGCACTGGACGCAGAGTGGGGCGACGCATTGTTCGATGTCCGCCAGCGGTTCGTGATTAGTTTCGGCGTTGAATTGCCGAGGCTGACAGGAAGGGGGCCGATCGTCCAGCACCTGGCCGGCGGCTGGCAGCTCAACGGCATCGTGCAGAAGCAAAGTGGCTTCCCACTCTCGGTGACCGACTCGGTGACGGGGATTCAGTACCTGACCAACCGGCCAGACGCGGCGTGCGATCCGAACGAGAACGCCGCGCACACCGTCGAGCTGTGGTTCAACACCACCTGCTTCGTGCGTCGCACGGCGCCACAAACCGGTGAGCGGATTGGCAACGCCGGGCGCAACACGATTCGCGGCCCAGGCTTCGCGTCAACGGACCTGTCGCTCTTCAAGAACATCGACCTTGCGGCGAATCAGCGAATCCAGATCCGCATCGAAGCGTTCAACGTCTTCGACCAGACGCGCTTCAACAATCCAAGCGGAGCGATCGGCACGGCCAACTTCGGACGAATCACGGCGGCCGCCGACGGGCGCGTCGTGCAATTTGGCATTAAGTACATCTTTTAGCTAGGCCAGGTAGGCCGGGTGGGCCGAGTAGGGCGGGTAAGAAAAATCGTACTGACACAGAGGACCGATCGTCATGAATTCCATCATCCGACTCGTAACGGCGCTCGCGATCGGCGCCGTATCCCTGGTGGCGATCAGGGCCACTTCGCGCGATCAAACGCCCACGGGATCGGCGGCTGCGCAGCCGAATCCGCCTCAACGTCCCGCGCCCGACGCCAAGGCCGCAGCGTTTGCCACTCCCGCCACCGACAACACCACCCTGACCGCGGTCGAGGGCTTGAAGGTGGGGCACTTCACCTTGCCGGAGCGTCCGACCGGGTGCACCGTCGTGCTTGCCAAGCAAGGCACGACCGGCAGCGCTGACGTTCGTGGCGGCGCGCCGGGCACCCGTGAGACCGATCTGCTCGATCCCGTCAACAGCGTTCAGATTGTGAGCGCGATCGTGCTGTCGGGCGGCAGCGCCTACGGCCTCGACACCGCATCCGGCGTCATGAAGTGGCTGGAGGAACGCAACATCGGCTACCCGGTAGGCAGCGGCGTCGTGCCAATCGTACCGGCCGCCATCCTCATGGACCTGGGCTTCGGAGGCAACGCCAAGATTCGGCCCGGACCCGACTGCGGCTACAAAGCCGCGGGATTGGCTTCGGAAGCCGCCGTAACGGAGGGGAATGTCGGCGCCGGCGCGGGATCGACGGTCGGCAAGTCAGGCGGACGAAGCCCCGCCGGTGGTCCCATGAAGGCGGGCGTCGGATCGTCGGCGATTCGCTTGCCGAACGGCCTGGTGGTCGGCGCGTTGGTCGCGGTGAATGCCGTCGGCGACATCATCGATCCGTGGACCGGTCAGATTGTCGCCGGAGCCCGCGGACCGGATGGCAAGCTGCTGGACGCGCGCCGGCTCGTGCGCCAAGGTGGCAATCGCGAAGGGCGGCCCGGAGAAAACACGACCATCGGCATCGTGGCGACCAATGCCAGGCTCACCAAGGTGCAGGCGCAGAAAATGGCGCAGATGGCGCACGACGGATTCGCCCGAGCGATCTCGCCGGTGCATACACCCGGCGACGGCGACACGATTTTCTCGTTGGCCACGGGCACGTGGAGCGGCGAGGCAAACTACAGCCAGATCGGATCACTCGCCGCGGAGGCCATGGCAGACGCGATCGTTCGTGCGGCGACTCGAGCCACTTCGTCGAACGGACTCCCATCGGCGCGCGATCTCGGCACTGTTCCAGACAGGCTGAAGCAGTAGAAGCAAGAAGACAGAAGCAAGAAGACAGAAAGTAAGCGGTCACGCATGAAGAGGCGAGGTTTTCTCAAGCTTGCGGCGGCTGCAGCGTCGGTAGGTCTCTCCAAATCATCACCACTTCTCGCCCGGCCGCTGCGCGCGACATCCACTGAGGCGCGCCTCGTCCAAGCGCCGGCCATCGTCACGTCTCCGAACGATCGCCCCCTGATCACGCATGGCGTCGCCTCCGGTGACGTGAGCGCGGGCCGCGCGGTCATTTGGAGCCGCGGCGATCGCCCGGCCCGAATGTTCGTCGAGTACGCGACAACCGATCGATTCACCAATGCCCGCCGCGTGCGCGGGCCCGCAGGACTCGACACGTCGGACTTCACGACTCGGCTCGTCCTGACCGATCTGCCGGCAGGCCAGCGTGTGTTCTATCGCGTCCTCTACCAGGACCTTTCGGATCTGCGTGCGTGGAGCGACCCGGCGACGGGGAGTTTTACAACGCCTTCGGTGACTGGCGGGGACGTCAGCATCGCCTGGTCGGCCGACACGGTCGGGCAGGGATGGGGAATCAACCCCGAGCGGGGCGGGCTGAAGCTCTACGAAACGATGCTGCAGAAACAACCGGATATCTTCATCAATGTCGGGGACACGATCTACGCCGATCAGCCGTTGGAGGCCGAGGTCAGGCTCGACGATGGGACGATGTGGAAGAACCAGGTCACGCCGGCCAAGTCGAAGGTCGCGGAAACGCTCGCCGATTATCGCGGCTGTCATCAATACAACTTGATGGACGACCACCTGCGCCGCTTCGGCGCCGCGGTGTCGCAGATTGTGATGTGGGACGACCACGAGGTGGTGGACAACTGGTATTGGGAGCGGAGGAAAGACGCCGACCCGCGTTATTCGGTCAAGTCGGTCAGTCTGCTCGCCGCTCGAGCGCGGCAGGCCTTCTTCGACTACAACCCGCTTCCGCTGTTCGCGGACGATTCCGAGCGCCTTTATCGCTCCGTGTCGCTCGGGCCGCTGGTCGATGTGTTTGCGCTCGACATGCGAACGTTCCACGGCGCCAACAGCGAGAATCGCCAGTCAACCCTCGATGCCGCTTCGTCGCTGTTGGGCCCGTCGCAGCTCGAGTGGCTGAAGAGTGGGCTGAAGTCCAGCCGGGCCACCTGGAAGATCATCGCCGCGGACCTGCCGCTTGGACTGGTTGTGCCCGACGGCGCGACGCACTTTGAAGCGGTCGCCAACGACGACTCAGGCCGGCCACTTGGCCGGGAACTCGAGATCGCCAATCTCTTGAGC
>JBOGIV010000563.1:0-5304 GCA_050747925.1 Vicinamibacterales bacterium
TCAGCGCATGTCCATGCTGTTTTTGATGGCTAGGTGATCAACCGCCCGCGCAGCGCTTTGCTCACCGCCTCCGACTTCGTGTGCACCTGGAGCTTGTCGTAGATGCTGCGAATGTAGTTGCGGACGGTGTTGACGGTGATGCCGAGCTGGTCTGCCAGCTCCTGATAGCTGTCGCCGTTGGCCAGCATGCCGACGATGCGCAGCTCGTGAGGCGTGAGGGCCTGTTCGGGCACGTCGGCCGGGCCCGGCTTCTGAAAGGCCGCCACGACCTTGCGCGCGATCTCGGGCGACATCGGCGAGCCGCCCGCGTGCGCCTCGCGCAGCGCGTCGAGGAGCCGCGCGGGAGGCGTCCGCTTCAACAGATACCCGCACGCGCCATTGCAGAGCGATTCGAAGATGCGGTCTTCTTCCGCGAACACGGTGAGCATGACGACCTGCACGCGCGGGTATCGCTCGCGAAGCAGCCTCACGCCCTGTGAGCCGGTGATGCCCGGCAGATGGATGTCGAGGAGCAGAACATCCGGCTGAACCCTGGTCAGGCCCGACAGCGCTTCGTCCACCGAGCCGAACGTCGCGAGCGATTGGAACCCCGGCGTGCCGCCGACGAGAAGGTCCAACGCTTCACGCGTCGCGCGGTCGTCTTCCACGATCGCTACGGTAATGACGTCGGACACGACAGGCTGCGGACGCATGCTCTGTTATCGCCGGCCTTCCCACAAGCGCATGAACATGCGCCTCCGCTGAACGGGAGCGGTGAGGATGAGGCGCGTTCCACGACCCGGCGCCGACAGAATGTCGAGACGTCCACCCAGTTGTCGCGCCCGCGCACGCATGTTCGCAAGCCCCCGGCCCATCGTGCCAGCCGCTGCCTCCGCGACTGCTGGATCGAAGCCCTGGCCGTCGTCGTTCAGCTCGGCATGCAGAGTCCCGCCGGACACGCGCAGGTCGAGTTGCGCCGCCCGCGCGGCGGCATGGCGCGCGACGTTCGTTATGCCCTCCTTGAGCAGGAGCAGGAGATGGCGCCTCGACTCGGGATCGAGCGAGACCCGATCGAGATCGCCGGCGCTGTTGAACGTCCAGCGTACGCCACGCGCGCCCAGCACGTCCGCCGCGTACTCACGCACCCGC
Organism: Vicinamibacterales bacterium; assembly: GCA_050747925.1. Lineage (GTDB taxonomy): Bacteria > Acidobacteriota > Vicinamibacteria > Vicinamibacterales > UBA2999 > 12-FULL-67-14b. The sequence continues at coordinate 1,129 of JBOGIV010000563.1, forward strand.
CGCTCGACACTGGCCAGATCATCTTGTCGCGGATCGACGCTCCACACGACATCGTCCAGCGCGTCCACCAGGGTGCGCGCCGTGTCGCCAATCTGGGTGAGCGTGCGAGCCGAGATCCCAGCCGCGTCGCCCGCTGTTCGACGAGCCACCTCGCTCTGGATCGCGATCCGCGACAGGCTCCCTCCGATGTCGTCGTGCAGATCGGCGGCGATGCGCGTCCGCACCCGTTCCAGCGCGAGGAGCTGCCGCAGACGATATCGGTAGGCGCTGTACAGGCCTGCACCGATCGCCAACACGGCGAGGCTCATGAACCACCATCGCTGCCAGAACGGCGGCAGCACGGCGAAGCTCACGGTTGCAGGCCGCTCGCTGACGATCCCGTCGGCGTTTACCGCCTCGGCGATGAAGCGATAGCGGCCGGGCGCAAGGTTGGCGTAGTGCACGACACGTTGGTCGGTCGGGCCAGTCCATTCCGCCTCGGCTCCATCGAGCCGATAGCGATAGCGCAGCGGCCGGCCCGTCCCGAAGCCGACGCCGAAGAACGTGATCTGCAGGTGGTTCTGACCTGATGCGAGCGTGAGGTCCGCGAGGGCAGTCGCTCCCAGCTCCGAGATCGGTAGCAGCGCTCCGCCGGCCCGAACTTCGCCGATCCAGATCGGTGGTGCAGGCACGGGCGCATCGGGCACCGGGACGAGCCGCGAGACACCATCGTTGGTGCCGAACCACAGTGTCCCATTGCTGTCGCGCAAGGCGGCCGTGACATAGTCGCTGGCCAGACCGTCGGACGTGGTGAAGTGCTTGACGCGTCGCGTAACGGGATCGAGTCGATCGATCCCTCGGCTCGTACCGAGGTAGATCCGGCCCCAGCGATCCTCGGTCATGCACTGGATGTTGTTTGACGAGAGACCCTCCGCCGTTGTGTAGCGCTCGAAGCGCGGCAGGGAGGCCGCGACGTCCCGTAGAAGGCTCAAGCCCGCGCTGGAGCTGGCCATCCACAGCCGGCCGGACCGATCCACGTGAAGAGCCATGACGCCGGGAGGCACGCCGTCGGACGCGCCGAAGATCGCAAACCGGCCATCGTGGTACCTCGCCAACCCGCCCCCCTCGAAGCCCACCCAGACAGCGCCGTGTGCGTCCTCGGTGAACGCCAGTGGAAACTTGTGTTCTGGGCCGAAACCCTCGCGGAATGTGCGGACCATGGCAGTGGTCCGCTCCCATCGACTCAGGTTGAGCGCGTCCCTCGACCGCGTGGCGATCCAGATGTCCCCGCGTGAATCCTCGAACAGCCGCTCGACTCTGTCGTCGGGTAACCCGTGGCGCGAGCTGTAGACAGCTTCCGGCGGCTGCCGCGCCGAGTGCTCGAGGCTCGCACCCGACTTCAGGCGGTACAGTCCGCGGTCGGTGAGCAGCCACCATCGGCCAGACCGGTCGAGGAACGCGCCATGCGAGTAGTACCCGAAGGTTGCGCCCTCCGGGATCCGTGGCTTCATCGCTTCAAATCGACGGCCGTCGAAGCGATTGACAATCCAATCGCCGCTGACGGCAAAGAGCTGGCCTGCCTGCTCCAGGAGCGTCCGAATGCGCGGATGACCGAGGCCATCGTCGGGGCCGTAGGTCACGAGGCCGTCGGGGGCAAGTTTCATGGCCCCTGCGTAAGTTGCAATCCACAGTTGCCCTTGCCGGTCGAGGGCGAGTCTCGAGACCGTGACGGCGGCCAGGCTCGCAGCGGTTGAAAGGCTGGTGAGCTTTGTGCCCTCCAGGTACGCCAGTCCGCCGTGCCTCGTCGCGATCCAGAGACGGCCGTTCGGCGCGCGCGCGAACGCTTCGACGAAGTCGTTCGGCAGATCACCGCGCGCGTCGGACAGACACGCCTCGCCTGCCGCTGTCGGTACGGGCGACGCGGCGCCGTCCGGTCCAAAGCAGGCGCGAACCGGGTTCAGCAGGGTGCGCTGGACATTCGACTCCGCGAGCTGTCGCTCCGGCCGAAACGCCAACAGGCCAAAGTTCAGGCCGAGCCAGAGCGCGCCGTCGTGCTCGATGATCTGGCTCACATTGTGCGTGCCACGCCCTCGCACGGCGTACAGCGTCGGACGCCGATCGGGATCCAGCCGGAGGAACCCGTGAGTCAGTCCCACCCACAGCCGGCCTTCACTGTCTTCGTACAATGCGCGCGACGCTGTTTCGGTCCCGGCCGGCAACCCCTCAACCACGACCGGATCGGCATGCCACGCGCCGTCGGTCCGTTCCAGACGGAACACGCCGTTGTCGGTGCCCATCCAGATGCGGCGGCGCCGATCTTCGTAGAGCACATTCACACGGTTGGACAGAAAGTTGTCGCCGACGCTGTAGCACGTGAAGAGCGGCGCGCGCTGGCCCGGGCCCGCGGCGGCCGTTGACGAGCCGGGCGTGCCGGCTCTCGCCTCGATGTTGAATCGGCACACGCCTCCGCCGTTGGTGGCAACCCAGTAGTCGCCGTCGCTGGTCTCGAGGAAGCGGTTGACGACGGGATTCGAGAGGCCGTCGTCGGTTGTGTAGGTACGGAATTCCGATCCGTCGAAGCGGCTCAGCCCATTTCGCGTCGCAAACCAGAGGAACCCTCGCGAGTCGCTGACGATATCGAGGATGACGGAGCTCGCCAGGCCGTCGGCGGTTGTATAGATCTTGATTGGCAGGCGCTCCGCGCGCGCGGGCGCTGCGAGCGCGCCAAAGGCAAGGAAGAGAAGCGCGCTCCTCCACGGCAACCTTGGATGATTCAGAGGTCGCCACATCACCGCGAGTCTAACCGGAACTCCAACTGAGTCGTTGCGAGTTCCGGTGGGCAGGTGGGCCTGGTAGGCCGGGTAGGGCAGGTGGGAGAAGCCGGGCAAGATCATCAACCCAGGTGAGCCGCGGGACGAGTATCCGGCTGCTATCATTCGCGAACACTCCCGGGAGGTGGCTATGCGTTCGACTCTTTTTGCCCTCACATTCGTCCTCGGTGTCTCTTCCGCTGTCTTTGCCCAGGGCGGTGGAGGGCAAGGGGGCCAGGCCCCCCAGACGATCGCCGCGCGAACCGTGGGGCTGACGCGCGCGGACGGCTTCATCCCGTTCTATTGGGATCAAGGGCGAGGGCGGCTGCTGTTCGAGATCTCGCGTTTCGATCAGGACCTCCTCTACTTCATGGGGGCGTCCAAGGGCATCGGCGCCGTCGAGCTCGGCGTCGATCGCGGAGCGGGCGGCGGGTCCGCGGTCATTCGCTTCCGCCAGTCCGGCCCGCGCGTGCTGGTCATTCAGCAGAACCTCCGCTTCCGCGCGCCGTCGGGATCGGCCGCGGCCAGGCAGGTGATGGAAGACTCCTACGCCGCTTCCGTGATCGCCTCGCTTCCGATCGAGGCCCAGGATGAGGGGAAGGTCCTGGTCGACGCGACCCCACTGGTGATTCGCGACGCCGGCAACCTCGAAGGCAATCTCCGGCGAAGCAATCAGGGCGCCTTCCGTCTCGATCAGGCGCGGAGTCTCGTCAATCTCTCGAGAACCAAGGCCTTTCCGAAGAACACCGACGTCGACGTCTGGCTGACCTTCGCCTCCGACTCGCCCGGCCCCATCGTCAATCGGGTGGCGCCGGACGGCCGCTCGCTGACCTACGGCATGCATCACTCGTTTGTCGAGCCGCCAGACGATGGCTACAAGCCGCGAAAGGCGGATTCCCGGATGGCGGTCGGCGGGCTCACGTTCACCGATATGTCGAAGTCGTTCTCGGACGCGCCGGAAGAGCGTTGGGTCCGGCGCTTCCGAATGGTGAAGCGCAATCCCGCTGCGCCGATGAGCGATCCGGTGACCCCCATTACCTTCTACGTCGACCCCGCGATCCCTGAGCCGTTCAGAACCGCGAGCAAGGCCGGCATTCTGTGGTGGAACAAGGCGTTCGAGGCCGCGGGCTTCAGCAACGCGATTCGCGTCGCCGATCCTGGGCCTGAGATCGATCCACTCGATACTCGATATTCCTATCTGCTCTGGATCAACCGCGATGAGCGGGGCTTCTCAAACGGAGGTTCCTTCTCGGATCCCCGCACTGGAGAAATCCTGTCGGCGAAGCCGCGCATGGACTCGCATCGGGTTCGCACGATCGGTAACTACTGGGACGCCTATCGGCCGTCGCTCATCGCGCGCGCCGGATCGGACCGCCTACGCCAAGGC
>JBOGIV010000564.1:0-3159 GCA_050747925.1 Vicinamibacterales bacterium
ACTCGGACGAGGTCCCAAGCGATCGAGCCTCGAAGATGGGCACGATCTATCACCGGCGCATCGTCGACGAAAAAGGCGGCGAGGCCCGCGGCGATTTGACGGTCGAGGCCGATTGGATTGATGGATCGGGCACGCCGCTGCTTCGTGAGCGAACCCAGTTTGTGTTCCGTGGCGCCGGCGATGAACGCAGCATCGACCGGATCACGACGCTCACGGCGCTCGCGCACAAGGTGGTCTTTCGCGACAACAAGGAAGGAACCCTCGGGATCCGCGTGGCTCGCGAGCTGGAGCAGCCGGCGGACAAGGCAGAAGTGTTCACCGACGCGTCCGGCAGGCCGACGGCGGTTCCCGTGCTCGACAACACAGGCGTGAGCGGGCTCTATGTGAGCAGCGAAGGGAAGAAGGGCGATGCCGTCTGGGGCACGCGCGGCCCGTGGGCCCTGCTTGGCGGCCACATCAAGTCCGAGCCGGTGACGATTGCCATCCTCGACCATCCGTCGAATCCCGGCTATCCGACCCACTGGCACGCGCGGGGCTACGGGCTGTTTGCCGCGAATCCACTCGGGCAGAAGACATTGAACGACGGCAATGTCGAAATCACCCTGGCGCTCGAGCCCGGCCAGTCGGCAACGTTTCGCTATCGTGTCCTGATTGTCGGTGCGGCGCCCGACCCGCCGCGAATCGCGCGTGAGGCGAAGGCGTTCGCTACTGAGTCGCGGTAATCCCGCCGTCCACGTAGAGCGTCTGTCCGGTGACGAAGTCTGACGCGGACGAAATCAGAAACCACACTGCGTGCCATACCTCTTCGGGTTCCGCGATCCGGCCGAGCGGAATCCGCGCGATCAGCGTGTTGTAAAACTGCGGGTCAGACAGCATCTGCGCGACCTGCTCGGTGCGCACGAACGTCGGCGCGACGAGGTTGACGTTGACCCGGTGCGGCGCCCACTCGGCCGCGAGTTGCTTGCAGAGAATGGCCAGCCCACCCTTGGTCGCGCAGTACGCCGCATAGCCCCGCCCGCGCAGCGCCAGTGTCGTCCGCACCGAACCAATGTGGACCTGCTTGCCGCCCGTACCCCGCTTGATCACGTGGCGCGCCGCCGCCTGCGCCTGAAACATCGCGCTCCGGAGGTTCACGGCGACAACGTGATCGAACATCTCCTCGGTCACGTCCTCAGCCCTCTCATCTCGGTTCAGCCCGACGCAGTTGACGAGGATGTCCAGACGTCCAAAATGCGCGGCAACCTCGTCCACCATGCGACGCGTTTCCGGCACTGACACGCAGTCGAATGCGGTGGCGTAGGCGTCACCCCCGTGTGCTCGCAGATCGCTTCGCCGATGCCCCCGTATCCTCCGGTGACGAGCGCGACCTTACCGTCGAGTCGCCAGGGGTTTAAAGGTGCCAAGGGTGCCAAGGGTGCGAAGGGTGACTCACTACTCCGTTTCATGATTACGATGACGTATTTCCCTGGTCATGATCAACTCGGCCTGCCGCCGCCTCTGAAGTTCTTCAGCGTCTTGGTCGCGCCATTGCGGACCATCCGGTCGATGAGGACCGCCGGCATGTCGGTGTGGTCCTTGACGTCACGTCCGAGCTCGGTCAGCGGCTTGGTCGTCTGCGTCTCGTCGATCTCGATTCGGCTCCGCTCTTGCTCGACCGCGTGCGCGATCGCGGCACGCCGATCCGCCGAGAGGCTCTCATACCCGTCGTAGTCTGCGTCGTCGCAGGCGGCTTGGAGCGCTTTGTCGAGCAGCGGGTACGCACTCGAGACGATCTCCTCTTTCGTGCCTTCGCCGAACCCGTCGAGTACCAGCTCACCCCGATCGGTCAGCGTGAAATGCACCTGAAAGGTCTGCACCGGCGTGATCGGGCAGCCTTCTGGATTCGCGATCTGATCGAGCTCGATCATCGCATCCTCTTTGGTTCGTGCCCACACGACCGAGCAATCCCCGTTCGACCACCGACAGAGAAACAGCGGCATTTCCTCACCCTCCTCACGGCACTGCTACGCCGGATTTTATTCCGCCTTCGAGGCTGCGCGACTCGTAGCGTTGGCGGCCGAGAGTGAAGATTCTCCACCCGATCGACGCCCGGTTCGTCGCAGAAACGACAACGCCTGAAGGACGGTGGCCGAGCATCCCTCGATGTTTTCGTCGTGGTCGAGTGGCACACGGTTGGCTGGTGAGCCTCGCATGGCACATCTGCCCCATCCTCAACAGACGCCGGACGTCGTCTCGTTTCGAGATATTGGATCGCGCCCGAAGCTTCTCGATCGGGTGCGGCATGTCATTCGGACGCGTCATTACAGCCCGCGGGCCGAGGACACCTACGTCCACTTCGCATCGCGTACACGACCCACGGCGTCGCCCGGAGCTCGGCGATCAGCAGGGCAATCCCGACCGTTTGCCGGGCCGATGCAGGTCCTCCAGTACCTCGGGCGCTACACGCACCGGATCGCCCTCTCGAACGCGCGCCTCGTCACTCTCGTCGACGGCGTCGTCCAGTTTCGCTGGAAAGACGACGCCGATCGCAGCCACACCAAAACCATGGCGCTCAGTGTCGACGAATTCCTGCGACGCTTTCTGTTGCACGTGCTCCCGCGCGGCTTCGTCCGCATCCGACACTTCGGGCTGCTCGCCAATCGTCACCGGCGCGCCACGATCGCCCGCGCGCAGCAGCTCCTCGGCACGGTCACACAGGCGGCATCGTCCGGTGATCCGCCGTCGGCTGACCGTGATCCCACGCGGTGTCCCCTCGGCCGGCAGGGCCATTGGCAGGTCGTGGAGATCCTGCGCCCGCTGGCGTCACCACGCGCGCCGCTCACACCTGATACGTCTTGACAGCATGGCGCTGGCCACCACCCTCCAGGCAGCCTCAGCCGACGTGGTCCCCCCGCCTCGATCCTCTTCTGTCTTGCCGGTCGAGCACGCGTCCATCCTGGGCGGCGCCGGCCTCCTGATCACGCCGCCCCGAACGTCGCCGCCTCGCCCCCGCGTCCCTCGCCTCGCCATACCCCACCATCCTGCGTCTTCGCCGGCCTTACAATCCCCCATTAGCTCGCGGCGGCGAGCCACGCGGTTCAGTTCAACCACGGTTTATCCGCACGGATCGCCCACCGATCACGTTCCGGTGTCGTCGGCCGTGCGGATGAAACCTCACTC
>JBOGIV010000565.1:0-8623 GCA_050747925.1 Vicinamibacterales bacterium
GGGAAGAACAGGCTGAAGCGCGTGAGGTTGACCTGCTGGGCGTCGACCTCAGTCTGCGCGAAGTCCGGGTTCACCGCCATGTCGGCCGTCAGCGTCGAGGTGGCCTGCAGCTTCAGGTCATCGATGCCTACTTCGGTGATGCGTCGCGCGCCGGCAGGCGCGGCCACTGCGTCGAGCGCCTCGCCGCCAGCCAAAACGTATGGCCGCAGTCGCAGGCGCTCGGCCTGCTTGATGTCGGCGAGTCCGCTCAAGTGACCCGCTTGCGACACGTTGTGGAAGCCGTAGTTCCTCGTCCACCCCATCCAATAGGCAGACTCGTTGCGGCGCTTGATGATGCGTTCGAAGTTGATCCCCCACGTCTGTGCCGCGGTGCCTGTGAAGCGCAGGATCTTGAACGGGATGGCGATCTCCACCGTCCAACCCGTGTCGGTGAGCGTCGCCGCGGCGGTCCACTGTTCATCCCAGTCCGAATAGTAGAACCGCGATTCGTTGCGAACGAGCGCGTCAAAGCGGGTGCCGCGTGGATTCACGCGAAAGACGAACGCGTTCCGGTGGTCGTGGTAGGTATCGAGCAACACCGAAAACGTGTCGTCGCTTTCGAGCGTGTTGTCGCGCCGGAGCTCCGACGCCCGAATGTCGGTCGCCATGCTGTCGCGGAGTTCGGCGCCGACATACAGATTGGTCTGGTCGTAGATCACGCGGACCAAGGTCGGCTCGCTCGAGTCGGCGCCCTCGTCGGGTTCACGCTGCTTGAAGCCGGCGACGACCGGCGCACTCGCCCAGACTGCATCGTCCAAGCGGCCGTCTATGGTCGGCGCCGACGCGACTTTGCGGGCCGCCGCGGAGAGTAGTTCAGGCGTCTGTGCCTGGGCGTGGGCGGCACCAGGCCCTGAAGAGCCAAGCACCACCAAGCCCAGCGCACAGCGAATAGCCAGCAGCAAACGGTGAGTCACACGGATGGTATGGTCCAGGGGAAGAGTAGGCGGCCGCGCTGCTATCGAAACAAGAGGCGAGTCTAACCAGCCTCCGCTAAGTACGGCGGTCCGCCGAAGCCTTCGGCGAAGGCGGAAACTCGCCTCTACCTGAATTCCACCGTGATCACGGGCCCGTCAACCTTAATGCCCTTGATGTCTTTCAAATAGGGCTTCACCGCTGACAGTGACGCGTCGGGTCCGAGCTTCGACTGCAGCGCCTTGAACTTCGCCTCGTCCTCGAGCAGTGCCGCCATGTCCATCTCCAGCAGGGTCACGCGCGAGCCGGACACATAGTCCGCGTTCGTCTTCACGATCGAGCCGACGACGTCGAGGGCGATGTTGATCCGGAATCCCTGAAACATCGTCTTTAGCATGCCCATCATCATCGGATCGGCGACGTCGGGCATGTCGGGCTTCTCCACATCGGTCTTGTCGCCACCGGGCTTGTCCTGAATCGTGATGGTCAGGAGCGATGTGCCGCCCTGCCGCGTCAGCTTGAAGCGAACCGGGTCGTCATCCGCCTTCGACGGCGCCAACTCTGGCCCGGTCGTCCCGCCCATCGATGGACCCTGACTTACCTGGATCTGATTGATGTCGTCAAACTCGAAGATCGCTTTGACGCCCTCGAAACCGTTCTCCTTGACGGGTGTCGACGACAGCAGCCGGACACCTCGCCCCATCCGCTCGGCCGTGCGCCTCAGGTCGGCATCACTCACGGCGCCCGGTCCCGATGTTTGTGTGGCGCCTGGCGGCAACATCGACTTCAACGCGCCGAGATTCACCAGCGTGGTCTGCTCGACCGTTCCGCTCCCATCGGGCTTCACCTTGATCACGGTTGAGCTGTTGATGCAGCCCGTAAGGGCAACCGCCAGAGCGACGCCGATGAGCGAGCGAAAGGAGCGCATGTAGGTTCTCCCAGCCTGCCCTGAGCAAACTCGAAGGGCACGTGGTCTTCATCATACCTATACTCAGTCCATGGTCCCCAGCCCGCAGTCCTCGATCCATCGAGAAGGTGACGGCAAGACCGCGCTTGTGACTGGGGCATCGGCAGGCATCGGTCGCGCGTTTGCGGAGCTGCTGGCGTCGAAAGGCTACGACGTCGTGCTGATCGCGCGACGTGAGGACCGGCTGAACGCGTTGGCCGAAACGCTCCACAACCGCCACGGCGTCGTGGCGCATGTGCTCGTGGCCGACCTGTCCGACCCTGCGGCGCCGCAGCAGATTGCCGAAACGATCACCGTGCAGGATCTGCGCGTTGACTTTCTGGTGAACAACGCCGGTTACGGTGTGCCCGGTAGTTACCTCAGTGTGCCGTGGTCCGAGCATCAGCGTTTTCTGCAAGTCATGGTGACCGCCGTCTGCGACCTCACGTATCGATTGTTGCCGGCGATGCTCGATCGCGGCTGGGGCCGCGTGATCAACATCGCGTCGGTGTCTGGGATGGTCCCCGCACCTGCTGGGCACACGCTTTACGCGGCGTCGAAGGCGTTTGTCATCAGATTCTCCGAATCGCTTTCATCGGAGAACACCGCACTCGGTGTCCATGTGACCGCGGTTTGCCCGGGCTTCACCTACAGCGAGTTTCATGACGTCTTGGGGACACGTGAGCAGATGAAGAGCGTGCCCGCGTCACTGTGGCTCCAGGCCGACGCAGTGGCCCGCGAGGGTTACGACGCGGTGATGGACGGCTATCCCGTGGTGATCAACGGCAGAGCGTACCGCGCGCTGGTGTGGCTCGCGGCCGCATTGCCCAAAGGTGTGGTCCGTTGGGCGTCGCGCGCTTCCGGGCGGCGGTATAGAAAGGCCTGAAGAAGAACGAAGAACGAAGACAGAAGCAAGAAAGTACCTCGACGAACTTCGCCCGTTGCCCTCCGTCTAATCGTCCGATGCTGCAAGACTTCCGCTACGCACTCCGCTGGCTGAGGCGAAGCCCCGGCTTTGCCGCCGTCGCCATCCTTTCCCTTGGCCTCGGCGTTGGCGTCAACACGGCCATGTTCTCGCTCGTCGATGGTCTGCTGTTCCGGCCTCCTCCGGTCGCATCGCCCGCTACGCTCGTTGACGTCTTCACCACTGGCGGTGATGGTGACGAGTATGCGACCAGCTCGTACGCCGACTACCTGGACCTCAAAGCGCAGAACACCGTGTTCACCAACATGATGGGTTACAGCCCGATGTTTGCGCCGCTCGCCTTGGGCGATCGATCGCGAATCGTGTTGGGCCAGATCGTCACGTCGAATCATTTCGAGATGCTCGGCATCCGCCCGCAGCTGGGTCGGCTGCTGGCGCCGTCCGACGACAACGCTGGAGCCGAGCGAGTCGTCGCGATCTCCAATCAGATGTGGGTTCGTGAGTTCGGTAGCCGGCCCGATATCGTTGGACACTCGATCACGCTTCGCGGCTTGCCGTACACGATCGTCGGCGTTGCGCCCGCAGCATTCACCGGTGTCGTGCCTGTGCTCCTACCCGAGCTGTGGATGCCGATCGCGCATGTCGAAGAAGTCGAGCCGGCCGGCATCGTCGACAGCGTGCCGTCGCCAACCGGTCGAACGCGTCTCGAGCGACGAGGTGCGCGTTGGCTGTTCGTGAAGGGCCGGCTCAAGCCCGGGACGACGGCGGCGCGAGCGCACGCCAACGTCGCATTGATCGGAACGCAGCTGGCTGACGCGAACCCGCAGACCAATCGCGATCGCAAGATCGCCGCCGTGCCGACGAGCGACGTGCGCATGCTGGTCCCGCAGGCCGGCGGCGTCCTCTCGATTGGCGCTGCCGGCGTGATGGCGATCGTTGGGCTCGTTCTCTTGATCGCGTGCGCAAACGTTGCCGGCATGTTGCTGGCGAGAGCCTCGGCCAGACGAAGGGAGATTGGCGTTCGCCTTGCCGTCGGCGCCAGCCGCGGCCGGCTGATCCGCCAGCTGCTGATCGAGGGCCTGACGCTCGGCGTCTTGGGAGCGGCTGTTGCAGTCGGGAGCGCGTGGGCGCTGATTCGGGGGCTGCTCTCAATTGATCTGCCGCTCCCGGTGAACGTTGCGCTCGACATCAGGCTTGATGGTCGCGTGCTGGCGTTCTCACTTGCCGTGGCATGTGTGACGGGCCTTGTCGCAGGTTTGCTGCCGGCACTCAAGGCCTCGGCGCCAAGCCTGGCCACCGATCTACGCGGCGAGTCACCAGCCGCTCGAGTGGCGGGCAGGCGCTGGACTCTCCGAGACGCACTGGTGGTGTCGCAAGTCGCGCTCACCGCCGTGTTGCTGGTTGTCGCCGGACTGTTGCTGCGAAGCCTGGCCGCCTCTCAACGAGCCGACGTCGGGTTCCGCACCGACGGCCTCGCGCTCCTCACGTTCGACACCGACATGGTTCGGTACTCGCCCGAAAAAGGTGAGCAGTTCTGGATCGATGTGATGGCGCGCGTCCGCGCGATGCCGGGTGTGCAGTCGGCCGCCACGTCGACGCCGACTATCCCGTTTGAGTTCAACTTCACCCAGACCGAGTTCCGGATCGACAACCGCACCTATCCTGAGGGCACGCGAGGGGAAACGATTGAGAATCGCGCCGTCACGCCCGGCTATCTCGAGACGATGGGGCTGCGCGTGATCGAAGGGCGTGGTATCGAGGAGACGGATCGCAAGGGCGCGCCACTGGTGGCGCTGGTGAACGCCACGATGGCGAGGACGTTTTGGCCGAAAGAAAGTGCGGTGGGCCACACGATCCGTGACGGGGCGACTGGTGCTGAATACCGCGTCGTGGGGGTCATGGCGGATCACAAGAATCACGGCGTACTCGAACGGCCGGCACCGTTCGTCCACCTGGCATCCGCTCAGAGACCATCACGCTACAACCACTTGATCGTGCGCGCCGCCGGCGACGCGCGGATGCTCCTCGGCGCGATCCGCCGCGAGTTACTTGCGATGGAACCCGGTCTCGTGTTCATGAACAACTCGACGATGAGCGACAATCTTGCGGTCAGCTTGATGCCGGCACGGCTGGGCGCGACGCTGGCCGCCGGATTCGGGGCGCTCGGGACATTGCTGGCTTCCATCGGCCTGTACGGCGTCGTGGCGTTCTCGGTCGCTCGCCGCACCCGCGAGATCGGTGTCCGCATGGCGCTGGGCGCCAGGCCGGGCGGCGTGCTGGCGATGGTGATGGGTCAGGGCCTCACGCTCGTGGTCGTCGGACTCGTCCTCGGTGGTCTGCTGGCGGCGGGTACGGCGAGCGTCATCAGCGGACTCCTGTTCAACGTGTCGCCCTTCGATCCGCTGGCCTGGACGCTCGCGACCTCCGCCATGATCGGTGCTGCGGCATTGGCCAACCTCGCCCCCGCACGCCGCGCGATGCGGATCGATCCGATGGCGGCACTTCGCACCGAATAACCCGATGTGAGGTGGCGGGCTGTCGCCACTCCAGATAGACGAGTTCTTGGCATCGACGCTCGTCACTAGGAGAATCACAGGGAGATCAGGGAGATCGGGGAGATAGAGTTGGATCTGACAACGATTGACTCCCTGATCTCCATGACCTCCCTGTGATTACTCCTGTTACGCAGACAGACACCTAGGTAGAATTCCCAGGCATAAGTTGGGCGGCCGTCCCCGCGATGAGCCCGCTACCGAACCCCCGTGAAAATCGTCACATAGAGGTCAGTCTTCGAAATGAAAATACTTCTCCGGATCATCCTTGGGATTGTTGGACTTGTTGCCGTCGTCGCGGCGTGCGGCCTGGCCTATCTGTTTCTTTCGTACCCGAGAGTGCCGCCAGCGGGCGATGTCCGAATCACTGCGACACCTGAGGCGCTCGCGAGGGGGGAATACCTGGTCGACCATGTGTCCATCTGCTTCGATTGTCACTCGGAGCGCGACTGGGACAAGTTTGCCGGACCGCTGAAGCCCGGCACATTGGGCAAGGGTGGCGAAGCGTTCGACAAGACGGTGGACCCACAGTTTCCGGGCGCGGTCTACGCAAAAAACATCACGCCGGCCGGCATTGGATCGTGGACCGATGGGGAAGTTTTGCGGGCGGTGGTGGAGGGCGTCTCGCGCGACGGCACACCGCTGTTTCCCCTGATGCCTTACCCGCGATATGGACAGATGTCCGAAGACGACGTGCACGCGATGATTGCCTACGTGCGGACGTTGAAACCCATCGAGAACGCGGTTCCGGATCGGTCGCTGGATTTTCCGATGAACCTGATCGTTCGCACCATCCCGGGCCCGGCTGTGTTCAAGCCTCGTCCGCCGGCCAGCGACAAGATCGTCTATGGCGAGTACATGACAAACGCCGCGCTGTGCAGCGAGTGCCATACGCCCATGGACAGCCAAGGTCAGCCGCTGCCCGGCAAGACGTTCGCCGGCGGCAACACGTTCAAGCACCCCAATTACGGCTTCCGAGTGGTGACGGCGAACATCACGCCCGATGCGGATACCGGCATCGGGTCATGGACCGAACAGCAGTTCATCGACAAGTTCAAAGGGTTCGAAACGCCGAACGACCAGACCCTGAGCGACGCGGAGCAGCGTCAGAACACGGCGATGCCGTGGACGAGGTATGCCGGCATGACGCGCGAAGATCTCGCTGCAATTTACGCGTACTTGCGAACGCTGCAACCGGTGGTGAATCGCATCAACAAACATCCGGACGACAACTCCGGCGGGTTGGGCAGGTAGGACGGGTAAGAAGCAAGGAGACAGAAGACAGAAGAAAGAAGCAGAGGGCGACGACCGACAACCGACTGCTGACTCCAGAGTATGTTCGACTACCTAACTGGCATCTACAACATCACGCCGACGCCGTTTCATCTTGACGGCACCCTGGATGAGGCGAGTCTTCGACGATTGACGATCTTCACCCGCGATGCAGGTGTGAACGGGATGACGATCCTCGGCGTGCTCGGCGAGGCGGACAAGCTCACCGAGTCCGAGCGTGATCGTGTGATCGAGATCGTGATCGAGACCGCGGGTCCGGACTTTCCGATCTGTGTGGGGACGACCCATGCTGGAACGGATGGATGCATCGCGCTGAGCCGGCGAGCTCAGGAGCTTGGCGCGCGCGCGGTGATGGTCGCCGCGCCGCGGTTGGCGCGCACCAGTGACGCGGCACTCGAGCGGCACTACACGGCGGTGGCCGACGCCATCGACCTTCCAGTCGTCGTGCAGGACTATCCGCCGGCGGTGGGTGGCATCACGATGAGCGTGGAATTCATCGCCAGGCTGGCCGCGGGGTCGCCGCGATGCGGCTTCTTGAAGCTCGAGGACGAGCCGTCGCCAATGAAGGTGAGCCAGGTGCTGAAGGCCAATCCCAACATACAGGTGTTTGGCGGACTGGGCGGGATGTTTCTTCTCGAAGAACTCCGCCACGGGGCAATTGGCACGATGACGGGGTTCGCGTTCCCCGAAATCCTGGTGGATATCTACCAGCGATGGGTGAGCGGCAACCGCGACGGCGCGACCGAAGTGTTCTATCGGTATCTTCCCCTCATCCGGTTCGAGAACCAGCAGCGGATCAACCTCGCGATCCGGAAACACATCTATCATCTGCGCGGCGTGATTGCGTCATCTCGCGCCCGGGCGCCATTCACGGCGGTCGATCCCGACACGTTGAAGGATCTGGAAGATATCTTGAAGCGCCTTGATGTACGAGTGGAGGCGAGTGTAGAGGCGAGTCTTTAGACTCGCCTTCGAGCAGGCAGGTCTGAAGACCTGCCTCTACGCGAACGGCGAATCGCCATCGGCGAAAAGCAACTATGGAGCTGGGGCTAAAAGGCAAGCGGGCAATCGTGATGGCGGCCAGCCGCGGCTTGGGCTTTGCCTCCGCACTGGGCCTGGCGCGCGAAGGCTGCCATCTCGTGATCTGCAGCCGCGATAAGGAACGAATCGAAGACGCGGCGCAGACCATCCGTCGCGACGCCGGCGCGAACGTTCGCGCGGTCGCGGCCGATGTCAGCAGCGCCCACGAGGCCGAACACCTTGTCGAGCTGGCGGTCGCCGAGTTCGGGGGTCTCGAAATCGTTGTCCACAACGCTGGCGGCCCGCCCGCCGGCGAAACGCTGGCGATGACCGACGCGCAGTGGCAGAAAGCCTTCGAGCAAAACCTCCTGAGCTTCACGCGGATCGTTCACGCCGCCGTCCCGGAATTGAAGAAGGCGGGTTACGGACGCATCCTGACGATCGGCTCCTCGTCGATCAAGCAGCCGATTCCGAATCTGGTCTTGTCGAACGCGCTTCGCGCCGGCGTGTGGGGTCTCGCCAAAACGCTCTCGCGCGAGCTGGCGCCGCAGGGCATCCTCGTGAACGTGATTGCGCCGGGTCGAATTCAGACTGAGCGGATCGATGAGCTCGACCGCGCCAACGCGGAGAAGAGCGGCAAGTCGCTCGACGACATTCGGCGCGCGTCCGTTGCGAGCATCCCACTCGGCAGGCTCGGCCACCCGGAGGAGTTTGCCAACCTCGTCGTCTTTCTCGCGTCCGCTCGAGCGAGCTATGTGACGGGACAGGCGATCACGGTCGATGGCGCGGCGGGGAATGCGCTGTAAGAACTAGCGAGGCTCCGCCTCAGACCCCCGAGCATGTGCGGTATGGCTCCGCCTCGCTAGGGCAGTGTTGGTTTTGCCCGGCCTCCGGCCGGGCGAGAAAACTTGACTCAACTGCATGAATTCCTGGGAG
>JBOGIV010000566.1:0-57895 GCA_050747925.1 Vicinamibacterales bacterium
TGTGTGAGTACTCGTGGCCCGGGAATGTCCGGCAAGTCGAGAATGTCGTCGAACGTCTGGTCGTGACTGGCCGTCGCGAGCTTGTGCACGTCGAGGCGCTGCCGGGCGAAATTCGGCAACATCTCTCGCGGAGCGCCCAGGGCGCCCGCGAGCGGGATCTGACTGTTGCCGATAACCTCTTCCGGCAGCTGGTCGATAACCGGGAGTCCTTTTGGACGGCTGTCTATCCCCTCTATATGCGTCGAGAAATCACGAGAAACCAGGTGCGCGATCTCGTGCGCAGGGGCCTGGAACAGGCGAGGGGCAACTATCGCATCGTCCTCCGCCTCTTCAACATGGAGGCGAGCGACTACAAGCGTTTTCTCAGCTTCCTTCGGAAGCATGATTGTCAGCTTCCGTTCAAAGAGTATCGGTGACCTATGGGTACTTCAACTCACCTCTCTCGTTTTCTCGCAGTCGCTGTTCTGGCGTGGCTTCAACTTGCGGTTGGACTGAACGCGAGCGCGCAGTCGACCGGTTCTCCGAATGGTCGTCCGCCCGCTGCAGTGCCAACGGCGGTCGCTGCGCCACTGGACTATGTGATCGGGCCCGATGACATTCTGACGATTAGCTTTTGGCGCGACAAGGACCTGTCAGCAGAAGTCGTTGTGCGGCCCGACGGCAAGGTGTCGCTGCAACTGATCAACGAAGTGCAAGCGGCCGGGTTAACACCCGAGCAATTGCGTGTCTCGGTCACGCAGGCGGCGTCGAAGTTTGTCGAGGATCCCACGGTGACCGTCGTGGTCAAACAGATTAATAGTCGAAAGGTATTCGTAGTTGGCCAGGTCAACAAGCCCGGCACGTATATGCTCGGGGGACCGATGACGGTCGTCCAAATGATCGCCGTGGCGGGCGGGCTCACCGATTTTGCCGATCGCGAAAACATTGTCATCGTCCGAGCCGAGCGTCGGCCGGACGGCGAACCCCTGAGTGTTCGGATCAATTACTCCGACCTGATGAAGCGGAAGAACTTGAAGCAAAACGTCGACCTGAAGCCTGGCGACACGATCATGGTTCCTTGAGGAAAGCATGCGTCGTTGTCTCCTTCTCGCAGTGGCCGCTCTGGTGATGTTGAACGCGACGCGTGCGTACGGGCAAGTGTCCACTCCTGGGCGGCTTTATCGGGGATTGTTCGGCGGGAATACGGGTAACGCCGTTTGGAGTCAGTCGTTGATTTTTCGCGCGGGGCTTGGCGCCGGATACGACTGGGGGTTGTTTGTCGGCAACTCGGCGACGTCAGGGCAGCCCGCCGGCAACCAGCTCGTGAGCAGCCCGTTTCAGCACGGCAACGTTGGACTGGAGTACAGCCTGAGCAAATCTCGCTTTGGGATCAGCGCCAGCGCGGATGCGGCTGCCAGCCATTACCCGACCCTGTCCCGGCCGACGCTTCCCAGCTACCAGGGCCAGGTGTCGGCTGCGGCACAGCCGTGGTCGCGCACCAGCCTGCGGGCGACCTATCAGACGACCTTTCAACCCTTTTACGAAACGGCATGGTCTCCCTCGCAGTTTGGTGGGCAGCAGGCCGGGCCGCTGATTTACGCCGGACAAGGGCTCAATGGTCTGCTTGAGAATCACACGCGTGCCAACACCATCGTGGGTTTCCAACAAGGATTGTCACGTCGAGTGACCTTCTCGCTCAACTATGAGCGCCAGACGAACCATTCGGAAGTCGCCGTGCGTGAACTGGACGGGCAGATTGGTCGAGCCAGCCTGACGCTCGCGCTTTTCAGGGGGCTTGGGGTCCGTGCCGGATACAGCGTCGCGGAGTATCGCTATGGCCGTTCGGCGACCACGGGCGCGTCGCCCTCGGGCTCGACGGCCTATCGACACGAGAATTTTGACGGCGGTCTCTATTTCAATCGTGGTCTTTCGTTGTCCCGTGGGCAGATGACGCTTTCGTTCAACACGGGCTTGGCGGCGATGCAAACGGGTGAGCAGAGGCAGTACCGCGTCGTCGGAACCGCCAACCTGTCGCGAGACTTCGGGCGAAGGCGCACCGGAAGCATCAACCTGCTCTACGATCGAGGCTTCACCTTCCACGAGTCGTTCGGCCTCCCGGCTTCGACCGATCGCCTGGCTCTCAACGTTGGTACGATGCCGAACCGTAGAGTGCGGCTTGATTCGTCGGCGGGCGTGGTCCGCGGGCACGTCGGGATTGTCCAAACCAGCGGTGGAGGGTTCGAGAACTACTTCACCAGATCAGGAGCGCTCTTCGGCCTCTCACGGAATCTCGGTCTCGGCGTCGACTATTCCTTCATCGCGTACCGCTACGATTCGGGTATTGCGCTCGCCGTTGGCCCCACCGGCCGTGGCAGCCGCCACGTCGTTCGATTGAATCTGAACCTTTGGGCACCCATCTTCCAAACGAGAGGGAGAACGAATGTTACCCGGTAAGCAGTACACAATCGACGATCTGAGTGGGATCCTGAAACGACGATTCTGGCTGCTGATCCTGCCGTGTGCGGTGGTGGCCGCATCGACAGCGTTGGTGGCGCGGCGTTTGCCGGATCTCTATCAGTCCGAAGCCGTCATCCTCGTGGTGCCACAACAAATTCCCGATCGGTACGTCCGCTCGACGGTGACCACGTCGATGGACGATCGGCTTCAGGCGATTGCCCAGCAGATCCTGAGCCGGACTCGACTCGAGCGGATCATCGAAGAGTACAATTTGTACGCCGCGGAACGACGCACCGTGATGATGGAAGACATCGTCGCGCGAATGCGGACGGAGATCAAAACTGCCGTCGTCAAGGGCGATGCGTTCAAAGTCACCTATCAGGGTTCGAACGCGCGCACGGTTCAACGGGTGACGGCGGCGATCGCGTCACTGTTCATCGAAGAGAGTCTTCGCGATCGATCCGTGCTGGCCGAAGGCACGAGCCAGTTTCTCGAAGTCCAGCTGGCCGACGCGCGTCGCCGCTTGATCGAACAAGAGAAAAAGCTGGAAGCGTACCGCATGAGATTCGCGGGCCAGCTTCCCCAGCAGTTGATGTCCAACATGCAGGCCCTGCAGAACACGCAGGTGCAAGTCCAGAACACTCTGGATTCGATCAATCGCGAACGCGATCAGCAGCTGATCCATCAGCGGCTGCTGGCGGAATTGCAGAGCAGCACTGAGGTGTCGGCGGCGCCATCTGTGATGCCTCCGACGACCGTGTCGACGGTCGACTCTCTCGCGACCGGCTCGACAGCTCAGCAACTCCGCGCCGCCAGGGACCTTCTGGCGTCGCTCCAACAGCGTTATAAACCAGACTATCCGGACATTCCCCGCGTCAAGCGGCTCATCCGTGATCTGGAACAGCGGCTCGACGCCGAGGCCCTGGCGCGACCGGTGTCGGTAGCATCGGCCGGCCCAGACCCCGCGCTGTCAGCAAAGGAGCAGGCTCGGCTGCAGCGTATCAACGACACCGAGGCGCAGCTGGCGGCCACGGAGCAGCGAATCTCGGCCCTTCAGGCGAACGAAGTCAAACTTCGAGCCCGCGCACAAGATCTCCAAGACAAGATTGACCAGGCTCCGGCGCGGGAGTCTGAAATGGTCGAGCTTACGCGCGATTACGGCGTGCTGCAGAGTGTCTACACGGGCCTGCTCTCGAAGAAAGAGGACTCGAACATCTCGGCGAATCTCGAACGGCGGCAGATTGGTGAACAATTCAAGCTGCTCGATCCGGCGCAGATCTCGGAACGCCCGTTCAGTCCCAATCGCCCGCTGATCAGCGCGATGGGCCTCGGCGCAGGCCTGTTCATCGGGCTGGCGATCGTCATTTTCCTGGAGTATCGGGACAGCAGTTTCAAGACTGACGACGAGATCGGGAGCCTCTTGGGGCTGCCTGTGCTCGCGGTGGTCCCAGTGATGCGGTCGGATCAGGAACGTCGCCGCCTTGGGCTTCGCCGTTTAGTGCTTGGTGTGAGCCTGAGCAGCACGGTGGCCGTGTGCGCGGCCATCGTGATGTACACGCTGGTTCGTTGAGGCGCCGATGTACGAACAGTTTTTTGGGTTCAAAGAACGCCCATTCGATCTGACGCCGAATCCGCGATTCATCGTGCTGACCGCGTCGCATCGAGAGGCGCTCAGCAACCTCGAGTATGCGATTGCCAGCCGCAAGGGCGTCACCGTGCTCATCGGGGAAGCCGGTTCAGGAAAGACGACCGTCATCCGGACGGCGATCTGGAAGCAGCCCGCGCGCGTGCATTCGGTCCACCTGAACAATCCCACCATGTCGCGCGCCGAATTCTGTGAGATGCTCGCGACCCGCTTTGGTCTGTCCGATTCTGCCAGACGGTCGAAGACTGCCCTGCTGATCGAGTTAGAGGCCCTGCTGCGCAACCGGCGGCTTCACGGCGAGATCAGCCTGCTCATCATCGACGAAGCGCAGAGCTTGCCGCTCGAATTACTCGAAGAGATTCGCCTGCTCGCGAATATCGAAAGCGACGACGACAAGCTGCTCTCGGTGATTCTCGCGGCCCAACCCGAGCTGGCAGGCCGACTGAACAACCAGGAATTGCGTCAGCTGAAACAGCGGATCGCGCTGCGGTGCGAGCTGCGTCCGCTCACGTCGGGTGAGACGGTGACGTATCTCGAGGGACGCATCCGAGCCGCCGGCGGTGTCGGGACCAGCGTGTTCACACGCGAAGCCGTGGAGCTGATGCACGTCCGGTCACACGGCATCCCGCGCACGCTGAACGTCCTCGCCGACAACGCCCTGCTGGGTGGCTATGCGGCCGGCACGAAGCCGGTCGGAAGTCAGACCGTGCGCGAGGTGTGCCGAGACTTCGACCTGGGCGATTCCAACGGCGAGTTCTCGCAATTGCCTGAACCCGGCGTGTCGGAGTCGTCACCACGGCCCGTTTCCCCCATGGGCCTCCCCCCTAGACCCGCGCTCGATCGGCAGACGGCGGTCAGAGACTCAGACCGAGACCACCAACCGGCGCAGAACGTGTTTGGGGACTTCGCGACAAAACGAAAGCGCTTTTCGTTTTTCAGGAACTGAGGAGAGCGACCCATGGGAAGAGTGGAGGCTGCCCTGGCGAAGGCCGCGGCGGCCCGTGGAGCTGAAACTGAAGAAAAACCGGGCACGGCGGCCAGCGTGCCCGCTGCGCCTGTCGAACGTGAACGTGAACATGAGCGTGAACGTCAACGTGAACGTGAAAGAGCGCCTGAGCGCGCGACGGTGGTTACCACGGAAGTACGCGTGGAGGACCTTGACGCCGCAGTGTCCCGGAAGGTCGTGGTGGACCAGAAGATTCTGCCGGGTTCGCGCGAACAGTACCGTCGGCTTGCCGCAGGCCTGCATCAGGCGCAGGCGTCGGCCGCCATCAAGGTGGTCATGATTTCCAGCGCCGTGCCCGGCGAGGGAAAGACGCTGACGGCGTCGAATCTCTCGCTGACGTTGAGTGAGTCGTACCATCGACGGGTGCTGCTCATCGATGCCGACCTTCGCCGACCGGGGCTTCATCGCCTCTTCAAGGTGCCGGCCTTGCCCGGGCTGACGGATTGCTTATTGGCGAGCGAGGAGCGCGCCATCCGCCCCCATCAGATCTCCTCGCATCTCTCGTTGTTGCCGGCCGGGACGCCGAATCCGGATCCGATGGCCGTCCTGACTTCGACTCGCATGCGGCACATTCTGGACGACGCTCGCGAGGCGTTTGATTGGGTGATTCTCGATACGCCGCCGATCGGACTGCTTTCCGACGCCACCCTCCTCGCCGCGAACGTCGACGCGACGGTGTTTGTCGTGAAGGCCGGCGAAACGCCTTTTGAGTTGGTAAAGCGAGCCGTTGAGATCGTCGGATCCGATCGATTGCTGGGGGTGGTGTTGAATCGCGCGACGCCCGATCCGCAGCGGTACGGATACGGATATTCGCAGTACGCGAGCCGCAAGGCGGCGACGGGGAACTCCGACAAACCACAATGAGATTTCGTGTGTGGGCGCGACTCGTCGCTCTGCTGATCTTCGAGGCGGTCCTGATCGTCGTGGCCGTCGCGGTCGCGGCCTACCTGCGCTTGGGTGACTTCGCGTGGGTCGCCATCGTCAACGAGGGCGGCGCCTACAAGGCGCTGCTGCTGGCTGGCGTGACACAGGTGTGCCTGTTTTACGCCGACCTCTACGATCTGCGCCTGGTTGCGGAGCGGCGCGAGCTTTTCACCCGCATGCTCGAAGCTCTCGGAGCGGCATCGCTGATCCTGGCGCTGATCTACTACTGGTTTCCGGACCTCGTCGTCGGCCGCGGCGTCTTCCTGATCTCTGCGCTGTTCGTGATCGTGTTGGTTGGCGGCTGGCGGCTCGCGTTCTACTGGCTCGGGCCGCGACTCGCCCCGCGTGAGCGCCTGCTCTTGGTGGGCACTGGCGCCGGCGCGCTGGCTCTGTCAAAGGAACTGTTCGATCGCCACGAGCTCGGCGTCACGATCGTCGGCTTCGTTGATCCCGATCCGACGATGGTGGGTCAGCCGATGATCAATCCAGGCGTGATCGGCACCATCGAGGACATCCCCTCCATCGTTCGTGGCCTCGGCGTCGATCGCGTCGTCGTCAGCCTCACCGACGCTCGTGGAAAGCTGCCGATGGAGAAGCTGCTCGAGATGCGTCTCGGCAGCGGTGTGGCATTTGATCATCTCGCAACGGTGTACGAAAAGTACACAGGGAAGATCGCCGTTGAGAATCTGCGGCCGAGCTGGCTGATCTTTGCTGAAGGCTTCAGAAAAACTCGCGCGCTGCAGGCCGTCAAGCGTGCGATGGACGTTGTCCTGTCGATGACCAGCTTGATTTTCCTCGCTCCAGTCGGACTGCTGGTTGCCATTCTGGTGAAGCTCACCTCGAGGGGCCCGGTTTTCTACCATCAGACCCGGGTTGGGTATCAGGGCCGTCATTTCGTCGTTCATAAATTTCGTTCGATGCGGACGGATGCCGAGGCGGAGACCGGCGCGGTCTGGGCCTCGTCGAACGATGTGCGCGTCACTCCGCTGGGACGCTGGCTGCGGTTGACGCGCCTGGACGAAGTTCCGCAGTTGTGGAACGTGTTGCTTGGCGAGATGAGCCTCGTCGGTCCGCGTCCCGAGCGCCCAGAGTTCGTCTCGAAGTTGACGGAGAGCATTCCGTTCTACGGCTTGCGAAACGGCGTGAGACCCGGCCTCACGGGGTGGGCACAGGTCCGCTACACATATGGGGCGTCGGTCGAGGACGCGCTCGAAAAGCTCCAGTACGACCTCTTCTATATGAAGCATGTGTCGATCACGCTGGACCTGTTGATTCTCTTCCTCACCGTGAAGACCGTCTTGCTTCGCCGGGGATCTCAGTGAGTGGCATCGTGAACGCGATGACCATTGACGTCGAGGACTATTTTCACGTCAGCGCCTTCGACACGATCATTCCTCGGGGTCGATGGGAGCGGCTGGAAAGCCGGGTTTGCGCCAATACCGATCGGCTGCTCGAGATTTTCGATTCGCACGGTGTGAAAGCCACGTTCTTCGTACTCGGCTGGGTTGCTGAACGATTTCCCGCATTGGTGTCTCGCATCGCCGGGCTCGGCCACGAAGTGGCCTCCCATGGCTACGGACACCGGCTGATCTACCAGCAAACCCGAGAGGGATTTCGAGACGACGTCCGGCGCGCCAAGGACCTTTTAGAGGGCTCCACCGGCCAACGCGTCGAAGGCTATCGAGCGCCAAGCTATTCGATCACGCCGCACTCGCTGTGGGCGCTCGACGTCCTGGTCGCAGAAGGCCACTCGTATGACGCGAGTATCTTTCCAATCCGGCACGACCGCTACGGGATTCCGGGCTCGCCGAGGCATCCGCATGTGCTGCAGCGCGATTCGGGTTCGTTGATCGAAGCGCCTGGATCCACCGTGCGTCTCGGCGGCATAAACTGGCCCGTCGCCGGCGGCGGCTACTTTCGCATCCTGCCGTACGGATGGACCCGGTGGGGAATCGCGCGACTGAACCGCAAGGAAGGCCGGCCCGCGATCTTTTACCTCCACCCGTGGGAAATCGACCCGGCCCAGCCGCGTATTGAAGTGGGGCGACTCGGTCGCTTTCGCCACTATCGTAATCTCGACCTGACGGAGACGAGGCTGCGCCGTTTGCTCGGCGAGTTCCGCTTTGGGCCGTTGCGCGACATTCTTGCCGCGTTTTGCGCGGCAGATTCTCTACGACCGAGTTATGTCCGTGCCGGCTGAATCGGCAGGCCGTGTGTCCCCTGCGCTCTTCACACCCGTCCTTCAGGATCGGTCGAAGCCTCCCCGGCTCTGCTTGGTAGTGGACACGGAAGAGGAGTTTGACTGGTCGGCCCCGTTTTCGCGCGACAACGTCGATGTCTCCGCGATTGCTGAGGTCGGCCGGCTCCAAACCGTTGTCGGTCGCTATGGGCTCAAACCCACCTATGCGATCGACTATCCCGTCGCCTCGACCCCGTCCTCAGCTGCGCGGCTGGCGGAGCTTGCCGCACGCGGCGAGTGTCACATCGGCGCTCATCTGCATCCCTGGGTGAACCCACCTTACGCCGAGCAGATCAGCCTGCGGACCAGCTACGCGTGCAATCTCGGCGTCGAGCTCGAGGGCGAGAAGATCGAAACCTTGCAGGCGGCTATCGCTACTCGCGTCGGCGTCAAAGCGCGCAGCTACAAAGCCGGCCGATACGGATTTGGTGCCAGCACCGCGGTCATTCTCGAGCGGCTTGGTTTTGACGTCGACCTGAGTGTGAATCCACACATGGACTTCACGGGAGATGGGGGGCCGTCGTTCAGGGGATTCACGACGACCCCAGCGACCTTTGGCACCCAGCGTCGACTGCTCGAGGTGCCGTGCACGACCGGTTTCATTGGCCGCGCGCGCCGCATCGGGCCAGAGCTTCGTCGCGCGGCGTCGGCGCGGTGGCTCGAACCGTTTCGTGCCGTCGGTGTGTTGGCCCGGAGCGGCCTGTTGAATCGAGTGATGTTGTCGCCCGAGGGCAACACGCTGGGCGAAATGCAAGACCTCACCAACACCCTGTTGGCGGAAGGCTTACGCACGTTCTCCCTCACCCTGCACAGTCCAAGCCTCAAGCCGGGCTGCACACCATATGTCCGGTCGGTGCAGGAACGCGACGACCTGCTCGAAACGATTGACCGGTACTGCGAATACTTCATGGGCCAGCAGAACGGTGTCCCCAGCACCCCGATGGATGTGTTCAGTCAGTTGGAGGGCCGCGCGGCATGAAGGTGCTTGGCATCTCACCGCTCGATCAGGATTCGACCATCACCGTCGTTGAAGACGGTGTGATCACCTACGCTGCAGCGGAGGAACGCTTCACGCGCGTGAAGCTGCAAGATGGCTTCCCGTGGCGAGCGCTCGAGGACGCGCTGCGGTCGACCGCCACGACGGTCACCGACATCGACGCGGTCGTCTATCCGTTTCTCACCTACGACGAGGAGACGCGGCTGTTCGAGCGCAACCTGGCAAAAGAGCGCGACTTTCTCGACGAAGCCGAAGTGAACGCCACCACCGACGAGATGCGCGACGCCAAGGCGCGCGTGCCGGCGGGTCGTTCTGCGGTGCCTGGCCTTGCGGATCCAAACGAGCGCTACGAAAAAGGGCTGCTCAAGACCGTCGCCTATCGGGTCCTGGCCAGCGAGGGCGTCGTGTCGCGCAACATCGCGCGCCGCGGTTCTGAGCGCTGGGGCCGCGAAGCGACCGCCTTCCATTTCAGATGGCAGCGTGAACTGGAGACGGCACTCGATGACTGCGAGTTGTCCGGAAAGCTGAAGCGCGTCGAGCATCACCTGAGCCACGCCGCAAACGCCTATTACACGAGCGGATTCGATTCCGCTCTGATCGTTACGCTGGACGGCTATGGTTCGGGTCTGTCCGGATCCGTCAGCGTCGGCCGCGGAGGCAAGATCGAGCGCATCCATGGCCAGGAGTACCCGCACTCGTTGGGCACCTTCTACGAGTCGGTCACGTCGGCGCTTGGGTTCACGCCGAGCCGTCACGAGGGCAAGATCGTGGGTCTGGCGGCGTACGGCGACCCGAATGTTCTGGGTGACATTCTACGGAGGCGGTTCGTTCAGGAAAACGGCGGGTTCCGCATCGTTGAAACCAACAACGTGTATTTCGCGCGACTCCTGGCCAGCCAGTTCCCCAAGATTGATGTCGCCGCCGCGTACCAGCGAGTGCTGGAAGAAGTGGCGACCGCTTACGTGGCGCAATACGTCCGCAAAACGGGTCTGCGCAACCTGGTGCTGTCGGGCGGCGTCGTCGCCAACGTCAAGCTCAATCAGCGCCTCCGCGGCATCGACGGCGTCGACGGGATCTTCGTGCATCCGAACATGGGAGATGGTGGGTGCGGCACCGGAGCGGCGTTGCTCGAGTTTGCCGGACGCGCCAATCCGACGCGTCGCCTGAAAGACGTGTATCTAGGCCCGGCTTTCTCGGACGATCAGATCGCGGAAGCGCTCAGGCGGGCACAGCTGCCGTTTACGCCGTATCGGCCGATCGAGCCGAAGATCGCACTGCTGATCGCGTCGGGGAAGGTCGTCGCGCGATTCGACGGACGAATGGAGTACGGACCGCGCGCGCTCGGGAACCGGTCGATTCTCTATCATGCGAAGGAGCCAGCAGTAAACCAGTGGCTCAACCAGCGACTCGGCCGCACCGAGTTCATGCCATTCGCGCCTGCCACGCTCCACGAACACCGCGCAGCTTGCTATCAGGACATCGATGGGGCGGACTACGCCGCGCAGTTCATGACGTTGACCTTCGATTGCACCGAAGAGATGAAGCGCAACTGCCCGGCGGCAGTCCACGTCGACGGCACCGCTCGCCCGCAGCTGGTGACTCAGGAATCCAGTCCAAGCTTTCACCGGATTCTGACCGAGTATTACAAGCTGACCGGGATTGCGTCGCTCATCAACACGAGTTTCAACATGCACGAGGAACCAATCGTCTGCACGCCGGATGATGCGGTTCGCGCGTTTCTGCAAGGCAATCTCGACTACTTGGCCATTGGCGACTACCTCGTCGAGCATCCCGCCGCTCGGCGCTGACCGAAGACCGTATGAATGTCCTCGGCATATCGGGACGATATCGAGAGGCCGCCGCGGCGATCGCCATCGATGGACAGATCGCGGCGGCGGCATCCGAGGATTCGTTCGCCCGAGTGGCCGGCATCGGCTATACGCACACAGGGGGGATTCCGAAGGCAGCGGTCGACGCGTGTCTCGAGAGGACTGCGCTCACGCTCGCCGATATCGATCGCGTCACCGTCGTCGACGATGACGGGCCGGCTGCGAGCGGACCCGAAACTCGTTGGGACCCGCTGATGCCCGTTTGGACGCCGCCCACTGCGCGCGCGCGAGCGGCAGCCGTGGCGATCGATCCTGTGCTCGCCGACGCGATCCAGGTCGCCGCCAGCGCCGACGACGTCGACCTCGTCTTGATCTGCAGCACGCATCCCGCAGCGATTACCACGTTTGTCCGAAATGGGGAGCGGCTCGTTCGGCACAACCGCTTCGACGGCGGTGAGCGATTGATGTCAACGGCCCACCTGCTGGCGACGGCCCTTGGCGTGTCGTCAGACGATCCCTTTCATTCTCTAGACCGCTTGAGCATCGGCGGTGAGCTCGAGTTCAGGACCGAGATGGGCGCCGCGATTCACTGGAGTCCCACAGGTGGCGTGTCGGTCCATGCCGATGGATTGAACCGCCTGCTGCATGCCTGTGGAGGCGCCAAGGGGAGCCGCCTCGATGACGCCTCCTCGCTCAACGCGCGGGTTCAGCAGACCAGGCGATCGCTGGCGGCGAGTTTTACACACAGTCTTGCGCAGGTTGTCAGCGATGCCGCCGAGACCAGTCGTAAGGCCGACGGCAAAATGGCGGTCGGCCTTGGGGGTGGCATGTCTGCCAACCCCGGATTCAACACGGAACTGCGGCAGCTTGCGGGTGATGACCTTCGACAGGCGCTGGTCCCGGAGCCTGTGGGTCGAGCGTTGGGTGCTGCGCTGGCATCGTCGCTGGGCGACGAGGCAGGTAAACGCCTCTCGGGCCTGGCGCTTGGGCCCGCGTACACCGAAGCGGAGATCAAGCGGACCCTCGACAATTGTCGTCTCGACTACGTCTATGAGCCGGATTGGCAACGACTCATCGGTCGCGTCTCGGCCATGCTCGCTCAAGGCAAGGTCGTGGCCTGGTTTCAAGGAGCGATGGCGTTTGGCCCGCGCCCCCTGGGGTCGCGCAGCGTCCTCTGCGACCCGTCTGGGCGATACGCCCGTCAGAACATCAACGAGTACCTGCGGCATTTGCCACTCGACGAGCCACTCCCCGTCGCGTTTGCGCCGTCGGCGGTAGAGCAGTGTCTCAGTGGATCGGTGTTGAGCCCTCCGAGAGTCGTCGATGCGTCTGTGCGGGCAGAGTGGCGCGACCAATTGGTATCGGCCCTCGATTGGCAGCATCGAGTTCGCGTCCAAGCGATCGGATCTTCGCAGGCGCCGGCGATGTGCGAGTTGCTCGAGTGCCACTTCCAGAGGACCGGCGTCCCGGCGTTAATCGAGACCAGGCTCGGGACTTCCGGCGAACCGGTTGCCTGCGCTCCTCGCGACGCCGTTCGGACCGTGTATTCCTCGGCGATTGACGCGCTGGTGATCGGCCGCTTCCTGCTGATGAAGGATTACTGGTTACTTCGGAGCGATGGTGCCTGACATGAGGGGGAGATCGCTTCGTCATCCTGACGCCGGGCAGCCCGCTGTTGGTCGTGGCCGAGGTGCGGGGCCAAGAGGAAGAGCGTGACCGCCATTCTTGGCATTTCGGCCTTCTATCACGACAGTGCCGCATGTCTCGTGGTCGACGGAAATATCGCCGCCGCGGCACAAGAGGAGCGCTTCACTCGCAAGAAGTACGACGCGCGATTCCCGGTTCATGCGATCCGCTACGGCTTGAACGAGGCGCGTGTCGCGCCGGCCGACCTCGACTACATCGCGTTCTATGACAAGCCGATCGCCAAGTTCGAGCGCCTTCTCGAAACCTACTTGGAGTATGCGCCCGCTGGATTCGACAGCTTTTCACTCGCGTTACCGGTCTGGCTGAAAAAGAAACTATTCACGCGGCGTGCGATCCAGAAGGCCTGCCAAGGCGCGTCGCGCGCCCGCTATGTGTTTTTGGAGCACCACGAAAGCCACGCGGCGAGCGCGTTTTTCCCGAGCCCCTTCGAAGAGGCCGCGATCCTTACCCTCGATGGCGTTGGGGAGTGGACCACTGCGGCGATGGGTGTTGGGACGGGAAATCGACTGGAGCTGACCCAAGAGCTCCGATTTCCCCATTCGCTCGGCCTTCTCTACTCGGCGTTCACGTATTACTGCGGCTTCGCGGTGAACAGTGGCGAATACAAGCTGATGGGGCTGGCTCCGTACGGAAAGGCGGTTTACAAGGACCTGATCTATCGGCATTTGTTGGATGTCAATCCCGACGGCAGCTTCTGGCTGGACATGAGCTACTTCAACTACTGCCAGGGGCTCACCATGACCAATCGGCGGTTCCACGAGCTGTTTGGCGGCCCGCCGCGCAAACCTGATACGCAACTCGAGCGACGACATATGGATCTGGCCTCCAGCATCCAGTCGGTGACCGAAGACATCGTGCTCCGGCTCGGCCAGCAACTCCATCGCCAAACCGGCATGAAAAAGCTCGTGATGGCCGGCGGCGTCGCGCTCAACTGTGTGGCCAACGGCCGGCTTCTCCGCGAAGGGCCGTACAGCGACATTTGGATTCAGCCGGCTGCCGGCGATGCCGGTGGATCGCTTGGTGCGGCACTCTTCGTCTGGCACCAGCTGCTCGGCCGACCGCGAACGTCGAACGGCCACAGCGTCCAGGGCCCGAGTCTCCTCGGGCCCGCGTACACCACCGACGAAATCGAAGGCTTCTTGCGAGCGACCGGGGCTTGCTACCGGCGTCACCAACACGAGAGTGAGTTGCTCAGCGAGGTCACCCAGGCGCTCGTGGACGGGAAGGTCGTGGGCTGGTTCCACGGCCGAATGGAGTTCGGTCCGCGCGCTTTGGGAGCCCGCAGCATTCTCGGCGATCCCCGCTCGCCGAAGATGCAGAGCACCATGAACGTCAAGATCAAATTTCGGGAGAGCTTTCGCCCGTTTGCGCCGTGCGTGCTTCGGGAGCACGTCCACGAGTGGTTCGGTATGAGACCGAACGAAGACTCGCCGTACATGCTTCAGGTCGCTCCGGTCCTCACCAAGCATCGAGTCGCCACCATCGAGGACAACGGCCACCCGGACGATCCCGATTTGCGCCGGCGCGTCAGCGAGGTGCGCAGCAGCGTGCCGGCCATCACCCACGTTGACTACAGCGCGCGCGTGCAGACGATTGATCAACAGCATGGCAGATTCCGGCGGCTGCTGCAGTCGTTCTATGAGAAAACGGGTTGCCCAATCCTGGTGAACACCAGTTTCAACCTGTCGTGGGAGCCAATTGTGATGCGTCCGGAGGAGGCGTACCACACGTTCATGCAATCAGAGATGGACGTTCTCGTGCTCGAGGATTGTGTCCTGCACAAAGAGCAGCAGCGCGTCGGATTTCAGTGCTGGACGAATCCTGGCGAGGCGGTTGACCAGACCGCCAATCCGTGGCGCGATCCCATCAGCCAGGAACCCCTGCTCGTGACGTCCACGGGCGCGGAGAACGTGCGCACTGGCAAGCGCTATGCCGTGGAGGAGGGGATTCCACGATTGTTCGTCACCGACGACGCCAACACCGACGACGTCACGGAGATCGTAAAGCGCTTTTACGAGAAGACGCCGTTTCCCAACTACGACGATGTCGACAGCCAACGGGCGCTGCTCGACAAAGCCCGAGCCGGCCGGTTTGCGAAGCTGCTCAATGAGCAAATTCCCTACAGCGCATCGGTCCTGGAAGTGGGATGTGGCACTGGCCAGCTGACCAACTTCTTGTCGATTGCGCACCGGTCCGTGTTGGGCGTGGACGTGTGTCTGAACTCACTCCGTCTGGCGCAGCGTTTCAAAGAAACGCACGGGATCGAGCGGGCGACGTTTGCGCAAATGAATCTGTTCCGGCCCGCCCTCCAGCGAAGGTTCTTCGACGTCGTGGTCACCAACGGCGTGCTCCATCACACGGGGGATTGCCGCTTGGCGTTTCAGCGCGTCGGCGAACTCGTTCGTCCCGGGGGATTCTTCATCGTCGGTCTGTATAGCGCCTTCAGCCGGCAGCTTCACTACGCAAGACGTGCACTGTTCCGATGGACCGGCATCACCGGCACGTGGCTCGATCCGCATTTCGGTCGAGTGGCCGCGGACGGCAAGCGAGAAGCCTGGTTTCAGGATCAGTACTGTCATCCGCACGAGAGTTGCCACACGCTGGACGAGGTGATCGGTTGGCTCGAGAAGGACGGGTTCGACTTCATCAACTCCATTCCGAAGCCGCGGGGAGGGCCGGAGCTCGAGCCCCACGAACGGTTGTTCGAGCCGCACGACCGCGGAAACGTCACGAGTCGCATCAGCAGCCAGCTGGCAAGTCTGGGAAGCGGCTATCGCGAAGGAGGATTCTTTATCGTGATCGGCAGGCGAAGAGCGTAGGGGAAGCCAGCATGTTGGATCCAGAACTCTCGGATGATGAGCCGGTCGTCACGACTCGGGTCTTGCGGCAATTCGCTGGCATATGGCTCGTGTTTCTTGGCGGCCTGGCCGCGTGGAGCGCTTACCGCGGATATGACACCCGCGCGTTGGTGCTCGCAGTCTTGGCGGTGCTGATTGGCCCTTTGGGTGTCGTTCGGCCCTTGGCCATTCGTCCTCTGTTTACCCTCCTTATTGGTGTCACGAGACCTATTGGAGGAATCGTGACTCGTGTCATCGTGGGATTCATGTTCTATGGCCTCTTTACCCCACTGGCGCTCGTTTTCAAGCTCATTGGCCGGGATGTCCTGGCGTTGAAACGCCGGGCGGGGCCGAACACGTACTGGACGGCCCGGCAAGCCGTCACCGATCCGCGTCGATACTTCCGTCAATAGCTGGCAACAACGGAGTGCTCATGACTGAGAATCGTCCATCCGATTTCGAGCGAGCCGCACTCGAGAGCGGCAACCCGACCATCTTCAGCGACTTCTGGCACTTCCTGCGCCACAGCCGAAAGTGGTGGCTGCTCCCGCTCATCTGCGCTCTGGTCATGCTGAGCGGTTTGATGATGCTGTCCGGCACCGCCGTGGCGCCGTTTATCTACACCTTGTTCTAGTGCGCCAGCCCATGAGTGCGCCTTCGATACGCAAGGTCGCTCGTCAGATTCCGCTGCGCCGGCAAGTGCTCTTCGTCGCCGTTTGTTTAGTGTTTATCGGCGTGCTCTGCGAGACGGCCGTGCGAGTGCGGGCCTGGATGAAATACGGCGCGGCGAACTCAGCGCCTCTGGACACGATGCTGGTCCGCGACCCTGCTTCGAACATTGCCTTCCCGAGACCGGGGTATCGCGCGATGGGCCGCAACACGTCGCTGTCGATCAACTCGTTGGGGTTTCGCGGAGCCGAAATCACGAAACAGAAACCGACCAACACCTTGCGGATCGTGTGCGTCGGCGCGTCCACGACGTTCGATGCCGACGTGTCGAGCGATGACGCCACATGGCCCGCAGTGCTGCAGCAACGTCTTCGGGAACAGTACCCCGACGTAAGTATTGAGGTGATCAACGCCGGCGTACCGGGCTTCGTGATCACTCAATCGTTGGAAAATGTTCGGCGGCGCGTGCTCCCGCTCGACCCCGACCTCGTGATTTTTTACGAAGCCAACAACGACGTCGCGCTCGATACACGCGAACTTGCGGTGAGGATGGGGCTGGTCAATGCGTCGCGCGGCCGGCTCGCGGCTGTCAATCGGTGGCTGACCCAAAAGAGCCTGTTGTTGGATCTGATCGAGAAGAATTTGAAGATCTTGTCCGTCAGCGATGAGTCAGCCGGGAAGATCCAAACGGTTCCGGAAGACCTGCCGACGCGTTACGTCAGGGAATTGGACCGCATGCACGAGGAACTGAGAGCCGAAGGCGTGGATCTCCTCCTGTCGACGTTCCTGGTCAAGTACCGAAGAGATCAGCCGAGGGCTGAGCAGATTGAGAACGCGCGGCTGGCGTTCTTCTACATGCCATGGATGACCATCGACGGCCTGCTCAACGCGATGGATCTGTATAACGCAGCCATCGTGAGCTACGGTCGCACGCGCGGTGTCCCGGTTGTGGACGACCGCACGGCCGTGCCCGCCGACCGCGAGCACTTTGTCGATTGGGCCCACATGACCGACGCCGGCTGTGTGTTGATGGCAGAGCGGTTTCGACGATACCTGGAGACCAGCGGCATCGGTCGGCGACTCGTCGATCGAGTACGCTCGAGTAGCTGATCGGCAGGTGCTGTAAGGAGCGCCCCACAGGCTTAGGGGTGACGGCCGATGCTGGTCTTTCGAAACGTTCACGCGACAAACCGCAGGTTTACGAGAAAACGTGCTGACGCCTGTTGAACAGAGTGAGATACGGGCGCATCCACTCGCTGTGGCTGTGGCCACTGAGACGGACCGTAGCGCCTGGGACGCGTATGCCGCGTCGCATCCGCAGGCGTCTGGTTACCACGTGTGGTCATGGCGTCACGTCTTTGTCGAGAGCTTTGGCCACGAGTGCGTGTACCTAATCGCCCGACGTGCTGGCCGCACGGTCGGGATTCTTCCGCTCGTCCACATCAACAGCCTGTTGTTCGGTCGCACCGTTACGTCGTTGCCGTTTGTGAATTATGGGGGGGTCGTCGCCGATTCCTTGGACGAGGCTCGCGCGCTCGTGAACCAGGCCGCAGAACTGGCGCGGACGCGGCGGTGCCGGTATGTCGAGTTCAGACACACGGTCCGACGATTCGGCGACTTGCCCTGCAAGCAGCACAAAGTCGTGATGCGGATGGGGCTTTCAGCCGACCTGTGGGAACGGCTCGACCGGAAAGTCCGCAATCAGATTCGAAAGGCCGAGAAGTCACAGCTCACCGTGTCGCGCGGCAAGAGCGAGCTTCTCCCAGAGTTTTACGACGTCTTCGCGCGCAACATGCGCGATCTCGGCACGCCCGTCTACGCCCGCACGTTCTTCACCGAGGTGCTGAAGGCGTTTCCAGATCGCACGCACGTCCTCGTGGTGCGCCTTGGCGATCGACCAGTTGCGTCAGGCTTGACCTACAGGAGCGGCGACATGGTCGAGATCCCGTGGGCATCGTCAGTGCGCGAATACAACAGCCTTTGTCCCAACCATCTTCTGTACTGGCAGGCGCTCCAATCGGCTGTCGCCGAAGGTTGCACGACGTTTGACTTCGGGCGGTCGACTCCGAATGAGGGGACGTACAAGTTCAAGGAACAGTGGGGTGCGCTGCCCATGCCGCTGCACTGGGAATACTGCTTGTTGCGCAGCGAGCAGCTACCCGATCAGAGCCCGAAGAATCCAAAGTTTCGCCTCGCGATTCAGATCTGGAAACGTCTGCCGCTTTGGCTCACCAAGATCATCGGACCATTCGTCGTTCGGTCGATTCCGTGACCCTGAACGCGAAGCGAACCGTTGCCGGCAGTCGTGTTGTGAGGATTGGAGAACAGTGCCACCCACGCAACCGCGTGGATGGCACTCATGACTATCGAAGCCGCGCGTTCGACCTTACTGAGTGATGCGGACCGAAATCCATCCCCTGACTTTGCCCGTAGACGTCCACTTGATCGTGAGCGCTTGACCCGCTGGGACCAATCCCATCGGGATCAGAACGTCGCGGTTCATCGGGGCGTTGATCGTCCAGCTCAACCAGTTCGCGGTCATCGAGCCGACCGCTTCCGCGGTGATCGATCCACCGCAGACGTAGAGACGCATCTGATCGACGGGTGCATGGGCGAAGACAATGGTACCCGTCGACAGGATTTCAAACACGGCCGGAGCGCACTCATTTGACAGTGTCACCGGACCTGCAGAGGACGTCGGGGCTGTGGAGACAACCGCCGTCGGAGACGTCGAAGTTGTCGTCGTTGGCGAAGATGTCGTCGTCGATGTCGTCGAGGTTGTCGTGGTCGGTGTTGTCGTCGATGTCGTTGTCGAAGACGTCGTCGTTAGTTCAGGATCGGGCGACGGCGTCGGCGCTGGAGCGGGCGCTGGCGCCGGCGTCGGCGATGTGGTTGTGGTTGTCGTCGTGGTCGTGGTTGTCGTCGGCGCAGCATACGGGATTGGGCAGACAAAGCCGTTGATCTCTGCACGAGCCGTCGAGCAGGCCGCCAAGGCCTGATACGTGGCGATTTGGTAGACATTCCAGCACTGCTGGTTCGTCAGGCCTGTCGCGGGGCAGCCGCCGCTCAGTGCCGACAGCAGTGGCGCCGGGGCGGTCGGAGCCTGGCTCGTGTAGTACACCCGGAAGTTGTCGTTTGGATTGCCCTGATATCCGTAAACCAAAAAAGTCTTCAAATAGTTGTTGAGGTCGCCTCCGGCTTCGGAGAGTTTGATCGACACCAGCGGCAGGCCAGGCAGCGCTTGGAAGCGAGGATTGCGAAACTCAAACTTCGTGGCGCCGGTGCTGGACTGATTCTTTTGTCCGCGCGCCTCCAAAACAAACCCCGAGCGCGAGCGGAAGAATCCGTCTGTAAACAGCCAGGATGGCGCGAGTCCAAGCTGTCCGGTCTTCGAATAGACGACCTCCACGCCCTGTATATCAGCGTGGTGAACTTCCGAATGCATCGCCTGGCCGGTCGCATTGTTGTTGAACTGGCGAATGGCGACTCCGACGCCGCCTTGGTTGAGGATTCTGAGCCCGTCGAAGGTGCCGTTCCAGTACCGGTGAAACACCGGAGAGAAGGAATTGTGCCAGAGGGTTGTGTCCTTGACGGGCACGCGTCCGGTCGTGGGTTGCTCCATGAACCACGTGCCAAATCCGAACTGGCTCGTGCTGTACGCCTCGTTGCCCATGATCTCGTGGTTGTAGATGTGAAGCAGCGACCGTGTCGTGTACTGCCCGGCCACAGAGTGATCAGCGCAGGGATAATTCGGAAGGTTAACGTTGTTGTGCACGCTGGTCGGTCCCGACTCGGCTGAGCCCGGGTAGTAGCCGTAGCCCTCGCGCACATCCGCCACGACGTTGTTGCGAACGATGTTCCCGATGCCCTTGAACCAGAACCCGTTGCCCTTCCGGCCTGCCGGGTCGGACCCGAAAATGCCGGTCTCCACACCCGCCAGCCGAGTCGTGTTCTCGACCTTCACGACGAAGTTGTGGTCAAAGACATTCGCCGTTTCAGAGCCGTCTTCAGTGACGATGCCGCTTCCCGTCGCGTCGAACACCACGTTGTCTTGAACCAGTCCGTAGTGCGACCCGTGAACCGTCATCGCCCATTTCAGCCCATCCTGAATCGCCACGCCCTTCACGATGAATTGGTAGCTCTGCGCGGCGCAGATGCCCGGGACGTGATGGATGTGGAGTGGATACCGGCCGATCTGGTTGGTGCCCACATGCGTGACGATGCCGGCGGTGTCGAACGTCGTCGAGTCCAGGGGTTCGTGCGTCGTTCGGCCGAGACTCTGAATCGAAACGTATCGGACATCGACATCGCTCGTGCCGGTGAACAGCACGTGGCCGCGGGTCCCGAGCGGGTTTTCGGAGCGGATGATGATGTTGCGTGAGAGGTTCCCCACGTGCGGCAGAATCTCGACTCCTCCCTCGGGGTTGCGAGCGCCTTTATGACTGTAGAGCAACGGAGCAGCGAGGGTAACGGTCGAACCTGAAATCGTCTGAATCGTCGCGGTCTCCGACTGGCTGAGCTTGCGGCGCGTGTTGTCAAAGTCGAAATTCGGCTTGGGGGCGTAGTCGGCTGCAGCTAGCTGCCTCGTATCAGGAAGCACCACGAGATCCCCCACGCGCCAGCCACTCGGCGCCGCCGAGAGGGTCAGCACCCGCGATCCCGCCAACGGTTCGGCGGCGAGGCGAAGGAAGGTTGTCGCGACCTGAGCTCCGTGCATTCGAACCGTCGCATTGACGGCGAGAACGCCGTTGCCGTACTGGCTCGGATCGTAGACGCTCGATGTCGTCAGCGTCGTCTGGAGCGCCAGACTCCGGATGACGATCTCGGCTTTGAATTGCGCCGGCAGCGGGGCCGCCACGGTGCCGCATTCCAATGTGCTGCCGGGTTTGGCCAGCACGATGCCAACAAACAGCTTTGTCGACTGCGTCAATGCGCACGTCCACGTGGCACCGGCGTCGATGGCCAGTGTTCGGACGACTGCCGCCACGCTGTTGTAGACGACCCGATGCCGGACCAGAACGACGTCACCCCCGCCCGGGAGGACGCCGGTGCTCCACACTGTGGGGTCACTCCAGTTTCCGTTCTTGACCGACATCACCGTGGGGGAGGCCCCAAAGTCCGGGATCTTGTCGAAAGCAGTCTGGAGATGGGTGTGGGTCTGTCCCGACGCCAAGCCCGCCTCCGCAACAACGAGCGTCGACACGCCCAGGAGAACGAGAAAATAAATACGGAGTCTTGCGCGAAGCTTCGTCATTCGATCCATCGATGCAACCCTGTGAAACATTTACCGAGTAAACGCGCTATAGGTGATTCACCGGAGGCAATCGGCATGCCGCCAAAAAACGTCAATGTTTTAGGTGTTCAGGCCGTCACCCATACAATTTCGTCTCGGAACCTCAAAAACTGTAAGTCGTTTTTTCGCGGCGGCTTGGCTGCTGCAGCGGCGATCGCGGCGCCTAGGGGAGGGGGCGCCGAAGTGTAAGGAAGATGACCGTCGAGATCAAGCCGAGCGATCGACGGCGGACCGAACGTCTATTGCCGCTTGCTCCGCCACTCAGGCGTCGCTCGGATCGAATCGACGACCTCGGACCAGGCCACACTGGCCGAGGCGCCACTCATCCGCGCGTTGAGGTAGGTGTCGAACAGCCAGGTCGAAACGCCCCAAAAATCAGGGCCTTCCGAGGCCGAAAGGCCGTTGGGCCGGCCTAGGCCTTCGGGAGCCGCGTAGAAGGCGTCCAGGCGCCGGAGGGCGTCGAGAAACTCAGCGTGATCGACGCTCACCTTCGAAGGGATGGCCCTTGCCGCGGCCGGGGTCCAGGTCGGATGTTTCGTCCGCCACTCGGCCGTTTGGGTGATCTCCGCGATCACCATCCCAAAGGCGAATTCTGCGGGCACCCCTGCCGTCCGAGCGGCAAGATAGACATCAAAGATCCAGCCGGCGATGGCCTGAAAGTCCAGCCTTCCGTCGATCGCCAGCCCGGTGGCGCGACCTAGTCCCGTCGGGCTACGGAAGTAGGCATCGAGCCGCTCGATGGCTTCGAGAAACTCGGCGGCGTCAAAATGCCGTGGCGGAGTCTCGAAGGTCATAGCACCCTGTCGATAGGACTCGCGCGTGAGCATGTTCAGGGCTTCGCGATCGAGCGTCGACGGCAGCGAGCTCGCGCCTAGCGACGAAGCGTAGGAACCGTATCCCGATCGCGGGACGATGGTTGGCTCGCTCGCATCGATCGCAAACGCGTTGCCAGGAGAATGCATCACCGAGAGAAAATCGTACGTCCCTGGCCGATCGATCGGCGACCTGATTGGCGCGAAGTTGGACCGTGCATCGGGCCTTACATTCGCCAGCTCGATGTTGACGTAGGAGTCTCGGTCGGGTCGCTGCTCCTCGTGGACGAACCCGAGGGCGTGTCCAAGTTGATGGTGAATGTCTCGTGGATTCCAGCAACTGGACCCGAGGTTGAGCCGATACTGGACGAGCCGACGGGCCTGGCCGACGGCGCTGTAACAGCCCGACGTATGGCCTGGTTCGTCATCGAACTGCGTCACCCTGAGATAGCCAAACTGGCTCGTGCGCTCTACGCAGACCAGCGGCGTTGCGTGCCCCCAGCCCGAGTTGCACGCCGCCATGAACTGTTGGCGAAGCGCCGCCGGAATGTCGTCGGCGAACTCGATCGGGAGCACGCCGCCATCCCAGGTCTTGAGCTTCATCTTCCAAACGGCGCCATGGGTTGGAGCGAAATCTTTTGCGCTGTTCGTCGGTTGTCCGACTGGAACAGTGCCGGCGCTTACATCGAACAGCTGATCGCCGAGCTCGGCGTACACCGCTGGCTCTATCGGAGGTTCACTCCGGTTGAGCCTTGCCTTTTTCGGTTCGGGAACCGCCGCGCTGGGCTTCTCCGAAATCGAAGTCGTCGGCTGAAGCGACGAGAGAGCAGAAGGAAGTGCCGTGGCAGAGGCCGTGCTCGGGCAGACGAGTCCGCCGCTGATTTCTGCACGAGTGGTCGTGCAGGTGGCGACGGCCTTGTACGTCGCGACCTTGTGAGCGTCCCAGCATTGTTGATTGGTCAGGCCGGCTGTGGGGCAGCCGCCGCCCAACCCCGCCTGTACCGTCTGTGGTGGCGCGGGAGCATTAGCGGCCTGACTGTTGTAGTACATGCGGAAGTTGTCGTTCGGATTGCCTTGGTAGGCGTAAACCGAGAAGGTTTTCGAGTAGTTGTTGAGCGTGCTGCCTGTTTCCGAGAGCTGGAATGACGCGAATGGCATACCAGGCAGTGCGGCGAAGCGGATGTTCCGGAACTCAAACGTCGAGCTGCCATCGCTGGATTGGTTCTTTTGGCCGCGTGCGTTCAGCGCAATTCCCGAACGCGAGCGGAAGAATCCATCTTGAAAGAGCCAGGAGGGCGCCAGCCCGAGCTGTCCGGTTTTCTGATAGATGATCTCCACGCCCTGGATGTCTGCGCGAAGCAGTTCCGAATGCATTCGTTGGCCGGTCGCGTTGTTATTGAACTGTGAAATCGCGACGCCGACGCCTCCTTCGTTGAGGACCCTGAGCCCGTCGAACGTACCGTTCCAATACTTGTGAAACACGGCCATTCGAGCTGCGTGCCAGATCGTCGTGTTCTTGATGGCCACACGTCCGGTGGTCGGCATCTCCATGAACCACGTCCCGAGGCCAAACAGACTCGTGCTGTAGATCTCGTTCCCCGTGACTTCCCGATTGTAGATACGGAGCAATCGCTGCACCGTGTATTGGCCGGCGACGCTGGTATCTCCGCAGGGGAAGTTGGGAATCTTCACGTCGTTCAGCACTGAATGGATGCCGTTCTCCGTCGCCCCTGGATAGAAGCCGATCCCTTCGCGCGCGTCGGCCACGACGTTGTTCGTGAACGTGTTGTTGATGCCCTTCAGCCAGAACCCATTACCCTTTCGGCCGAACGGGTCAGTTCCGAAAAGACCTGCCTCGGTCCCGACGAGCCGAGTTCCGGTCTCGACCTTCACCACGAAGTTGTGGTCGAACACGTTGCCGGTCTCTGAGCCGTCTTCGGTGACGATGCCGGCGCCCGTCGCGTCGAAGACGACATTGTCCTGAATCAGTCCGTAGTGCGACCCATGCACGGCCATCGCCCATTTCCGTCCATTTTCAATCGCGACGCCTCTGATCGTGAATTGGTACGAACCGGCGGGACAAATACCCGGGACGTGATGGATGTGAAGGGGATAACGACCGATCTGGTTGGTGCCTACGTGTGTGACCACTCCCGCGGCATCGAACGTCGTGGAGTCCAACGGCTCTTCAGTCGTCCGGCCAAGATTCTGAAAGGCCACGTAACGAATATCCACATTCGTCGCGCGTGTCAGCAACACGT
Organism: Vicinamibacterales bacterium; assembly: GCA_050747925.1. Classification (GTDB taxonomy): domain Bacteria; phylum Acidobacteriota; class Vicinamibacteria; order Vicinamibacterales; family UBA2999; genus 12-FULL-67-14b. Next base: position 24,656 of record JBOGIV010000566.1, read on the forward strand.
GGCCGCGCGTGCCGTTAGGTTTGTCGGAGCGGATGATGATGTTCCGCGACAGGTTCCCGACGTGTGGCAGGATCTCGAGACCGCCTTCGGGATTGCGGGCGCCTTTGTGGTCATGATCCAGCGCCTTGGAAATCGTCACGGTGGTCCCAGAGATGGCCTGAATCGTGACCGTCTCTGACTGGCTCGCCCGTCGTCGGAAGTTGTCGAAGTCGCCACTGCGCGTTGCGTAGTCGCCATCTACCAATTGCCGGGTGTCCGGAATCACCAACACATCATCGGCTTGCCAGCCGTTCGGCACCGCAGCCAGCGTGAGCGTCCGCGATCCCTTCAATGGCTCGGCCGCGAGCCGAAGAATGGTCGGGTCGAGCGAGGCGCCGTGCATTCGAACGGTCGCGTCAACCGCGACAACTCCGGTGCCGTACTGGCTTGGATCGTAGACGCCCGATCCCGTCGGAGATGTCCGGATCGCCGAGTCACGAATGACGATCTCGGCCTTGAATTGGGCTGGGAGTGGATTGGCCGTGCTCCCGCATTCCAACGTGCTACCGGGCTTTGCGAGCAACGTGTCGACCGACAGTTTCGTCGACTGGGTCAACGCACACGACCACCGGCCACCAGCGTCGATGGCGATCGTCGCGACGACAGCCGTCGTACTGTCGTAGACGACCTGATGCTTCACGAGGACGACGTCGCGGGAGCCGGGAAGTGATCCAGTACTCCAGACGCTCGCGTCGCTCCAGCTCCCACTCTTGACGCTGACGACGGTGGGGGTCGCGGCAAAGTCCGGAATCTTGTCGAATGGCGTCACAAGGTGCGCATGAGGGTCGGGCGCTTGCCCGGCTTCAGCGGGGATCGGGTGGATACCGCCGAGAACCACTGGTGAGATTCCGAGTAAGACGAAGACGCAGCGCACGTAGCGGAAAAGAGATGTGGCCATTGCCGTACCTGACGTTGCGGGTGGGGGACCCCTTGGATTCGCCCAGTATCTTAGCTCAAGGCGACGGGTGAACGGCCGGGGAATTCCCAAGGGGGAGGCCATGGTAACTTAGCCGTGCCGGGTTGATCCCGAACTGGCGCGTCTACGCGCTCGGCTCATCATGCCCATTCCTTCACTTCTCAAGCAGGCACTTGTGCCAGGTTCGGTCGGGTTTTTGGTTCTGTCTCTCCTGACCTACCTGCTGCTGAGGTACGTGTGGCCGCGCGGTCGCCGCTTGAGTCGGGTGTGGTCGCTCGCCATCGCCGGCACGTACGTGGTCATGAGTCTCCCTTTTGTCGCAAACAACATCGCGAATCGACTGGTCACCACAGGAGTGGACGCGGTTGCTTCGCTGGCTTCGGCCGATGCGCTGATCATCCTTGACGGTGACAATCGGGTTGGCAGGGCCCGAGAAGCCGAACGTGTCTGGATGATCGCGCAGCCGGAAACGGTTTATGTGCTCGGTGCCGACTGGATCAAGTTCGCGATCATCGCCAAGGGCGTCCCAAGGGAGAGAATCAAACAGTATGCAAACGATCGCACCACGCGCGACCAGATGGAATGGGTACATCAGCTTTTGACCGAGACCCCGACACTGCATGCCGCAGTGATTGCGTCTCGGCTGCAGATGCCTCGCGTATCGGCCTTGGCAAAGTCCGCCCACCTTACCGTGACGCTCGTGGCATCTCCAATCGACGATGAACCTCCAACGCATGGTCTTCGAGCCTTTGTACCAACGTACGTCGGCCTTCGCGCCAGTCGAGATGCTCTTTACGAGCACGCAGCGCTCGCGTTCTATACCTGGCGTGGGTGGATCGCGAAGGCATGACGACTCGTTCGGTTGGCTTCGCAGCCGAGCGTGGCAACGCACGTCACACCCGGCTTGATGCAGTGCGCGTCTGAGCCTGTGGCGACGCACAGCGAGCCGCTGCTTCCAGCAGATCCGTCATGGGTCCGAGCTGTGCGTCCCAACTCAGATCGTCGAGCCGGGCAAGGTTGGCCCTCCCGCGCCGCTCTGCCGGCGCGGCGTGAAGCACGTCGAGGATCGCGCCTGCGAACTCCTCCGCCGTGACGGCGGAGACGCAGGCCAGCCGCACGACACCAGGAATCCCCTCCAGTACCTGTGGCGTGACGACACAGGGCAGGCCGGCCGCGATGCTTTCGAGCACTTTGTTCTGAACACCCCGGGCAATGGTCAGAGGGGCCGCCGCGACGGCGGCCACCCACAAATACGGTCGGACGTCAGGTACTGCCCCCGTGACCACCACGGACGCGTCCTTCGCAAGCTCTCTCACTCTTCGAGTCGGGTTCATGCCGACCAGAGTGAGCGTAGCGTCAGCATGGCGCTGTCGGACGAGCGGCCACACTTCAGTTGCGAGCCACACCGCGCCGAGCTCATTCGGTTCGTAGTTGAACACGCCGGCGAACACGACGTTCGAGCTCGGCATGGGCTTCTCCGTCGGTTGGAACATGGACAGATCTACGCCCGCAGCGACTATCTCTGTCCGCGCACGAGGATTGATGGCGCGAAGAGCGGCGTATTCGCGATCGTTGACCACGGTTGTGGCAAACGCCTTGTTGGTGGCCTCTACTTCGAATTGGCGTAGCCTTACCGCTTCGCGGCGATACACAGCGCTCATTGGCCAGGCCGCTGTGCGTCCAAGCATCTCCCACTTCACCGAGTCGACGTCGACCATATCGAGCACGAACGGAACCGCCGAAAGGGGCTGCTGGCACGCGTAACGCGCCATGCCCGACCCGTACGCCAAGACGACGTCCGGCCGTCGCACCCTCAGAGCCTTTGCCAGCAGGGGAAAGATCGCCGGGCTGTGCAGAAGCACGTGGGTCAGTGGCGCGGGTCCCGGTAGCGCGAACGCCGCTCGCACCAGGTTCTGGGCGCGAGGAACCATGGCGGTTGCAACACTCGACGTGATTTCACGCAGCTCAATGGCGGTCTGCTCTTCCGCGTGATCATGGACCAGCGAAACGAGGTCCAGGGACGCGGAGCGCGAGATCGACCGAATCAAATGATGAGCGCGTATTCGATCGCCCCTGTTCAATGGATAGGGCAATCGGTGCGTCAGCAAGAGGACTCTCATGCCTCTACCGACTGTGGCCGTCTGCTGCCGATGACCCTGGCCGGAACACCGACAGCAACGACGTAGTCGGGTAGCGGTCTGGTCACGACCGCGCCGGCACCGATCACGCAATGCTTGCCGACATCGGCCAGCACAATGGCCGCGCTTCCCACCCAGGTGCCTTCACCGATTCGAACCCGAGTGCGTACGCCAATCTGCTTTCGGATGGTTACATCCGGATCGTCTGTTCCGTGGGTTGCCGCGCCGCTCGGCACGTGCACACCTGCCGCCAGCAGCACGTCCCGCTCGAGATGCACGAGTCCCAGGTGACAGCGGGGGCCGACGTACACATTCGCGTCGATCTGAGCCCCAGCCTGGCTGAGGAGCGTACCAAACTGAACCGTTGCCGACCGGTCGCAGGACGCCAGGACCCGCGTCAGAAACGCCCGTCGGAGATACTCGCCAAGTACGCCCGGCCAGAGCGCCAGCGCCTGCGTCGACCCTTCCAACGCACGATCGCGCCCCAGCACCACCCGGCGCATTGCGAACGATGCCAGCGCCGGCGCGATCGCCACCGTCGCGGCGTAGAAGGCCAGGGTCTTGGCCGCATTACGCAAGGTGCGACACTCGCTTCACGGAGGAGGGGCGCCCATCCATCAGCTCGCCGTAGATGGTCTCGAGTCGGCGCGTTCGTGCCTCGAACGACAATTCTTCTTCGATTCGCCGCCTCGCAGCGTTGGCGCGGCGGCGGGCCGCTTCGGGATCGACCAGCACGTTCTGGATGGCGCCTCGTAACGCAGCGACGTTGGCGGGAACGATCAGTCCATGAATGTCAGGCCAGACCACTTCGCTGGTGCCGCCAACGTCGGTGGCGACAAGAGGCGTCTCGAGGGCCATCGCCTCGAGGACGGCGTTTGGCGTGCCCTCATACGTCGAGGACTGGACGAACAGGTCGAATGCGTGATGAAGCCTCGCAATGTTCTCGCGATGTCCGAGCAGCTGGCACCGCGAGCCCAACTCCAGCCGGGTCGCAAGGTTGGTCAACTCCGTCCGTAAGCTGCCGTCACCGACGATGACCAATCTCAGGTGATCGAAGGACTGCGAGAGTTGGGCGAACGCCTCCATCAGCAGGTCGAAGCGTTTTTGGCGCTCCAATCGGCCAACGCATCCAATGACCACTTCGCTCGCACTATATCCGAGTTCCTTGCGAACGACGGGCTGCTCGGCGACCTCACGACGAAACGCCGCTGGATCGATTCCGTTGAGGAGGACGACCACTCGGCCAGGCGCCGCCCCGCAGCGCACCAGCTCATTCTTGATGTCCGTGGACACGGCGATCACGCGAGGAAAGCGGGAGAGCAGCCGCTTGCCCATCGGGTAGTAGATCAGACGTTCGCGCACGGAATGGCCCGTCCACCCATGGGCGGTTCCCAGAGGAATCACCCCCATCCTCCACGACAACATCAGGGAAAGCAGGTCGGTCTTGTAATCGTGCGAGTGGACGATATCGATGCGACGTGTGGCAACGAGATCCTTCAGCGTGGCCCAGACACGCGGATCCAGCGAGTGCCGTTCGAGCGCTTCCACGTAGTCGATGTCCAAGCGTCGCGCTCGCGCCTCAACTCCGAAGACGTCGTCGCGTAGATCTCTGATGTAACAGACCGTGACATCAAATCGCTGCCGGTCGCGTAACTCGGCGCCGAACAGGATTGTTTTTTCTGGTCCGCCGCCCGTTCCACGAACGCTGCGTAACTCGAGAACGGAAATCCGCGGCGCCACTAGCTGGTCGGGCCTCTGCGCCGGTGCGCATGTCCGAAGCGCCCCGTCACCGCGAGCGCACGACCGCTCTCGTATACCGTCGCCACCGCGATGGCGCGGAACAGGTCCGAGGGCGCCGCACCGCCAGACATCATCAACAGAGTGCGGAGAGCGACGACGGAAAGCGCGGCCGCCGCGGCAAGGCCCGCCAGTTCAAGTCCAAACACAGAGGCGGAGGCCAGACCAGCGAGCACCGTGACGACTGCCAGGAGATTGAAGATGGGGATAGCCGCACTCACGACGGTGCGCCAGGCCCGCGGATGTCTGAGACTGACTCGAACGTTGTCTCGGCCGCGCCACAGTTCTCCGAAGAACACATGCCGGAGCTTGCGCGGATCCCCGTAGTGCACGTTGTAGAGCCGACTGTCGTTGAGCAACGTCGCACCCCTGGCGCGAAGCTTACGACAGAGGTCAACGTCCTCACACGTCTCGAGCGAAGTATCGAAGCCCTCTGCCGCCAGAAACGCGGATCGGCGCACGGCCATGTTTCCACTGCCAAGCCAGTCCACCTCTTGCTGTCCCGTGGGATGGGGGCGAAGGGTGTCGTACAAGCGCTGCACCCACGTGGAGGGAGTCGGAGGCCGGCACGCGGCGCCAACGGCCGCCACTCGAGGGTCTGAAAAGGCGGTGAGTGACGACCGGACCCAATCCGGCGCGATTTCGTGATCGGCGTCGACGAAGGCCAGGATGTCGCCGCGGGAGGCATCGACGGCACGATTCCGAAGCTCGCCGAGGCGCACATTCGGCAACACCAGGACAACTGCACCCGCGGCGCGAGCGACATCGGCCGAGCCATCGTGCGAGCCGTTATCGGCGACAACGAGCTCCAACGCGGCCGACGTGTCACTATTGGCCGTGATGCTTTTCAGACACCGCTCGAGGTTCGCCGCGTCGTTGCGAACGGGCACGATGAACGACATGACTGGCGTCTCGTGCAACATTGCTACCGAACGATCGGAGGCGGCCGGAATTCAAAGGCCCCGATATCTGGGCCACGACCCTGCGGGCGAGGTACCCGATCGAAGTCATCCGTGACATCGGGGATCGCGGCTGCGGTGTCGATGGCGGGGCTGCTGCCGGTTGCAAGACGCAGGTCCTGCTTCGTCGGATCCATGAACCAGCTTCGCGTTGCGTTGAAGATGTTTGCCTCGGTGTCGGCCCTGCCGCCGTTGCGCCGCTGCAGCGGCAGGTTCGTCAAGTTGTTCCGCACAACGGCATAGGCCGCCGGAAATCGCACGCCAATCGACCACGGTGCGTTTCGAGACTCGGCCAGCACCGTGTTGTGCTCTATACGCACATCGCGTGCGGCATTGGCCTCGATCGCTTCATCAGCCCAAGAATTGAGGTTCACGACGACGTTGTTGCGTATCACACCACCGAGATGGTCGTAGTCGTGAGGGCCATTTCTGGAAAGTGGGGCGGGTCCTGGCTCGAGCCCGAAGGCGATCCCGCGGAACGAATCGATGATGACGTTGCGCTCGACAACGGTGGCCTCGGATGCCTTCCAGATCAGAATGGTCGGACCTGACCTCCATCCTTGCGATTCGGGCCCGCGAATCCGAAGGAAACGGTTATCGCGAATGACCCACCCTCTGGTGGCCAACAAATCGACGGCGTTCGTGTAGTCACTTGGTGCAGAGGTTGTGTAGCTGAACTCTGAACACGCCACCAGGCCGTCGTCGGCGTAGATGGGGTTCGCTGACACGCTGCCTTTGAGCAGCTGCTGTCCGGTGTCGAGAAGCCTTGCGTTGTGCAAGGTGAAGCGGGAGGCGCCACGTTCACCTCGAACCTGAATCGCGTGGTATCCCACGTCACGCACCGTCAGATCGGCCACGGTTGCGCCAGGCGCGCTGACTGAGATGGCGACACCCACGGCATCACCGACCATGCCGCGGCCATGCAGCACGACTTTGGAGGGGTCGCCGCTGGCAGACCTGATCGTGATGTCTGGTACGGAAATGTCCAACATCGCACGAAGCGCGTAGTCGCCGTCGGCCAGTAGAATCGTGTCTCCGGGACTTGCCGAGCGCAGGGCACCCTCAAGGCCGGCGACGCTGTTGACCTCGATGCCGGGTCCCGCCGGTGGTGTCCAGCCATCCGCACAGGCCGGGGTGGCCGGCACAGGCTGTGACGCCAGGAGCGACCACCATCCCAACGACGCCAAACCTGCCAAGAGTCGAATCATGCGGCTGCCTCGATGTGATTCTCTCGCTGCCAGAGCTCGAGGATCAGAAGAATCTGCAAAAGATAACTGCGATCGGCCACCCCGTCACGGCTTTCGCGAATCAGCTTCTCGAGCACCGGCTTGGCCACAAACCCCTGCACACGGGCGGTCGGCGCCAGCAACTCGCTTTCGACGCTCTGCAGAAGCATCTTCCGCATCCAGCCATCGAAGTCATGGTAGTGACGATAGCCCCGAACATCCAGTCGCTTCAGGAGTGTGTTGACTTTGTCGAGAATGAATTCGGTCAGCGCGCCGGCGTCGGCTGCGGCCCCGGTATTCGAATTCCGCACCTTCAGCAACATCGCATTTCCACTTGTGAGCCGGCGATGGATCTCCGTTGTGTCACGCCACTCCGCGGGCGCAGCAAGCAGCGCTCGCAGAAACGACGGATCGAGAAAGGGCAGTCGCACGCTGACTTGTGTACGGAACAGTTCGAGCGACGGGACGGTGAATCTCCGATTGAGCTCTCTCAGATAGAGATAGCTGCAACATTCACTGGGCGCGAGGGTGGTGTCCTTCAGCACCAGCGCGAACCCCTCGGAAGCTCCTGTTCCGGCGGCGGCTGCAGCAGCCGGGGTCAGAATCTGAGAGAGCGGGAGATTCGGCGTGATGTAGTTGGCGCGTCCAGCCAGGTACGGCACCAGCTCATCCGCCGACTTCAACGTGTAAACGTGAGGGTCGGTGTGCAAAGGCCACGCAAGATGCGCCTTCGCAAGCTCACCACCATGACCACGCAGTAAGACTTCGATTCCAGTTTGCCCCAGAAACTCGATCGCCAGCATTTCGGTGAGGCCGTGACTCAAATACAGCCCGTCCGTTATCGAAACCATCCGCGCCATGTTGGGCAAGAAGTCCCGAAGATAGGTGCTGTCGAGCCGGAAAAACACGTGCCGGGTACCGGCGATCGCGGCCAGTTGCTGCGCGATCATCTGGTCCGCGCAGCCCTCGACGCCGAGCGTGTAGGTGCGCAGTCTCGTCGCCGCGGAGCCAACCGCGCCGAGTATGGCCCGGCTGTCGAGCCCGCCGGAGAGTGACAGGCCCACTGGCTGCGATGCACTCGCGGCGCGGTTGACGGCTTGTGTGAATTCGGCCTCCACTGCCTCGAGGTACTCCGACTTGTCGGTGGCTTTGCCTTCGAAGAAGGTTTCGATCCTTACATACGAGCGGAGCGTGACGATCGACTGCCGAGCGTCGTAGAGGAGCAGGGTTCCAGGATCCAGTTCCTGAACGCCTTCAACCAGCGTCTTGTCGCCAAGGACCGCACCGATCGTCAGGTAATCGGCGACCGCGCGTAAGTCCAAGCGCGTCGCAGCCGGCGTGGCCCGCAGCAATGCTGAGAGATCGGAGCTGAAAACTCCACCCTCATGATCGACCCGCCAGTAGACGGGATAGTTGCCGATCGGATCGGTGGCGAAGCAGACGCGTTGCCGATCGGGATCGACGACGGCCGCACAAAACTCCCCCTCGAGACGATCGACGAACTCCACGCCATAGCGCGAATACAAGGCGGCAATCAGCACCGGCACCGAGTCAGTGGGCCCGGCCTCACCGACCTGGCGACGCAGCGCCCCTTCGTTATAAAGGACGCCGTGGAAGACTGCCGTCGGGCCAACGCGGTCCGTCGCCCTGTGGAACGCCGGGTTCTCGGCGTTCCGGCGCCCGCTCCAAGCCCGGTGCACCCGGGTCGATACGGGCTCGTGAGCTAAGTGCGCGGGGGCATCTGAACTGCTGCGATACACGCATCCCAACAGGCAGTTTCCCTCCAAAGCCGATACCACATTGGCTGCCATGTTGGGATAACGGACCATTCGCTCGATCGCCTTGCCGAAGCGCGCGGCGACCCGCTCCTGACCACCGCGGAGTCCGGCCACGCCAATCAGCCCTGGCATCTATCCGCCTCCCAGCGTCCACAACGGCTTCATGCCGGCCGGGTCGACGTTGAAGAGCCGGTAGATCCCGGGAATGGACGTGAACATCAGCAGTACAAACACCACCGTAGTCAACAACATGTAAGCGAAAAAACCACGCTGCCGGTACAGCTTCTCCGGGTTCTGAACGGGGCTGTTCGGCAGCATGCCGATGTGCAGGTAGTAGGCGAACATGCCGGCGGCGAGCGGAGTGAACAGAATCAACTCAAGGTGATACCGCACGATGAAGATGCCGGCAAACAGGGCACAGGTCGTCGCGTAGAACACCAGGCTGACGAGGAGGCGCTCCTCGTTGTAGTGGCCAAACGATCTCCTGTATGCCGCGGCAACCGCAGGGTCGCCAATGTGGCGGTACTCGGCGAATCGCTTCATGCCCATGAAGAAGGCGCCGACCATCCAGTAAGAGATCACCAACGAGAGTGGTGGAACTTGAGTCGTGACGAGCGGGAACCAACCGAGCAGCAGTCGAATAGGGTTGTTGATGGACTCGCTCAACACATCCACGTAGGGCCACTCCTTCGTTCGGAGTGGCGGGACGTTGTAGGCGACGCCCATGATCCAGAGCCAGACGGCGGACGCGAGAAAGTACAAGTTCAACGAGTTCGCCAGCCAGAAGCCCAGGGCCGCCAACAACAGCCACTCGGCATAGGCGAGGGGCGCGCGAATCCGACCCGAGGGAACCGGCCGATGTCGCTTTTCCGGATGGAGGCGGTCGCTCGGGCCGTCGAGGAGCTCGTTCAAGACGTAGTTGCTCGATGCGACCAGGCACGTGGCCAGAACAGCGATCGCCAACGACGCAGCGGCGGACCACGATGCGATGGTCGGCTGATAGAAGAGGGCCAACAGCACGCCGAGCAGCATGAAGGCGTTCTTGAACCAATGATCGACACGTGCGATCTGCACGTAAGGCCAAATGGTCGACCAGATCGACGCGTGAGAAACCGCCTGCTCAGTCATGAGCAAGTGCGTTGCGAAGAGTGTCGAGTGAGGGCGCGACGAGATAGCCGGCTGACTTGAGCCCGGGGGATTCGCCGCGTCCGATGATGACGCACGGCATCCCTGCGGCCAGTGCGCCCGCGGCGTCGACGTCCGCGCGGTCGCCGATCATCAAGACCTCGCTCGGAGAGAGGTTCCACCGACGGCAGGCGTGTTCGAAACCACGCGGGCTGGGCTTCAGCGCGTCAATGGCTGGATCCAACGAGCAGAGCACCGGCGAGAACCTTCCGCCAAGGCCCAGAGCCAAGAGCTTCTTTTCAGCTGGATAATCGGACAACACCCCGGCCAAAACGCCCGCCAGTCGCAGTTGGTCCAGCAGTTGATCGATACCGGACGCTCTCCACATCCTCAAGTACTTTAGCGGCCTCACGTGCATCCATTCCGTTACCAGAGACTCAACCTCGTCCTGCGTCAGACCGGTTGCCGTTGCCGTGGTGGCCAACAGTCCCTGGGCGACGGCGCCCTCCCTGCGATGTTCTCGGAACTGTTCGAGGGCCCGCCGGTAGCTGACCAACGCCCGCCATCGTTTCGGCGCCAGCGCGGGACTGGCCAGGGGCAGGGTGAGTGTCTCGACGGCCATCAACGCCCTAACGGGCGTCTGGCGGTACAGAGTGCCGTCCAGATCGAACAAGACCCCCCGGATTCGGCGCCGGGGGTCGAGGGGACTTGGAACGCCACGACCGATCCCGTCATCCACGGACGAATTCTGAGGCAGGTCCAGCACCTTAGTTCGATACCTGAAGCAGTGAGCGGATCGGTCCTGAGTCGGCCGTGACGATCTGGCGAGCCCAAATGACAAGGAGAACAAGGATCGCGGTAGCGGCGCCAGCTAATGATCGGTTGTCCCAGTTCCAATTGATACGGCTCCGCATCGACACGAGGGCGGTCGCATAAAGCGCGAGAACCGGCACCAACGGCAGGTGGTATCGCGAGTGACCGAACACGAGAGTGTGGATGCCGGTGATCATGGCCAGCGGCAACAGCAGCACGATGTGAACGCGCCATTCCGGCGCGGCCAGCCAAATCCCTGCCGCCCCCAGAATGGCCAGGCCCGCATAGACGATGACGATGATTGCGGCGCCGAGAATCCCGAGACCCCACGGCGGCTCATAGATGCCCTCTCGAACTCCAGCGGCGAATTCGCGCTCGAGCCCCCAGAAGTCAGCAAACCTGATCAGCGACCGGCGTGCGGTGATGGCGGGGTGAGCCAGGATGTATTCGACGGCTTTGCGCTGTGCCCACTTTTCCTTCTGACCTTCCGTGAACCGCTCGCCAGGATGTTCCAGGGTGAACTCGTGTGCCCAGCTTTTTTCACCTTCGATTCCGGCGACACTCCACATCCGGTCGTCTGGGGTGTGCTCGTAGTTGCCCATGCGCAGGTTCAGCCCTCCCATCGTGTCTACGATGGTGACGACCCCCTGAAGCCTGGTATTGCGAACAGCCCACGGCGTTACAGTCACCACATATCCGACGAGAACAAGCGCGGGAAGCATGAGCTTGGTCCTCACGGGCCCGCGGACAAGCATCGCAAGGAGTGGGCAGAGGATGATCGGCAACGGCCAGAGGATGCTTCGCGTTAACGCAGCGAGCCCAAGGGCGAGTCCGGAGAGCAGTGCGATCGACGCGCGTGGCGTTTGGACGAGCGTCACCGTCAGCCAGACGAATGTCACTAGCAGGAAGGTGAAGAGCGTCTCGGTGAGAATCGTGAAGTTGAAGAAGATGAGCGACGGGTAGAGCCAGAACACCGCGGCGGCGCCTCGACCCACGGCGATTTCGAACGTCTGGCGCCCGACTTGAAGAATGATCGCCGTGGTCAGCGCAGCGAGAAGGATTTGAACGAAACGGACCGCTTGGAGATTGCCGGTGCCGGCGATCGCCCACACGCCGGCCACGAGTGCCGGGTACAACGGCGGGCGAATTGACGTCGGCCGGCCCGGCTCCCAGACAAAGCCGTCGCCCTTCAAGATGTGACTCGCGAGTTGCGAGTAGTCCCGTTCGTCGCTGATTGGCGTTCCAAGAGTGTCTGTTTGCCAGAAGATGGCGGCGCGAAGGATCAAGCCGAGAACCAGTGCAGCGAGGAAGAGCCGTCCTGCCGCGTCGTGGGCCTTCATCATCACTGAGTGCGGTCCTTCATCGCGACTAACCGGCCTATTTTACAGCCGGCAGATCGGCGTTCATCGCCCACTCCATCGGTGAGGAGAGAACGACTGCACTCGAATGCAGATTCGACGCCTGCGATCGTTCTGCGCACCTTGGCGATGTGCTGTTCCAACCGGGCCGCCGGGGCGATGGACAAACGGCGATGGCCGTTTGGAGGCTGGTCTGGTACCGAAGGCGGCCGGTTTGCGTGCGGCCGCCTGATCAGTTCGAATCGGCAGGGCGCGATGTCGATTCAACGACAAACTCTTTATTGGAACCTCACGGCGACGACTTGCTCGTCTGACGATCGCGGGGGCTGGCTGGCCCGTTTCCGATGGAGAACACTCGCTCGATCTTTGTCACGTTGCCTTGACGATCTTTGACGGTTACCGTGAGAACACCGTCTTGGACGTTACTGAGCGGCGGAGTCATCGTCGCGGTCCACACATGGTCAGCCGTCTGCACGAAGAGCGAGGCGAGCTCAGTCTTTGCGGGTTTGCCGCTCACGGGGACGCTGGCTTTGACGGAGAAAGACTTCATATCAAGCCCGGAGTAATAGTCGAAGAGGCCGATTCGAATCTGCGACAGGGGCGTCGTCTGCCTCTCTGCTCTCGGCAGTGATACGGCGAGAGTGGGGCGCAAGTCGTCCTGGAACCAGCCGCGACCGCGAAACGCTGGTGCGGGAGAAGAGATGGGTGCACCAAGATCCACCCAGCGCGCAAACGACCGCTTTTCGTCGTCGCTGAGTGCCGGCACGCCGGCGTTGGGTGGTGGACACGCGACTCCATCGAAATCGAGGTCCGCGGTGTTGCTGTCGGCGCCGGGCGGCAGCGTCTTGGGATCTCCTGGAGTCGACTCCGTCGGGAAGTCCGCATTGGTCCACCCATCGAGCCGTCGTCCGAAGATCTTCCAGATGAGCAGGCTCCGTCGTGATTGGAACATGCGGACATAGCGCGACGCGTTTGGGAACCTCCAGATGCGCTGCTTGACAACCGGTGGAATACCGTTTCGAGCCGCCTCGTCGGCGGCCAGACGGTTGTATGTGCTCTCGTATCCGTCAACCACTGTCGTGTCGTCCAAAACCAGCCGGCCTTCCTGACGCCCGGTTGCGGAGTGGCACTGTATGCACGAGCGAGTCAAAATCGGTTTGATATCCCGGTAGTACTCCACGTCGTGAGCGCGACCCAGCGGCTGCGTCAGGTCGGCGACTTTGTAGTCGGGCTTCGCGGCCGCTGTGGTCGAGAAGCTGGTGCCCACCTGCGAGTGTGCGTGACAGCCGCCACAGTCGTTGCGAAGTTCTCCAGGCCGCAGCTGGTGCCATGTCTGCGATGTGTTCAGCGCGAGGCCGTCACGGTCAAGCATCTGGAAAGTGAACGGCACGTCGGCCGGGATCTTCGCCAGAAAACTCGTGTCGGGGTTGCCATCGCTGTCGCGAACCACATGGCCCTGAGCATCAGTTTTTCGGACTGGTACCTCGCCGAGGACGCGTAGCCGCTCGTCGGCGTGGTTTCGAAATCCATTGCCGATTGCGGGACCATAGCTCCGGTGGCTCGTCGGCTCCATCGCGAGGATGCGCACGGCGTGGATTTCATCGTTCGAGTACCGCCCGGCATCTGACCCCTGTCCCGTCCAGTTGCTGCTCTCGTTGTTGATACCCGAGTTGAACGCGTCAAGGCCATCGAATTTTCTGTTGCCTATGCCCGGCTTCGAATTGCGCTTGTAAAGCGTCGACGACCCAACCACTCCGAAGGGCGTGCCCGCCGGCAGTTCTGATCGGGTCATTTCGTTGGGCAGCCAGTCGAACGCGTATGGACGAGCGACTCCATACACCTCTCGGTACGGAACCACCGCCCGGGGCTGGATCTCGTTGTAATTCGGACTGTTCTTGATCAGCACCAAGTCGCGGTAATCGTTCGCCGGTGTGCCGCCACGAAGGAGGTAGAGGCCCGCATCGTAAGTGGGCTGGTTAATCGGCCGCTGGAGGTCGTTGGCCGGGCCGGGCGTCCAGACCAGCAGGACGTCGTTGTCGGGAGCAGCACTTGGATGAGTGACCTTCCCAGCCCAGTTCCCGTCGACGGCGCGCGAAGCCGCCTCGTCGTCGCTGTGCGCAAACGCCGTCAGGGCATAAAGGCCGTACGGCGAGAACGGATAGGTCCTGTAGCGAGGCTGACGGTGATTCGGATGTGGTTTCCCGAACGTCCAGATGCCTCGGCGGACTTTAGGGTTCGTCGGACTCGAAGGATTTGCGTCACCGAATGGGGGCGTGCCCGATGGCGCACCGGGCGGAAACGCGATCAGAGTTCCGAATCCATTGTTGTTCAGGTTGTAGTAGTCGATGACCGCCACGTGCCCGTTCGATAGCTGGGTTTGGAAATGGAACGCGTTCGGAACCGTGAAGGCGCTCATCAACGGTTCCCACTTACGACCGTCCGGCCAGATGGCCCAGAGTCCCCAGAGCCTGCGATCGCGCAACCCTTGCGTTTCGTAGCTCGAGAACATCACGCGCCCATCCTTGAGGATGGTCGGATGCAGTGCGCTCCCGAGATTCAAGTGACCGATCTGTTCGACGTTTCTTCCGTCGTCATCCATCACGAACAGCTGCAGGTTCGGAAACGTGTAATCCTTGTTAGGTAGGAACCCATTGCGGCTGGATGTGAACATCACACGGCCGTCTGGCAACGGGCACGGGCCAAGGTTGAAGATTCCGTAGCCGAGGTAATAGCCCGAACCACCAAGGAGATCACTCGACCACTCGGCGGCGCCGGTGTTCGGCGTCCAGTCCTGATCGGTCAGGCGAACCACCTTACGAGTCTTCAGGTGAATCTTGAAAATGTCCGCGCCGGCGCGTGAGGCGCGACGCCGCTGGACGTTCAGCGCCCCAGGCCGCTGGTCGTGAAACTTGGCGTAGTAGACCCACTGGGCGTCGAAATCAAGGACAGGATCAACAACGGCGCCGTCTCCGCCCGCGACCAGGACTTCTTCGGTACCGTCAGGGTGCAGCAGCATCAGGTCCGTATCCGGGTCGATGAGAATCGGATCAAATACTTCGGGCAGGCGCACACGTTTGATGTCGCCTGGGCGCGGAGCGCGGACGTACACAATGTCGTAGGGCACGACTGGTTGAATGGGCACACCGACGGTGGCACTCAGAATTGCGCCCAATACCAAGAGAAACGATACGCCCTTCATAAGCTTGTCTGCCTGAGGAAGTGACCTTATTCTACAGGGGCAACGGGAGGGCTGACCATATCCGAGACAGGGAAGTTACATTCCCTACGCGACGAAGCTGACGGATCGATCGCTGTTCCAATCGAGGCTTCGCGGCCAATTACCTGGAGCCCGCTCCGCCGTCGGGAGCCGCTCACCATTGGTCTCCCGCTACCGTCGGGTGCTGTGCGCTCCGTGACGGACCTTCGAGTGGAGCTTGTCAACCACACTCCAGTCGAGTTTCAAGTCCGACCCCTCGATCGTTGGCCTGACGGCTCCGTACGCTGGCTGCTCGTCGATTTTGCTGCCGATGCCGACCAGGACCGACCCCGCACGTACATCCTGCGAAACTCGTCCGGGGCCGTTGTCGCTTCCCCAGGACAGCTGAGAATTTCCGCGAATGACCAGGAAGTGACGGTGGCTACAGGACGCGCCATAGTTGCGTTTGCGGTCGGAGGCGCGTTTCCGTTTACACGGGTTGAGGTCGGTCAGGTGCAGCCCATCGACGGCGAACAATCCGGACTGCGCATCGATGTCAACGGGGAGGTCCTGGCGTTTGAGATCGCGTCACTGCGCATGATCGAGGCCGGGCCGCTCCGCGCGGCGATCGAGGTCACGGGCCGCGCGCGCCAATCGACGCGACCACCTGTGGCCGTCAGCGCCCTGATTGAAGCGTTCGCCGGATCGGCCGTGCTGCGGGTTGAGGTGACCATCCAGAATCCTCGACGAGCCCGTCATCCCGGGGGTATCTGGGTGCTCGGCGATCCCGGGTCGATCCATATCCGCTCGGCTGCAGTTCAACTGCTCGTTCACGGCCCGATACGACAGGTGCAATGTGCAGCGGAATTTGCCAGCGCGCCCGAACGGGTCGATCGCCCTTTTGAGATTTACCAAGAGTCGAGTGGCGGCGAGCGATGGCAGAGTGCGGTTCATCGCAATGGTGCCGGCATCGTTCCCTTCCGCTTTCGGGGCTACCGAATGCGCTCGGGGGAGTCGGAGCGAGCAGGGCATCGAGCGAGTCCGATCGTTCTTGTCGAGACCATTCACGCATCGCTGGCCGTCACAATGCCCCAGTTCTGGCAGAACTTCCCGCGAGCGATCACGGTGGAGGATTCGGTTGTGGAAGTGGGCCTCTTTCCTCGACAAGCGGCAGACAGCTACGAACTGCAAGGGGGCGAACAGAAAACCTTCGTCGTCGCTTTGGCCTTCGATCGCGATGACATCTCCGATCCGCCGTTGGCATGGTGTCACGATCCTCAATGGAGCTATGCCTCACCGGAATGGTGCGCCAGTACCCGCGCTGTGCCACTTCTCCTGCCCGCTTCACAAGATCCCAGTGAGCGCTATCTTCGTCTTGTCGCCGGTGGCCTCGATTCAGGCGACGGCTTTCTCGCGAAGCGCGAGCACGCCGACGAGTATGGATGGCGCCATTTCGGCGATCTTCACGGGGATCATGAGTCGGCGTTCCAACCGGCCGGACACTCGCTCGTGTCGCATTACAACAACCAGTACGACGCGATTGCCTGCTTTGCTCTGCAGTTCCTGAGAACCGGCGATGACCGCTGGCGCGAGTTGATGATGGATCTGGTGCGCCACGTCCGGGACGTCGATATCTATCGCACTCGCGAAGACAAGGCCGCCTACAACGGTGGACTCTTCTGGCACACGCTTCACTACGCGGACGCAGGAACATCGACCCATAGGACGTATCCGAAGGAGAGCGGTGGCGGCGGGCCCTCGAGCGAACACAACTACAACCTGGGATTGATGCTGCACTACTTCATGACCGGACATCCTGCCTCGCGCGACGCCGCGATCGGCCTGGGGCAATGGGTCGTCGACATGGACGACGGTGACCGCACGTGGTTCCGCCTTCTGGCCAAAGGTGCGACCGGCCTGGCGAGCGCCAGCGGGTCGCCGACGTATCACGGTCCCGGAAGAGGGTCCGCGAACTCGATTCTGGCGTGTCTCGTTGCGAGTCAGCTGAGCGGCCACGTCATTTTCGCGCAGAAAGCCAACGAGCTGATTCGTCGGTGCATTCATCCTGATGACGATCTGGCCCTCCTCGATCTTTTCGATGTCGAGCGCCGCTGGTACTACACGATGTTCTTGCAGGCACTGGGACTGTATCTGGAACAGAAAGCCGAACGTTCGGAGCTCGACGGCATGTTCGCTTACGCGAGAGCCAGCTTGCTGCACTACGCACGCTGGATGGCTCAACACGAGCGTCCGTACCTCGACCATCCCGAGCGTCTGGAATTCCCCAACGAGACGTGGGCCGCACAGGATATGCGAAAAGCGGACGTGTTGATGTGGGCGGCGCGACACGCGGCCGACGACGAGCGGGCTCTTTTCGTCGAGCGTGCGCGGCAATTCTTCGACTATTCGGTCGAGTTTCTCTCGATGACCCCCAAACACACCTTGACCCGGCCGCTCGTCCTCACCTTGGCCAACGGTGTTCGGTACGGTTGGTTCCTTGCCAATCGAGCGGAACGGCTCAGACTCGCCATCCCGGGCGACGCTAGAGAGCCGCCGGCGGACCGGCCGTTCAGGCCGCAAAAGGTCAAAGCGGTCGCTCGCGCGAAAGCCATCGCCGCAATCGTTGCTGCCGCCGCCACGATCGCCGTGCTCTTTTTCGCGTGACGAGTCAGGATTGGTGAATCAGCGACGCGAGCGACCGAGTGAGGCGACAGCGGGTCGTCTCGGCTGCGGATCGAAGACGTGCCTCGGCGGCTGCTGGTCCAGTCGAGCCCGGGGCGTCAGTGGCGTCACCGGAGCCGCGTAGGTGCTCCGACGAGCGGCCAACTCCTGCTGAGTGAGAAAGTGAATGGCCATCGAGAGCCCGATCGCGTGCCACAGCATCTCCACGTACTGGAAGATCACAAACGTGCCCCCAACGGCGAAGGCGAGCAAGGCGGCCTCGATGGCAGTACCGTAGTGACCGAGCTGTTCGGAAACGAGCCCTCGTTTGGCAAGGCGCCTCGCGCGACCGCACGCGACGAACGCGAGCACGATCGCAGTGACGAAGACCAGAAACCCTGGGATTCCCAACTCCGCCAGAGCGCCCAACCACGCGCTATGCACCGACCGCCTCAGCCCGTATGCGCCGGCCACGGTGTCGTAGGTCGGATAAGCCTGCGTATACGCGTTCACACCGACACCGGTGAGGGGCCGATCCTGCACCATGAGGAGTGCCATCCTCCAGAAGTGCACTCGGCCAACAGCCTCGCCCGTCTCCGAGTTTTGGGTCCGCTCCGTCGTGATCGTGCTCATCCGTTGCCAGAACTCGGGCGGCATGACCGATAGCGTGAGGATTGCGACCAGCGCGCCGGCGCCGATCGCACGGACTCGGTGGGGAGAACGCCAGGCATACACGAGGGCCAGCGCTGCGGACGCCAGGAAGCCGCCGCGCGAGTAGGTCGCAATCGCGCGATACACCACGCCGACGGCCAGGAAATGATGGAGCCACCGTTCCCATCGCTTCGTCGACGTCCGCGCCAGCGCGACCAACATCGGGACCAACATCAGCATACCGACTGCCACTCCGTTGTTATCGCCCAGGAACAGCACGATGTTCACATTGGTCGCGCCCGGATTCAGAACGAGCTGAGCCCAGCCTTGCTTGGCCGCCTCAAATGACAGCGAGAGGCAGATGACCAGAAGCACGAGGCGCAATCGTTTCAGATCGGTCGTGAGCACCGAAATGAGGTAGGAGATGACGAGCGTCTTGATGAAATCCCAGAGGTAACTGCTCGAGTAGGTGAAGTGCTCAGAGGCGAACGTTGAGATCGTACTGAGGAGAATCAACGCGGCGAAGCACGCCACCCGCAGATCGAAGCGGAATTGAACACCGGCAAAGAGCGACCGAAGAACTACATAGGCGCCGATCACGAAAGACGTCGGGAGGATGTAGAAGATATACGTCCAAACCCATTCCTCCGGGCGAAAATACGCGTTCCACAGGTACAGCAGCAGCGCATTGAATGCGCTTCGCAGCGCCAGTAGTCCGCCTATAAGGAGGATCGTGCAGACGAAGATGGTTCTCAGCATGGGCGCGCGCGACGCTTCTTTCTATCCTGCCACGAATCAACAGCCCCCCGGCTCTCT
Organism: Vicinamibacterales bacterium; assembly: GCA_050747925.1. GTDB lineage: Bacteria > Acidobacteriota > Vicinamibacteria > Vicinamibacterales > UBA2999 > 12-FULL-67-14b. The sequence goes on from JBOGIV010000566.1 coordinate 44,129, forward strand.
TCATGTCGGCCGTTCGAGTCGTCGGCTTCATATGTAGCTGCACGAACCGGCTCATAAGCGTGAGTTTTGGCGCCACCGATCATCGCGTGAAAACATACAATCCCCTGATGCGGATCGGTCTGACCCGCGCGAACAGATGGTGTTTCCCGTGAACGCCGTCACGCGATCGGTCGCTCGGCATATCCTTCTCCTGTCAGAGTGGTTTCCACCGGCCGTTGGTGGGAGCGGAGAACTTCTCGCGAATGTCTACTCCAGATTGTCGACCAGTGCGGTCGACGTCATTACGGCGAAGATGACGGGGGGCCTTGGCGATGACAGTCAGAACGCGCGACTTCGTACCACCCGTTCAGAATTCCCGGCGAGGCCAGGGCTGCTCTCCATCAGCGGCATCGGAACGCACCTGCGCTTGATTAGGGCCGCGCGTAAGGTCGCGAGGCACGATACGGTCCTGCATTGCGGACGCGCTCTTCCGGAAGGTTCGGTCGCATGGCTCTGGCGTCATCATTCCGGGCCGAACTATTTGTGTTGGACCCACGGCGAAGAGCTTACCTACGCCGCCCAGTCGCGTGAGCTCTCTTGGTTGCAGCGGCGAGTACACGGACGGGCTGCGGCTCTGATCGCGAACAGCCACAACACTGCCGGGCTCTTGAGGACACTCGGCAACCCGACCGATAAGGTTCACGTGGTTCACCCAGGGGTCGACGGGAACAAGTTTCGTCCGGGCATCGGCCGCGACGCTATTCGGTCGTTATTGCTGCGTGAAGGGGAGCTCCTCCTGTTGTCTGTCGGCAGATTGCAAACACGCAAGGGACACGATTTGGTCATTCGGGCCCTCCCACACATTCTCGGTAGCAGCCCATCGCTTCGCTATGTGATTGTGGGTGAGGGGCCAGAGGCGTCTCGGCTCAAAGCATTGGTTGCCGAACTCGGCCTGACGAACCGCGTTTCGTTTGCCGGTCCGGTACCGGCCGACAAGTTGCCAGCGTACTATGCGGCAGCCGACATTTTCGTTCACCCGAATCGAATGGACGGGTCAGAATTCGAAGGCTTCGGCCTGGTCTTCCTCGAGGCGGCAGCCGCGGGCCTTGCCGCCATTGGTGGCCGCAGCGGCGGCGTACCGGAAGCTGTGGAACACGGCCGAACAGGTCTTCTTGTCGGCGGTGATGATGTGGGCGAGTTGGCAGCGACGATTCAGCTTCTGGCTCAGTCTCGTGCGCTACGGGAGCAACTTGGCAGTGCCGCCCGAGCGAGAGTGCTCATGGACTTCACGTGGGACAGCGCCGCTCACAAAGTCGAGCAGATCGATGCGGAACTGCGACAGCACGCATCGACAGCGTGCGTGACATGACGCCACGCCGAGTCGTGTTCCTCGCGGGAGCCTCATCGGCGAGCCGCCTATTCCCGCAAGAAGGCGTACACGTTTGGTGCGGACCGGAATGCCATTGACCGCATCGATGCCGCAGTCGAAACACTCACGAAGCCGGGGCCGCACGCTCGCGAGGCCATGCATATGAGTCGAGACGACCAGATCCGCGCGCAGTTTGAAGAAGCGATTGAGGTCAAGCGGCGATCGCTGTCTCTGATCGAGGCGGTGGGAAACACTGCCGACCTGCTGATCACGGCTGTTCGCGCCGGCCACAAGGTTCTCGTGTGCGGCAACGGCGGGTCTGCTGCGGACGCCCAACACTTCGCGGCAGAGCTGGTCGGTCGGTTCGAGCGCGAGCGAGCGGCGCTACCGGCCGTGGCGCTGACGACCGACTCGTCGATTCTGACGGCGTGGTCCAACGACTATGGTTACCGAACCGTGTTCGCGCGCCAGGTCATGGCGCTCGGCGTGCCTGGTGACGTGTTGGTCGGCATCTCGACGTCGGGCAATTCGCCGAGCGTGATTTGTGCGATGGAGGAGGCTCATCGTCGCGGTCTTCGCCTGGTCGCGCTCACGGGTCGAGGGGGCGGAGCCCTCGCGGCCATGCCGGGGGTCTGCTCGGTGATCGTCCCAGCTGACCAGGTCTCACGGATTCAAGAAGTGCACATCACCATCATCCACATTTGGGTGCGGCTCTTGGAAGACGCGATGCAATGATGGCAGTCAATCGGCCGAGGCGGCCCTGGCCTAGGGCCGAGAGCTGGAGTGAATTTTGTCTACCAGCTGCGTCGTCGACAGACCGGGTAACCGTTCGACAAGATGGAGGCGCCCGCCATGGGCGCGGACGGTGGCTGCTTCGACGCACTCGGCGCCGTACTCGGCGCCATTCACATGAACGTCCGGCTCGATTTCGGCCAGGAATGCCACCGGCACGAGCTCGTCAAAGATGTGAACGAAATCGACATCCTTCAGCGCCAGCAAGAGCCTGGCGCGATCCGCTTCGGCAACGTAGGGACGGTCCGGACCTTTGTTCGCGCGGACCGAACGGTCGCTGTTAAGGCCAACAATCAGCACGTCTCCCTGGCGCCGCGCTTCTCGCAGGATATGAAGGTGACCCGCGTGCAGCATATCGAACGAACCATTGATCGTGACGATTCGCTTTCCGTAGGCGCGCAGTCTCGAGGTCAGTCCAGCCAGTTCACTCCGAGAGACCGGACTGCGTTCGGTCGTCTCGCCTGACAGAAGTTCTTCACGAGTGACCGTCGCTGTTCCCAGTTTGCCGACGACCAGGCCGGCAGCGCGATTCGCCAGACTGACCGCGTCGCGGTAGTCGCAGCCGCCGGCCAGCGCCAACGTAAACGTCGCCACGACGGTGTCACCTGCACCGCTGACGTCGAATACTTCGCGGGCAACCGAGGGCTCGCTAAAAAGCTGCTCACCATTCCGATCGAAAAACGTCATGCCTTTGTCGCCCAGCGTCATGAGCACATTCGAGCCAAATTTCCGAGCGAGCAGACCGCCTGTCTCGGTGATCGCCGATGGTGTCGGCGGTGCTTCCTGTAAGCCCAGCAGACCGCGGGATTCTTTCCAGCTTGGCGTCATAACATCACAACCAATGTAGAAAGCTGCGTGTTGAGGTCTGGGGTCGACGATGACTGGGCGCCTGGCAGCGTGGGCCGCCGCGAAGATGCCCTGGCAGAGCAGCTCGGTCACGCACCCTTTGGCGTAATCAGAGATGACGACCGACGCGCAGGCGGACATGTAGCCCTTTACGACGTCGAGGACACGATGTTCCTGCAAAGTCGTGAGCACTCGGGGTGTCTCGTAGTCGAGTCGAAGTAGCTGCTGCTGCCGGCCAAGGACGCGGACCTTCCGCACGGTCGATCGATTGTCGACGAGTGGAACAAACTCGATCCGAGCCTGTGTCGCCTGACTCATCAGTTGACGACCGGCGTCATCATCACCGGACAGGCCGACCAGAACCGCCTTACCACCCAACGCCGTGATGTTATGGGCCGTGTTTGCCGCACCGCCGAGCGTCGTCTTATGTGAGCTGACCGCCACCACCGGCACGGGAGCCTCTGGCGATAGGCGCGAGCAATCGCCCGTGAGATACTCGTCGAGCATCACGTCGCCGATGACCAGCACGCGATGGTTGCCGAATGTCTCAACGATCTTCCGGAACCCGTCCGTCATGACCCTTCCGCTGACGCCATCGATTATAGAGCGGCGAGATGGTTGACCGAAACCAGTCCCCGACAGCCCCTTTTCCACAACCCGTCCAGTTGCTCAGCACTGCAGGAATTCGCGCGCGGTGCTGAGCCGGCTACCAGCGGCGATCTGTCGCTCCGACGAGGCTCAGTGTGATTAGCGGCCGTGGTGATCTGAAAAAGGCGTACCAGGACGACGAGGTTGCCCGTGAGTATGTTGGCCGGCGATTCACGACACCGTTGGGGAGGCTGCTTCACTCGCGTCAGATTCGTGTCGTCCAGCAATTGATTCGACAACACGCCATCCGCCGAACCGGGGAAATTGCTCCGGGGCCGGCACGGCTGACCGTGGACATCGCGCCGTTGCTTCACAACGTGACGCTGATCGACGCGAGCGCACGAATGCTCCTAGAGGCTCGGCGTCGCCTCGGCGAGCGCGGCGTAGAGGGGCGGGTGGCTCTAGTGCAGGCGGATGCGTTCGCCCTGCCTCTCGATTGCCAATTCGATCTCATCTATACGTTTCGGCTCATCAGACACTTCGAGCGAGCGGATCGGCAACGGCTCTACCGCCAAGTGGCTAGCGTCCTGAGGAGAGGCGGGTGGCTGGTGTTTGACGCCGTCAACGAAACCGTGTCCGGCCCCCTGCGCGCACAGGCCAACCCCGGTGAGTATGCCCATTTCGATGCATTGCTTCGCCCCGAGCCTCTGGCCGCAGAGCTTCGAGAGTGCGATTTCGACCTCGTGTCACTCGTCGGTGTGCAGCGCAACTATCCGGCATTGATGCGCTGTCAGGTGCTGTTGGCGCCGCGCTCAACCGTCCTCGCCCGAGCAGCGATGGAGATCATCGATCGCATCGGTGGGGAGCCGCTCGAGTGGGTTGTGGTATGCCAACGAGTGTGACCTATTGGACGCATACCTGGGATCCCAGCAAGGAAGCGATCTCGAAGGAGATCGTGGCACTTCGACAAGGGGGGCGCGAAAAGGCTCCGGTTGTAGCCTTCTCTCCGGGTCACCGAACACGCTTCGATCATCGAGGTCGCGTCCTCCTGTTGTCGAGTCGTCGCTGGCTGGCCTTGCGCGCCGTGGGCGCGATTGTGGAGCCGCTCGGGCAAGTCACGCACATTTTTGGCGGTCCCGAGTCGTGGCATCTCTTCCGATCGCTGGGCCGTCGGCCGATTCTGCTCACCGTTGTCGCGTCTCGCCTCGGCGCGGTTCAGCTTCCGATGACCAACCTCGTTCGCGTGGCCGTAGAAGTTGAGAGCTCGATCGACGATTGGATCGGAGCTGGGATTCCGCGAGCCCGCATTGAGATCGTCCGCCCGGGAGTGGATCTGGAGTGGTTCGCCGCGACGTCGGCACCGGCAGCCTCGGCCCGGTTCACCCTGCTGTTCGCCAGCACGCCATCCGATCCTGCCGAACTCGATGCCCGGGGCATTCCCGTGCTGGTGGAGCTGGCGCGGGCCTTACCCGATGTGGACATCGTCGTGCCTTGGCGCGCATGGGGCGACGTTGATGCGGCCCGAAAGGCCCTCGAGGACCTGCGACCGCCGGCGAACTTCGTTCTGACCTTTGGCGATGTCAAGGACATGCGCATTCAGTACGCGCGCGCTCACGCGACGATCGCATGTTTCGAAGTGGGGGCGGCAAAGAGTTGTCCAAACTTTGTCGTGGAGGGACTGGCGTGCGCGCGGCCATGCATCGCGACACCGGGTGTCGGGATCGCGGCGTTACTGGAGCGAACCGGTGCGGGCCTGATCGCCTCTCGCGACGTCGCATCGCTGGCCGATGCGGTAAACCGCCTGCGGGTAGCATGGATGGTGTACGCCGAGCGAGCTCGCCGGCTTGCGGAGGAAGAATTCGACGTGCGCCATTTTGTGGCGCGCTACGAGCGGCTTTACGACGAGGTGGCGGCGCGCTAGGCGGATGATGCGTGTTCTCTATCCACTGAACTCCCATCAGATTGGTGGCGGCAACCGCAGCATGCTGACACTGTGGGCTGGTCTTCGTTCCCTGGATGTCGAACCGAGGGCGGTGGCTCCAGATGTCGGTCCCATGGTTGACGCGTGTGCGGAAGCCGGTGTGCGCTGCTCGACGTCCTCGTACTACATGAAGCCGACGTGGCGCGAACCCTGGCGATCGCTCACCGCCTACCGCTACTGGACGAAGCTGGTGGCGACGACGTCACCCGTGCTGGTGCACACGAATGGCTTCTGGCCCTCACAGGCTATTGCCCTGGCCGCCAGCCGCGCAGGCTTGCCTCACGTGTGCCACGTACGTTTTGCTGCGAGCCGCGCGTACTTGGACTGGGTGTTCCGCGGTCTGCCGAAGCCAGATCTCTTCATCCTCAACAGCCAGGCGTTGGCGAACGAACTGCAACCAGCTCTCGAAGAGATTTGTCGATCCTCGAGATTCGAAGTCGTCTACAACGCAGTCGATCTCAACCTCTTTCGACCCGCCCCTCGAACTCCGGGGCCGCTGCGCATCGGCATCGTCGCCAATCTCATTCCGGTCAAAGGCCATGAGGACTTTCTTCGCATGGCCCAGACGCTGCAGCGACGGCATGTTGATGCCCAGTTCTGGGTCATTGGTGGCGACATCTATGATACGGGCTACGACGCGGCGCTTCGGAATCTTGCGGCCCAGCTTGGAGTCGACGGTGCCGTCACGTTCTTTGGCCATCGGTCCGACGTCCCGACGTTGGTGAGTCAACTGGATGTGCTTGTATGCGCCTCCCACGAAGAGCCATTCGGACGGTGCTTGATTGAGGCAATGGCGTGTGGCAAGCCTGTCGTCGCCACACGAGTGGGCGGGATTCCGGAGGTCGTCGACGACGGCGTCACCGGGGTACTCGTCCCGCCTCGATCGCCCGGCGACCTGGCGGATGCGGTTGAACATCTGTTGCAATCGCCGCTAGCAATGACCCGACTTGGAGAAGCCGCTCGGGCCAGAGCGAGCGAACTCTTTAGCTCCGAGGCGCACGCCCTCCGCGTGAAGTCGATCTACGACCGAGTCGTCCGGTGAGGCTTCTCTTTATTCGCCTTCTTTGTGCGTACGTCAGAACGTCCCCCTGGGATGCCGTCCGTTGGCGATTCGTGAGCTACGCGTTGCGTCAGGTACGGAAGCACGGACCGGCGATTGGCAAGGCCAGAGTCAGAACGCGGTTTGGCTTCACGATGGAGCTGCACCTCGATGACTGGGTCGACCAGCACATCTATGTGACTGGCAACTACGAGGACATGACGGCAATGGCCATTGCCGCGCTGCTTCGACCCGGAGACGTCTCCATCGATGTCGGGGCCAACGTCGGGTTCTTCACGCTCCTCATGGCCACGCGCGTCGGCGGCGATGGCGCCGTCTGGGCGTTCGAGCCGTCGCCGCAAGTACGCAGCCGACTGATCGTCAATCTCAATCTGAATACGGCGAGACAGGTGACGGTCCGCGAGGAGGCTGCGTCCAACGTCAACGGCACCCGGGTGTTTTTCGGCGGCAGCCAGGATCACTCTGGTATTGCGAGCCTGCGTCCGGTTCAAAACTCCAGTGGTTCGTACGAAGTCCGGACGTGCAGACTTTCCAGCGCGATTCCGAAAACCATGATGCCGCACCTCGTCAAGATCGATGTTGAAGGTGCGGAGTACCTGGCTCTCGAAGGAATGAGAGAACTACTCGAGGCGCACCATCCGGACATCATTCTGGAAATCACGGACGCGTTCTTGACCGAGATGGCAAGCTCTCCGGCCGAGGTTCACCTGTTCCTCACGTCACTCGGCTACCGCATGTATCGAATCGACTGGGATGGGCTCACTGCGTGCCCGAGTTTTGAGGCCAGCTGGCCAAAGCAGTTCAACGCGTTGTTTACGGTCCGCGAATCTCTTCCCGATCGGCTGCCGATTCGTTGAGGTCTGCGTCGGTCAACGGTGAGTTGGCGCCGGGGAGTGCAGCACGGTGTCGTGCGCGTAGCAGCGCATGTCGAGATTGGTGTTTCCCTGGCGAGAAAAGGTTTCGTGCACGGTGAGATGAGCGGCGGGCTCGAGGCGATCGAGCACTTGATCCGTCGCCAAGTCCAAGACATAGGCGCTCATGTAGTAGGTGCCGCGGAGCAGATTCGCTCGCATGCTGAACTCGACTGTCACCTCGCCGGGCCCTTCGGGCGGCTGCCACTCCAGCCCGAGATCGGCTGACGTTGCGTGGTAGAGCCGGGTCCCGATCGCGGCATCGGTCACATACATCCCGAAGACCAGACTGCGATTCCTCTCCCCGGAGAACGTGAACCTGACGACGAACAACAGTTCGTCGCCAGGCGAGACCTTCTCGGAGCCTTCAACGGCGCTCCGAAGTGTGGCGCTGACAATCGAGGCCGCGCTTTGAGTGCCCTTGTGGGATCGATCAACGCTGCCGGCCGCATAAACGGCAACGGCCTCCGCGGCCGGACCGGCAAATCGGCATTCGCCACGCGAGAGGACCACAGCGCGGTCGAAATGAGTGGCGACCGCCTGCAGATTGTGGCTCACAAACACGATTGCGGCGCCATGCGACTTGAACGAGAGCAGCCGATCGATGCACTTCTGCTGGAACTGCAGGTCGCCAACACTCAGAATTTCGTCGATGATCAGCACATCTGGACTGAGGTGGGCGGCGACTGAAAACCCGAGGCGCGCGTTCATTCCAGACGAATAGCGCTTCACTGGCGTGTCGATGAACTCTTCGAGTCCGGCGAACTGCACGATCTCGTCAAAGCGACGAAGAATCTCGGGTCGCTTCATCCCCATGATGGCGCCCTGCAGGAACACGTTCTCCCGGCCGGTGAGATCGCCGTGGAACCCTGCCGCCACCTCGATGAGGGCGCCGATGCGTCCTTTTACAGCACAGCTACCCAGGGTGGGCTTGAGGATCTTGGTCAGAAGCTTGAGGACCGTCGATTTGCCTGCGCCATTCGGCCCGATGATGGCCAGGCCTTCGCCAGGCTCTACCGAGAACGAGACGTCTCGGACCGCCCAGAACTCGCGGTCCCCGAGCGCCTCGTCGCCGCCCCGCGTGACCAGTCGACGGGCGAACGAAGGGATCAGGTCACGAAGGCTGTCGTGCCGCTCGCCACGCCGGAACTTCTTGGAAACGTGTTCGAGGATGACGACGGGCGTCACCTCAGATGTTCTCCGCGAACTGGAATTCGGTCCTGTGGAAGAGCAGCCAACTACCCAGCAGCGCGACCACTGAGAAGGCAGCCGCCGCACCGAACGCCGCCGAGGGCGCCTCTCCAAGCAGGAGGACGGCCCGGTACGCGTCGATAATTGGCGTCATCGGGTTAAGACGAAGCATAAGGCCCAGGGTGCCCGCGATCTGGTCGACAGGATAGATAACCGACGTGGAGAACATCCAGACGGTGATGACGACCTCGAACAGATACTTTACGTCGCGGTAGTAGAGGTTGCCCATCGCGAGCAACAGTCCCACGGAGGTCGTGAACATAACTTGAACCACGATCACGGCGGGCAACCATAGCAGCTCGACGCCCACGGGAATTTGATACCACAGCATCAGGCCCGCGAGGACGACCGAGCCTACGACGAAATCGACAAAGCACACGATGACTGCCGAGAAGGGAAAGATCTCACGCGGGAAGTACACCTTCGACACGAGGGTGGCGTTGCTGGTCAGCGACGTCACGGAAAACCGCAACGAGGAGGCGAAGAAGCTCCAGGCCCACAAGCCACAAAAGGCAAAGACCGGATAGGGAACAGGCGTCTGAAGTTGAGTGACGCGAGTGAAGATCACGGAGAACACGGCCGTATTCACCAGCGGCATGAACACCGCCCAGGCGAAACCCATTACGGCCTGCTTGTACCGAATCAAGAGGTCTCTGGCGGTCATTCGAAGGAGCAGCTCGCGGTAGTCCACTTGCTCCTGGAGCATTTCTCGGACATCTGCAAAGAGCGCGCGCATTAGTCTCTAAATAGCGCCGGCCGTGGCTCGGACATAGAGCGTATGGTAATCGTCATTGCGCGGAGGAAAGCCGGAAATCCCTCGCGGAGGTCTCTTTCGCGTCCTTCACCGTCTCATTCCGGCGGGGAGTGTCGGCCAGCGACGCTCGGGGCCACCTTCCCGCTCAGCGCGGGACGTACGGGCCGCACCTGACCATCGGCGCGATCTCGAACGCTCTCGAGCCATCGACTCAGTACCCAAGCCGCCCACAGCCCGTAGCTGTAGTCGATTTGGCCGCGACAGTGGGCGTCGAATCGCTTCTGAAGCTCTTGACGATCGAGGTGATTGGCAATCGCAGCGCGTGGTCCCAGGACTTCGTCGCGAAACTGCTGCGCCTGAAATCCGGAAATCCACTCTCCAATGGGCGCCGTGAATCCCTTCTTCGGCAGCTTCCAGAGGTCTGCGGGGAGTCGACGACGTGCCAACCGCCTCAGGAGCGTCTTGCCCTGACGTCCGACCTGTTTCTGAGACGCCGGAATTCGGAACGCGAGCTCGACGAGACAGCGATCGAGCAGGGGACAGCGCACCTCGAGCCCGTGCGCCATACTCATCCGATCCACTTTCACCAGCGGATCATTGGGTAGATAGATCTTGAGATCGGCGTACTCGGCGCGCTGCACGGCGTCAGGCGACGGACAGCGGCGATAGGGCTCGGTCACCGCTTCGTACACAGGACTGCGCGTCGGGTCGCGATCGGGTGACAGGCCCATGAGCGACCGCGCCTGGGCCGGCTTCAGAAATGCGAGATCCGCGTAGTAGGCTGCCGCCGGATCGTGTCCAAGATTCTCGAGCAGCGTGCCGGCCCGCAGGGCCTTGGGTAGGCCGCGCCATCGTGGCCATCGTGCGCCGAGCCATCCGATCGCCGGAGCGAGCCCCTGTGGCACCCACGGCCGGGCCGCCGACTCAACCGCGAGTGGCACGTAGCGGAAGTCATAGCCGGCGAAACTCTCGTCGCCGCCGTCTCCGCTGAGGGCAACGGTCACGTGACGTCGAGCCTCGCGAGCTACATACCAGGTTGGAATCGCGGAGGAGTCAGCGAGAGGTTCACCAAGCCCTGCACTGACCGGAGCGAGGACCTCATCCAACCGCGGCTCGATGACCGACTCGTAATGGCGACTCTTGAAGTGACGCGCGGTGATCTGCGCCGCCTCGAGCTCATTGTGATCTCGATGACTGAATCCGACCGAAGCAGTGACCAATCGATCGCCAAGGGCCTCGGCCATATAGGAGACGACCAGCCCGGAATCAATGCCCCCGCTCAAAAACGCGCCGAGCGGCACCTCGCTCTCCAATCGATCGTGAACCGCCGTCCTGAGCGTCGAGTCAATCTCTGCGAGCAGCTCGGCCTGCGGGCGACGATCGGAGTCGAACTCGACGATGTCCCAGTACTCGTGCGTGTCAACACGCCCGTTGGCGACGCGCAACCAATGTCCAGGTGGCAGCTTGAAGACGCTTCGATAGGTGGTGGAGGGCGATAGAAAGTAGCCGAGGGAAAGGTATCCCTCGAGCGCGGTCAGGTCGATCTCTCCCTTCCAGTGAGGCGACACAGCGAGCGCGGGAAGCTCGCTCGCAAAATGAAAGACGCTGTCCAGTACCGCGTAGAAAAACGGCTTCTTCCCCAGACGATCCCGTGCGGCGAACAGCTCGCGCCGCCTGGAATCGTAGATCGCAAACGCGAACATGCCTTCGATTCGTTCGACGCAGGCGGCACCGAACTCCTCATAAGCATGGAGAATCGTTTCCGTGTCAGACGCGGTACGAAAGCGATGCCCCTTGGATTCGAGCAATGGGCGAAGATCCCGGTGGTTGTAGATCTCGCCGTTGAAGACGATCCAGCAGGTCCCGTCTTCGTTGGTCATGGGCTGGTGGCCGCCGGCTCGATCGATAATGGCGAGGCGACGATGTCCGAGGGCCGCTGTTGCATCGTCGAACAGGCCCTCGCCATCCGGGCCCCGGTGCGCAAGCGACGCATTCATCGCTTGGACGATCGATCGGCGGTCGGGGAGCAGCGTTCCGTCGACTGCGAAGATTCCACAAATGCCGCACATAACGATCAGTCCCGCGTGGTCAGTTCGTGTGCCTTGCCTGGTGAACCGACGAGAGATACGCCTCGCGATACTCTCCCACCATCCGTTCGAGTGTAAACCGATGTTCCACGCACCGGCGCGCGCCTCCTCCCAGTTCGGCGCGGAGGTCACGACGTTGGGCCAGGACCAGCAGGGCGTCTGACAGCGCCGATGGGTCACGGGGAGGAACCAGGCGTCCGCACGATTCATCCACAATTTCGGGAGTGCCTCCGACCCGGGTGGCCACGACCGGCAGACCGGCCGCCATCCCTTCCAGGATCGTCAGGGAGATGCCCTCGCTCACTGAGCTGTTCACGTAGACATCGCAAGCCGCCAGCCACTTCCGCGCATCGTCCCGGTGGCCGAGAAACCGCACGCGGGACTCGACAGGCTGGGGACCAGCGAGCGCCTCGAGGCGAGTTCTCTCCGGTCCGTCTCCGATGAGGCAGAGGAGAGGTTTCGTTGCCGCCGGGAGTCGCATTGTGGCCTCGATGAGCGTGCCGAAATCTTTTACCGGATCGAGGCGGCCGATTGTGCCGATGAGAAATTGGTCCTCTTGGACGCCCAACTCCCGGCGTGTTGAGGAGCGAGCTTTGGCATCTGGGAGCGGGCCCACTGCGATCCCGTTGTAGATGACAGAGACCGCGTCGGGTGAGAAGCCTTCCGCCACCAGGTGCTGCTTCAGATCTTCCGAAACCGTGAACACTCTTCTGGGGAACATGGCCAAGACGCGATTGACGGCCCGGCGCTTTCTCGACGGCAGCGTGTCCGCCAGCCGTCCGTGTTCCGTGAACACGAGCTGGGTCTTTGGCAGACGCAGCCGAGCGAGGCAACTGTAGACGAACGGTGAATAGTGATGGGCATGAATCACGCCCGCGCCATGTTGGCGCGCGACGCGCGCGACTGCGAGGCCGAGCGCCGGGCTGAACCCCGGTGCGCGTCCGAGCGAACGAACCTGAACGCCTCGTTCCTCCACCTCTCGTGCCCACGAGCCGGACTCGTCGAGGCAGCAGATCATGGTTGGCAAATCTCGATTCAATCGCGCAGCGAGCTCGACGACGAGCCGCTCGGTGCCACCGGGATTGAGGCTGAGGGCCACCTGGAGAACTCTCGGCGTCCCCACTGAGACTGGTCCGTTCAGTCCTTGAGCGTGGCCAGTACCCGACGTGCCTCGTCGGCGCCGTCGAAGTTGGCCTGTCGTTGCAGCGCTTTCTCGAGGTTCCGTCGCGCCAACTCCCTGTCCCCGTTCTGCGCGTGGGCGAGACCAAGGTGGTACAGATACACAGGGTTGTTTGGTTGCGCCGCCACGCTCATGTTCAGGGATGCGATCGCGACCGATGAGAGTTTCTTCTTGTAGTAGATCCAGCCAAGCGTGTCGTCGACCTCCGAGACGTTGGGCAGGCCCGCCTTTGCGGTTTGCGCGAGCTGCAGGGCCATGTCGAGGTCACCATTGCGATCGGCGTACAGTTGGGCGAGGTTGTTGGCGGCGACCGCCGCGCGAGCATCAATCTCGAGGACCTTTCGATACCGAGCTTCGGCCTCGTCCATGCGGTTCTGAAGCTGGAGGAGCATCGCGACTGCCGTGTTCGGCGCCACCGCTCGTGGTCGAAGCGCCGAGAGTTTCTCGAATTCAACCGTCGCTTCGGCCATTCGGCGTTGTTTGACATACAGCCGGCCTAACAGGTCGTAGGCCGCAAGATTCTTGGAGTCTAAGTCGAGGGCTCGCTTCAATGAGCTCTCGGCCGCCCCGTCATCACCCATCGCGATGTACTGCCGTGCGGCAACCACTTGCAGCGGCGCGTTCTTGGGGGAACCGTTGACCGCGGCATCAATTCTCGCGCGGGCCGCATCGCGCCTCTTCTGCTGCAAGTCGAGCTCGGTCAACCCGGCGATGGCAGTGAGCTGAGTTGGATCTTTCTCCAATGCCCGTTCGAACGAGCTCCGAGCGCCAGCGCGATCCCCCTTGGCGAACCGGAGCCGGCCGACCTGCGCCTGCACGGCCGGGACCTGAGGGAAGCTGTCAGAGAGGAGCCTCAGCGGTTTCTCGGCTGTTTGCAGATCTCCATTGGCGATCAGCGCCTGCGCCAAGATCAGGTGCGCATCCGCATAACCTGGCACCGTGTTCAGCGCGCCCTGAGCAAACTGGATG
>JBOGIV010000567.1:0-5714 GCA_050747925.1 Vicinamibacterales bacterium
GAAACCAAGTCGGCACTCCTGGAGGGTCTCAAGGGCGCGGCCGAGTACGGCACCGCGTCGTCTCTGAGTGCGCGCAATGTCTCAGCGTTGGCCAAGACCGGCACGGTGACCATGCCCAGCGGCGCGGCGCTTGGATTGGTCGTTGCGTTGTCTCCAGCCGAGAAACCGACTCGTGCGACGGTCGTCGTGGCACCGGGCGGAGCAGGGTCCGACGCTGCCGCGATCGCGGCAGACCTGCTTCTGCGGCCAACGATCAGCACTCAGTCTCGCACTGCTAGCACCCTTGGCACCTCTGGCACCTCTGGCACCCCTGGCACCCCTGGCACCCCTGGCACCTCTGGCACCCCTGGCACCTCTGGCACCTCTGGCACCTCTGGCACCCCTGGCACCCCTGGCACCTTGACAATCCGTCTCGGCCGCACGTTGCCTGAGGGCGGAACGCGCGTCGAGACGATCGGTCTGGACGACTACATCGCGCAGGTCCTGGCAGGGGAGGGGCAACCCTCAGCCGCCGAAGTCGCGCAAGAAGCGCTCGCGATCACCGCCCGAACCTTCGCGCTCGCCAACCGCAACCGCCATCGTCGTGAAGGCTTCGATCTCTGCGACACGACGCATTGCCAGGTGGTGCGGTCGTCCACTGCCGCGACGCGCCGAGCTGCTAACGCCACCCAAGGCAAGGTGCTGCTTCACGACGGACAGCCCGCCTTCGTGTTCTATTCCGCCTGGTGCGGAGGGCGATCCGAAGTGGCCTCGCAGGTGTGGCCCGGCGCGGTCGACTATCCGTACGAGCCGGCGCTCGAAGATGACGCGTGCCGCGATGAGCACTCGTGGACCAGCGAGATTCGCGCGAGCGAGATCGAGCGCGCGTTGCGAGAGGCGGGGCTCCACGGCACGCGCCTTCGTGATGTTCGCGTGCTCACTCGCAATGCATCCCACCGCGTCGCTCGTATTCGTGTCGACGGCTTCACGCCCTCCGATATGAGCGGCCACGAGTTCCGTATGACGGTTGGCCGCGTGCTGGGATGGCAATTGCTGAAGAGCACGGCCTTCGAGGTCGAGCGTACCGGCACGGGATATCGGTTCCGCGGCCGCGGCTTCGGACACGGCGTCGGCCTGTGCGTGCTCGGCGCCGGCAACCGTGCGTCGCGCGGGGCGACGGCCGAAGCCATCTTGCGGGTCTATTACCCTGGACTCCACATCGGATCCATTCCTTCGCCGAGTGCCAGCATCGGGGTGTCAACCGCAGCGGCACCCGCATCTGTGGCATCAAAGGCACCCGTGGCACCTGCACCCATGGCACCTATGGCACCGGTGGCACTTGTGGCACCTATGGCACCTGCCTCAATCGACGTCGCCCTCGCGTTGCCGGCCGCTGAAGAAGGCGAGCGCGCAGCTGTGATCGCTCTGGTTCGCAAGTCACGAGACGAAGTGGCCAGGCTGACTGGCGTGACGCCCCCAGCTCGCTTGCGCGTGACCGTACATCCGACAGTCGACAGTTTCGGGCGCGCGACGGGACAGCCGTGGTGGGTCTCAGGCGCCACCGACGGCGCCTCGATCGAGACGCTGCCGATCACCGTCCTCCGCCAACAGGGCCAACTCGATCGGACGATTCGACACGAAGTGGCGCACGCCCTGCTCGACGCCACTCTTGCCGGACGTCCGCTGTGGGTGCGAGAAGGGGCCGCGGCGTATTTCGCGACCGCAACGCCACGAAGAGAGAAGCCTGAGCGCACAACGTGCCCGACCGATGTGGAACTGCTGCGGGCGATTTCAGCCGGCGCGCAACGGGAGGCCTATGCGAGAGCGGAGGCGTGCTTCGCCCGCGCGATGGCTGATGGCAAGAAGTGGAACGAGATTCGTTGACACTTCGACAAACCTAAAGGTTTGTCGCCACTTTGACGACACTTCGACAAACCTAAACGGTTGTCGTCACTTTGACTCTAAAGGTCGCTCGCCACTTGCACTGACGGTTGTGGCGACAAACCTTTAGGTTTTGTCGTGCCCCTCTCGAGATCTGTCGCCATCAATGCTCTCTCGCACGACGAGCGACGCGCCGATCGTGATGAGTAACGCCACGACGCCGAGTTTGGCGGTGACGAAGACGACCTCCATCGACGTCGGCGGCACGCCGCGTGGCCGCCAGGGCAGCAGATAGATCCAGGGCGCCGCGACGAAGATCGCCACCCACAGTGTGGCGAGCGTCAGACGAAACGGCGAGAGCCCGCGCGCCAGCCAGCGCCAGCGTGCGGCTGACCACTCGCCGATCAGCAACGATCCGAGCAACGACAGCGCGAGCAGGGGTCCAACGACCCACTGAAGCCACCGTCCGCCCCACGTGATGGTGTTGAAGAGCGGTGAGGGGTCAGCCCAACCATAACGGGCGATGAACCACGCGCTGATTTGACCGCTGTAGGTCGTGACCCACCACAGTGCTTGAGCGGTGCCCCACCAGATCGCACCAGCGACAAGCGCCGCCGCGACAAACGCGGGCACGCCAGAAATCGACCGCCTCACGACGGCGTTCGACCAGCCCACCGACCACGCGAGCGAGGCGCCGTTCACAGTGATCCCCGCGATGACGAGTGTGATGAGCACGAGGACGGCAGACAGCAGCAATGCCGGGATCGTTGACTCGGGCGTGTTCAGGAACCCCCAATAGATGCTCGCCACCGCCGCCGAACCGATGAGAAGCCACGCGGTAATGCCGAAGAGCCGGCGCATTACCTGGCGCCTCCAATCGGCGTGGCCACCGACATGGCTTGCGGCTCGGAAGACGCGAAGACGTCAGGCACGTACATCGGGGACACCTGCGCAGGCACTGCCCGGAACTGACCCGGCGCGATGACGCGGACGAGATAGCTGTACTCGTAGCGTCCGCGATCGAAGCTCTCCTGGAAAAACACGGTCTTCGAGTCGCGGTACTCGACTCTCGATCCGTACCACCACGCGCTGGCGGCCTGACGCTCCAGAGGATAGGCCGTCGTGTCGTGAATCGCCTCGACGCCCGCCGGCAGCGGATCCTCGAGGACCAGGTAGCGCCAGTCGGCAGCGCCAGCGACCGTAACGCGAACGGTGAGGACGTCACCCGGTCGTGCGGAGCCGGTAAACGGCTGCTCGCGATACAGGATGCGGCCGCGAACGGTGACCGGCGTGAGCACCGCGTACTTTCGCGTCACCGCAAGGTGCCGATCCCCCGCGCGAGCCGCGGCTCCTTGCGTGTCGAAGTACGTCGCGGCGGCCGACCAGTAGACCGTGCCGGCCTCGCGCTTGACCAGCCTCACCTGGTTCGCGCCCGCATTCGCCGGCGCCGTCACCACGATCGGATCCGGAGCCAGCGTCGCCGCCGCGGTAAACGTCTTGCGGCCGAGGTTCGCGCCGTTCACGAAGACGTCCACCGAAAAGGGCTGCGCCGCTTCCCCTCGCGCCTGCATGAACGACAGCAGACCGTAGATGGCCATGGCGGTTTGTTTGGTCGTGGACCAGTATCCGGACGTGCGGTTCAGCATCATCCACCGCACGGCGCGCTCGAGGTTGGGGTTGTTCGGATCGCGTCGCGCGAGCGCCTGCACCGCGAAGGCGGTCGCCTCGATGCTCGTCTCGTTGGAATCCAACAGCAGCGGATCGCGATCGACGGCCCACCAGGTGAGATCGCCGCGCGTTTGCGCTTCTCCGGCGAGCGTGCGGGCGAGCTCATCCCCGCGCGCGTCCTTCGTTTCGTCGAGGAGCAAGAGCAGAAGCGCCCGGCCGTACACCGACATGCGACTCCGAGCCTCCCAAAGCTCCTCGCGCGCGGCAGCCTGTGTGTAGCGGCTCTGCTTACCCTCCTCGTACCACACAATCTCGGGCCGATCGGCCGAAGCGCGCTGCAGCACATACGCTTCGTAGGCCTTGAGATCGGGCTCCGCTCGTGGATAGCTCGCGTAGAGCCTCGCCAGCGCCCGGACGCCATTGCCAATGCGGAAGGCGTTGACCTTCACTCCGGCACGGCGCGCTTCATCCAGGCCCCACAGCGCGTATGCGGTCATGAACGGATGGTTCTGATCGGCCTTCCACCATCCCCACCCGCCATCGTCATGCTGATAGTCGTAGAGACGCTGAAGCCCGGATGTCACCTGCCGATCGAGCGCGGAGAGCCGTTCAGTGGGCGCCAGCTTCAACTCCGTGAGCGTACGGGTGACGAGCAGGTTCGGCAGAAAGCTCGAGAGCGTCTGTTCGGTGCAGCCGTACGGATAGGACGTCAGGAAGTCGAGCGCACCGAGCACCGAACCGGCCAGCGATGGCGCTAGCGCAATGGAGATCGATCGCGAGGCCGGATTCGACGTTGGCGGAATCGTGAGCTCAGCGACCGCCTCTCCGGCGTTCAGAATGGATCCGCTCGCGCCGGCTTCGCGTCGCAGGCCGTAGGGCAGGACGGGCACGGGCAACTCGACCGCATCGCTGTCGCTGGCGGTCTTGGCGGTCGCGGTGATCGTGGCAGCTCCTACGGCCTTGGCAGCAAATCGCCAGTCGTCGCGGCGCTCTTCCCCGGCCGCCAACGGGTTTGCTGAGCCACCGGCCGACGCGGGCGCCGGAAATTCCTCGAGGCCCTCGGCCTTGACGGTGACGGCGGCCGCGCGCGGCTCCGGCAGATAGTTGTGAACGATCGTCGGCACGACCACTTCGTCGCCTTCGGTGAGGAAGCGCGGCGTCGTGAGCCGCACGATGAGATCCTTGGTTGTCGTCGTCCGCGCCACCGTCGCGCCTGCCCGCGTGTCCTCGGTGATGGCGCGAGCCGTCAGGCGCCACGTGGTCAGGGCATCTGGATACGTGACGCTCACGCGCGCTTTTCCCTGAGCGTCGGTGACGAGATTGCCGACCCAGTAGATCGCGTCGGGGAAGTCCTTGCGCACCTCCGGCTGCGGCAGGTTGTCGCCCTTGAAGTCGGCCAGCGTGAAGGGCCTTCGTCGCCGGTGTGCGAGCTGCAACCGATCGCGTCCTGAGAATCCCGTGAAGTAGTACTCGCGCGAGAATGTAGTGGCGACGCGCGTGTATTCGCGTCGATGGAAGAAGCGCACCGGATCCGGTGTCTCATCGGGCTTTACACCGTAGACGGCTTCGTCGATGACGCCCAGGCTGACCTGCGCACGCACCGGCGATCCGGCCTGATCGGTCACCGACACCATAAAGACGCCCGGCTCTCCTGGTTTGGAGACGGCTTGCTCGGCGGTGACCGCGATGTTGAGCGTGCGCGCCGTGGCAGGAACCCCGAGGCGGCGCTCGGCGCGATAGAGACGTCCATCGCGTAAATACGCGATGCTCACGTACACATCGCCGACGTCGCCCGCCTCGATCGGGACCTCGATCGGATCGGTCGCTGCCGGGCGCAGCACGCGGTACCAAGAGACGTGCTGGCCTTCTTTGCTGACGAGAATCGGACCGCTGACCGTCTCGCCTCGTACGATCAGTCGAGCGCTGTCTCCCGGCTGATACGTCTTTCGATCGGCGAGGAGCTCGAGATAGCGATCTCCCGCATCAATGCTCGCCGCGTCACTCGGACCAGGCACCCATAGCCACGTCTGGCCCTTTACCGTTCTGTCGTTGCTGGGTGCAGACACCGTCACGCGGAAGCTGCCCGTCTGGTCGGGCAACGTGAAGCTGGCGCTTCCGCGCCCATCCGCGTCGGTCGTGCCTTCAGCGGTGGCGATGTGCGTCACGGTGGGCGCGTTGTAGTAGCC
>JBOGIV010000568.1:0-7876 GCA_050747925.1 Vicinamibacterales bacterium
ATCGACTGCGGCCGGTGATTGAAGCGACGCTGGAGACAGGCCGCGGCTACCGTAATGCCTTTGCCGAGTGTGCAAAGGCTGGACCGACGGTTGCGCGGTTCTTCGACGACGTGCTCGTGATGGCTGAAGATCCCGCGGTTCGCGAGGCACGGCTGCGGTTGTTGAAGGGGCTCGAACGGTTGATCCTTCAGCTGGCTGATGTGTCAGAAATTGTTCCAGAGGAGAAATAGAGGACTCATTGATGCCGAAGACGAAGCGCAACACGAAGCGCAACACGAAGAGTAAGTACGTCTACTTTTTTGGCGATGGAAAGGCGGAAGGCAACCGGCACATGAAGGAGGTGCTCGGTGGGAAGGGCGCTGGTCTTGCCGAAATGACCAACGCCGGCCTGCCCGTGCCGCCCGGGTTCACCATTTCTACCGCGGCCTGCAACCTATATTACGCAAAGGGCGGGCAGCTGCCCGCGAGCATCGAGACCGAAATCGGCGCCCAGCTGAAGAAGCTCGAGAAGAGCGCCGGCGCAACGCTAGGGTCGACGAGCAACCCGTTGCTGGTGTCAGTGCGGTCGGGCGCGAAGTTTTCGATGCCCGGCATGATGGACACGATTCTGAACCTCGGCCTGAATGACGATGCGGTCGAAGGGTTGAAGAAGCGCACCAGCAACGGCCGTTTCGCGTGTGACAGCTACCGCCGCTTCATCCAGATGTTCGGCAGCGTTGTCCTCGAGATTCCGAAAAGCGCGTTCGAGCACGAGTTCGAGTCGATCAAACAGGCGAAGGGTGCGTCCACGGATACAGCGCTTGACGAGGCCTCGCTGCGGGAAGTGATCGCCGCCTACAAGGCCGTGGTCAAAAAGCACACGGGGAAGCCATTTCCACAGAACCCCGGCGACCAGTTGAAGATGGCGCGCAATGCGGTCTTCCGCTCGTGGAACAACGCGCGCGCGAAAGAGTACCGCCGGATCTACGACATTCCCGACTCCATCGGCACAGCCGTCAACGTTCAGATGATGGTCTTCGGCAACACTGGCGATCGGTCGGGCACGGGCGTCGGCTTCACTCGAAACCCCGCGACTGGTGCGAAGGAGTTCTTCGGCGAGTTCCTGATCAACGCGCAGGGCGAAGACGTGGTCGCCGGCATCCGCACGCCGCAGCCGATCCGGGAGCTCGAGCGTGTGATGCCGAAAGCCTATAAGCAATTGCGCGATATCTCAACGCGACTCGAGCGTCACTACAAGGACATTCAGGATTTCGAGTTCACGATTCAAGACGAGAAGCTCTACATGCTGCAGACTCGGAGCGGCAAGCGCACGGGTTATGCGGCCGTCGTGATCGCCACTGATTTTGTGAAGGAGAAGTTGGTCACGCCCAAAGAGGCGGTGCTGTTGGTCGATCCGGAAGCGCTCACGCAACTGCTCGCGCCTGGCTTCGACAAGAAAGAGTGGGAGCAGATTCCCGCCGTCACCCGCGGGCTGCCCGCTTCTCCCGGCGCGGCGTGCGGCCAGGCGGTCTTCTCGGCGGATACGGCCGTCGAATGGTCGAATCAGGGCAAGCCAGTGGTCCTGGTCCGCCGTGAAACCGTTCCCGATGACATCCACGGCATGTGGGTCTCGCAAGGCATTCTGACTGCAACCGGCGGCATGACGTCACACGCGGCGGTCGTCGGACGGCAGATGGGGAAGCCATCGATTGTCGGCGCCGGCGAGCTCGTCATCGACGAGCACGGTAAGAGCGTCACGGTGAAGGGCCAGACCGTCCGCGAAGGGGAAGACATCGCGTTCGACGGCCTCACGGGAGAGGTGAAATTCACCAGGGTCTCGTCGCAGCCGAGCGAGATTCTTCAGGTTGTCGGCGGCAAGCTGAAGGCGGCGCAGTCCGCCATCTTCCAGCGCTTCAGCCAGCTCCTCGAGTGGGCCGATAAGTTCCGCCGGCTCGGTGTTCGCGCGAATGCCGATCAACCCGATCAGGCCGATACCGCGATCGCGTTTGGCGCCGAGGGCATCGGCCTCTGCCGGACCGAACACATGTTCTTCGGCGAGGGCCGCATCCCGATCGTGCAGCGAATGATCCTTGCCGACAACGAAGCCGATCGTCGCAAAGCCCTCAACAAGCTGCTCCCGATGCAGCGCGACGACTTCTACGGCGTGTTCAAGGCCATGAAGGGCAGGCCGGTGACGATTCGCACCATCGACCCTCCACTACACGAGTTCCTCCCGAAGCGTGAGGAGCTCATGGTCGAGATCGCCGTGCTCGAGTCCAATGGGAGCAAGGGACCCGAGCTCACCAAGACGCGGCGGCTCCAGACGCGCGTCGAGCAATTGCACGAGTTCAATCCCATGCTCGGTCACCGGGGTGTCCGTCTCGGCATCACCTATCCGGAGATCACCGAGATGCAGACGCGGGCGATTCTGGAGGCCGCGTGTCAATTGAGCAAGGAAGGCCTGAAGGTCGTGCCCGAAATCATGATCCCACTTGTCGGACTCGTGAAAGAGCTCAAGGACCAGAAAGTGCTCGTCGACCGCATCGCGGCTGACGTGATGAAGGAGCAGGGCGTCAAGGTCAAGTACCTGATCGGTACGATGATCGAGGTGCCCCGTGGCGCTTTGATTGCAGACGAGATCGCTCGGGATGCGGAGTTCTTCTCGTTTGGCACGAACGACCTCACGCAAATGGCTTTCGGTTTTTCGAGAGACGACGCGGGCAAGTTCCTGCGTGTCTATCAGGACAAAAAGATCCTGGAAAAGGATCCGTTTGCGACCTTCGATGCTGCCGGAACGGGGCAGCTCGTCGCGATGGCGGTGCAAAAAGGACGGTCCACTCGTCCGGACTTGAAGCTGGGTATCTGCGGCGAACACGGAGGCGACCCTGCTTCGGTCCACTTCTTCCACGAGGTCGGGCTCGACTACGTGAGCTGCTCACCGTATCGGGTGCCGGTGGCCCGGCTCGCCGCGGCTCAAGCGGCGCTGTCCGTGAAAGTCGGCGACTAGGTCCACATGGGCCGCATCAGGCGCCTGCCAGACGACCTCGCCAACCAGATTGCGGCTGGCGAGGTCGTCGAGCGCCCGGCCTCCGTCGCCAAAGAGCTGATCGAAAACGCCATCGACGCCAGCGCCACTCGCGTCACGGTGGCGATGGAGTACGGCGGCAAGAAGCTCCTCCGCGTCGAAGACGATGGCATCGGGATGGAGCCCGAAGATGCCCGGCTCTGTCTGGAGCGACATGCCACGAGCAAGATTCGGCGGGCCGACGATCTCGGCGCCATCACGACCCTGGGCTTTCGAGGCGAGGCACTCCCATCGATTGCGTCGGTCTCGCACTTTCGACTCCGGTCGCGTGAGCGCGGCGCCTCCAGCGGCACTGAAATCCGCGTGAACGCCGGCGTCATCGAGTCCGTCATGGAGTCGGGCGGGCCGGAAGGCACAATGGTCGAGGTCGCCGACCTGTTCTACAACCTTCCTGCCCGGCGAAAGTTCCTGAAATCAGATACGGCCGAGGCGACGCAGGTCTCCAGGCTCGTGACCCAGTTGGCGCTCTGCTACCCCGAAGTCGGGTTCACACTCCTGAGCGCGGCGAGAAAACTGATAGAGGTTCCGCCGGTGTCGGATCTCTCCGATCGCCTCTATCAGTTGTACGGCGACCGACAGGATCTCGTTCGTGTCGACCGTGAGTCAGGAGGCTTGCGCCTCTACGGCTTTATTGCGGCGCTGGCAGAGCAGGGGCCGACACGAGGACCGCAGCACGTGTTCGTGAATCGCCGGATTGTGAAGGACAAGACGATCGCGCACGCAATCTACGACGCCTATAGCGTTGCCACCAATAAGGAACGCAGTCCTGAGGTACACCTCTTCCTCGAAATGCCCCCGGATCGCGTCGATGTGAACGTGCATCCCACCAAAGCCGAAGTCCGATTTCGCGATCAATCGTTCGTACACCAAGTCGTGCGCTACGCGCTCGGAGACGCGCTCGGCAAAGGACCAGCACCTGAACTGACGCTGCGGCCGTCGGACATTCTTCCGGGAAGACCTCTCCAACCGGCCATCCCGGGCGCACTCGCCGGAGGCGTCTACACGAGTCGATGGGCGACGCACACGAGGGTTCTGCACGAAGGTTCGACGACGGTTCCTGACGAAGGTTCGACGACGGTTCCTGGCGGAGGTTCCGACGTTCAGAACCGTCGCGATGGAACCCCCGCCCAGAACCTCCGACCAGAACCATCGTCGATCCGCCCCATGATTCCGTTGGGCCAGTTTCGCGACACCTTCATCCTGGCCATCGACGACGAAGGCATCTGCGTGATCGACCAGCACGTCGCCCACGAGCGCGTGTTGTTCGAACGCATCATGCAGCGGCTTGATACCGAGCCGCTCGAGAGCCAGCTCCTGCTCGTCCCCGTTCTCCTGGAATTGCCGCCCGGCGAACGCCAGGCCCTGCTGCAGCGTTCCGCGGAGCTCGCCCGGTTTGGATTTGATATCGAGGAGTTTGGCGGCGATAGCGTGAAAGTGACGGCCGTGCCGGCGCTTCTGCCTCCCGATGAGTGCGACGCAGCGCTTCGCGCCCTTGCCGACGATCTCGAGGGGCTCGATCGAGGGCTGCGGATCGAAGAAGCGCTGAAGCAGATCGCGGCGACGATGGCGTGTCATGCGGCGGTGAAGGCAAACTATCCGCTGACGTTTGAGAAGATGGGCCATATTCTCGAGGAGCTGAGGGCGACCGCCTACTCGACGGTCTGTCCGCACGGCCGGCCTGTAATGCTGCGCATCACCAGGCGAGAAATCGAAAAAAACTTCGATCGGTTATGAGGATGCGCCCCAGATCGCATCTGCCGGCTTCCCCTGTTGGCTGGGCCGTGGTTCTCGGAATCGCGATCGGAGTCGCGGTGTCTCCCGGTTGTGTCGGTCAGCAGCAGGCCGCGCCCAGGTTAGGAACGGCGGTCAAGGGTGGGGACGACCGGAACGGGGCGTACGAAGCCGTGGCCGACTGGTGGAAGCCAGCGCCGGAGCACGATTCGGTCTGGACGTGGGGCGAGGTGTCCGGTCTTGCGGCGGATACTCCCGACCGAATCATCGTGGCTGTTTGGGGCGACCGGAATCGGCGGAATGAGGAGCGCCCGAACGGAACCAACTATCTGGTGGTCGTCAACAGAAATGGCGAGATCGTCGAGCGGTGGCAACAATGGGACTCCATCTTGAACAAGCCACACCAGGTCTACATCAGTCCCTACGATCCTGAACGCCACGTCTGGGTCATCGAGCGCGGCGGCGGTCGTGATGTCCACATGTCAATCCTCAAGTTCACCAACGACGGTAAACAGCTGGTGATGCGGCTTGGCGACGGCCACGATCCCCGGAACCGGGCCGAGGCGCGGGCGAACCCCAAGCCGGGTCCGTTCGACTACGGCGATCCAGCGTGCTTGGCGTTCCTCCCTGATGGCAGCTTCCTGCTGGCTGACGGCTACTGGAACTCACGCATCATCAGGTACAAGGCGAACGGCGAGTACATGATGCAGTAGGGAGAGCTCGGGAGCGGGCCGGGACAGTTCGACCTGGTGCACGGGGTGGCGGTGGATCGCGAGCGGCGCGTCTATATCGCCGATCGTACGAACAACCGTATTCAGGTGTTCACGGAGAAAGGCGAGTTCATCGAGCAATGGCCCGACGTCACCGACCCCGTCGGAATTTATTTCGACGAGAACGATGGCGTTTGGGTCGTGTCTGCTGCGCTGAACCGGATACTTAATTAAGTACAACCTGGAGGGCGTGCTCCAGTATCACTGGGGTACTTACGGTGGAACGCGAGGCGGCTTTGCCGGTGGCCTGTCGCGGCCGCATCAGATCGACGTGGACCAGGATCGCAATGTGTATATCGCGAGCTGGGATGGCGGCTGGGTCACGAAGTACATTCCTAAGCCGAACGCCGATCCAAGCAGGCTCGCAGGGCGGAAGCTGGTGGCTCGTATCAACTGATACGAACCACTAGTCATACCGGGCTTGATCGCTACGACGATGGCGCGTGACGCGCCCGTGAAGGCGAACTATCGGTCGAGGTCCAGCCGCTCCTGCTCGCGTGCGGCGCTGCCACGGCGTCGCGCGCGCTGCGGACGTCTGGCATTCAGCTTGAAATAGAAGTCCAGCAGCTTCTCGAGGTAGTCGCCAGCGGTGCCTGTCCGATCGTTGAAGGCGATGGACTCCTTGCCGATCATCAGCGCGGCGTACACGAGTCGCGTCTCCAGCGAGCGCGCCGCGTGTTGGTAGTCGGGATGCAGCGTATTGGCCTGGACCACGCCGGCGACGAAGCGGCTGTGAGCGCCCGACCCTACCTCGAACGGCAATTCCTCGTAGCGGATGCGGCGCCCTCTCGCCGACGCGCGATCGCCCGGAGCGGGCGATGGGTCTCGTCTGGTCGCTCCCTTCCGCGCGCGCCGCGCCGGTTGCGGCGGGAGGTCTGGATCGGGCCGGCCGCGCTTGGCGAGGCCTCCGGGCAACGCCAGATCGCGGAACTCGTCGAGATCCAGAATATCGCGGGCGATTCGTAGCGCTCGCTCGCCCACCTCCGACGATTGCTGGGCTCGCTGTGTGGCGAGGTGGCCATCGAGCTCGGCTTCGAGCGTCGGCAGGTACCGATCGAGGAGGTCGAGCAGCGCCACCCATTCCTGGTTCTCCTCGAAGCCAGAGCGGGCCGGCAGCGGCGTGAGGAAATCCGCATCGATGACGCCGCGCACGGATCCGCGTGCCCACGCGCTGGCCTCGAGTCCGTAGGCCGAGAGGGTGGCGAGATCGTCGACGATGGTGACGCCGCGATGGCGAACGGCCACTTTTCCGCGGCCGGAAGGATCGAAGAACAGCTCGAGTCGAATCTTCTTGTCCGCCGCCCCTGGCAGAGCCAGCTCGCGAAGGTCGGCAAGCAAACGGGGCAGCCGGATGCGCACTGGGGTCACCGTGAACCGGCCCATCCCGGTCTGGATATCGATGGTCAGCCAGCCTTCGCGGAGGTAGCTTTCGAACTTCTCGGCGAGATAACGGCGCAGCGCGTCGGGGGCGAGCGGTCCGCGCGCACGGGTGGGGTCGAACTTTAGATCGGAGATGACCACTCGCAGTCCGGGTCGCTCCAGCCGATCCCGTGCCAGAGCGCCTTCCACGTTTGCTTCATCGGCGCCCTCTTTGAGGGCGACGCGCAGTGTCTCGGATGCCAGCGTCTTCCTGGTGAAGAACTCGCAGCGACGGCCGACCTGCTGGAAGCTGAAGATCCCGATCCCGAGGCGACCGATGGTGCGCGCCGAGCCACTGCGTTTGGCCGAGTCGGCGACACGCTGGAGGGCCGTTTCGATCTCGATCCGGCTCATGCCGTAGGGATAGTCGATGACGATATGCCGGCGATCCAGCGTGAAGAGGACATTGCACTGGTCGAGCGCCGTGCCCGCGGCCAACGCCTTGATGTGCTCGTCGATGGCGTTGCTGACGTGTTCCTTGAGGGCGTCTGCGGGGTTGCGATAGAGCGTGCCGAGCCACCGAAGGGCGCTGGCGACGTGGAGCCGAATGGCAATGCGCTGCGCCATGCAGTGAGCCTGAGGCCGGGCCGGCAGTGTAGCACGGTGGATCGGTGGGACATGGCAGTTTGCGCGTCGATCCCCGCTTGCAGGCAGTTTGGGCCTGTGCGCCTCGATCTGGTTGCGTGTGACCGCTGACACATATTCCCCGAGTGGTGGGGGAGTTCAGTTTGGCGCTCAATGGTCGTTGCACATAGGCACGAATCGCTCCCACGTGGTGGTCTGCTAGAATCGGCGCCCAGTCAAGGCGTTGCCAGTGATTCACGAGACTCGAACTAGCGTGGTTGTGGGCCGCGGGAGATGTCTACAAATAGTTAGACCGCTTGAACCACTC
>JBOGIV010000569.1:0-5191 GCA_050747925.1 Vicinamibacterales bacterium
CGTTGACCCGGCGAACCGATCTCGCCTCGCTCAGGGCAAGCCGATTCTTGGTCGCACTGGCAATCGTCTTCGCCGTCGCGCACGTCCCGTTTCTGGCGTCGTCGCTCGAAGACATCGACTCGGTCAATTTCGCGCTTGGCGTCCGCGACTTTGACGTCGCCCAGCATCGCCCGCATCCGCCCGGATACCCCATCTACATCGCCGCCGGCAAGATCGCCGTCGGCACGCTCGGCCTGTTGAGTGATGCGCCGGAGTCGTCCATCGAAGCCGGAGCGCTCGCGATCCTCTCGTTGCTGTCGGGACTGGCGTCCATCTGGTTGCTCTATCGCCTGTTCGACGCGCTAACCATCGCAAGCCCTTCGACTCGTCGTCCCGAGAGCGCTCGGGACGACTCGCTCAGGGCGAGCGGGACGATCAATCTCACAGCCCTGGCCGCGACCACCATCACCATCTCGTGTCCGCTCTTCTGGTATCTCGCCGTCCGGCCGATGAGCGACCTGCCGGGCTTCGCCGTGGCGATGGCCGCGCAAGCGTGTCTGCTGACGGCGTGGCGGCGGCAGACACCTTCGCCAGACCCTTCGACTCGGCCGAGCGCCACGCTCTCGACCTCGCTCAGGGCAGGCGGCGACCGGCGGCTGACAGCAGAAGCGATGTCTGCGTCAGGCCGAATGATCGTGCTGGGCGCCCTCTTCTCGGCCATCAGCATCGGCGTCCGATCGCAGACCGTCTGGTTCACCGTGCCATTGCTGCTGTTGGTGCTGCTCGATCGCGTTGGCCGCGGCGTCGCAGGCGCCGTTCTGGGAAGCACGATCAGCTTCGGCGCCGGCGCGCTGGCTTGGACTCTGCCCTTGGTGGTCGCCAGCGGAGGGCTCTCGTCGTACCTGGCGGCTTTAGGCAGCCAGGCCGGTGAGGACCTCGCCGCCGGCGAGATGCTCTATCTCAACCCGACGCCTCGCACCGGCGCCTTCGCGTTGTTGAGGACCTTCGTCTATCCCTGGGATTCGCCCACGCTGGCCACCGTCGTCCTCGCTCTGGCGGCGTTTGGCTTCGTGCAGGTCGGGTGGCGAGAGCGGCGATCGATGGTGGCTCTGGTCGCGATGACCGCTCCGTATTTGCTCTTTCACCTCGTCTTCCAGGACACCGCCTTTGTCCGCTACGCCCTCCCCATCGTCCCGGCCGTGGCCTTCCTGGCGGCCCGCGGCGTGGGGCTGGCCGCCGAGGTGGCGGCGCCAGTCGTTGCTGCCGCGATTTCGATTTGGGCGGTCGCCGTGGCGAGCCCGGTGCTGGTGGCGTACGGCGCTGAGCCGAGCCCGACGGTGCGCGTGATTGCGGCCATGCAGGCGGAAGCCAAGCGGGTCCGACCGGGTGCGTTGGCGTTGCACCAAACGTTCAGACGGCCGCTCGAAGCCGAGAATGTGGGTCTCGAGCCGCAATTACCGTCGCCGCCTCGGCTGGAGTGGCTCGAGTGGATGAAGTATTGGAGGAGTGGTCACGACGAGCCGTTGTGGTTGCTCGCCGATCCGGTTCGGTCCGACCTCGCACTCGTTGACCCACAAAGCCGGCGGGATGTTACCGACATCCGATGGCCGCTCGTCTCCAGACCAGCATTTGGCGGCATGCGCCCCTCTGCCGTTCAGTGGTACCGGCTCACCGCGCCTGGCTGGTTTGTCGAAGCAGGCTGGGCGCTGACGCCGGAGACGGCGGGTATGGCTGGCGTGATGGGCCAAGGTCCGTCGATCGGGCCGATTACGGCGTGGGTACGACGCCGAGCGGCGCCTTCGCGGGTTCTGATCGGGGGTCGCAACCTGGCTGCGGCCGGGCAGCCGTCTGCTCGCTTTCGCGTGAAGATGGACGAGACCGTCCTTCAGGAGTGGGAAGCGCCTCCTGGTTTTTTCCTTCGTGTTTTCGACATTCCGGCCGGCGGGCTGGCCGGCGATGGCGTCTTTGCCCAAATGACTGTGCAATCGGAGGCCGTCAACGGCGGTGCGGCGATACCAACCGCCGTCGAGCAGTTCGACGTGCAGGACGCCGGGACGATGATGTGGGGGTTCGACAGCGGCTGGAACGAAGCCGAGTACTCGCCGGCCCTGGGCGTCTGGCGCTGGACCACCGACACGTCCACGCTTCGCATCGTCGGGCCCGCCCGTGCGACGAGCCTGACGCTGCCCATTGAGAACCCGCTGCGCTATTTCGATCGCGCACCTCGGGTGCGGATCATGGCGGGTGCACAAGAAGTGGCGTCGACAACGGTCGGCGACACGAGGGAATGGACGGTTGACGTGCCGGCGGAGGCGATCGCTGCCTCGGGCGGGCTGCTGACCGTCGAAACCGACGAGACGTTTGTCCCTGCCCAACGTGGAGGGGGCGGCGATTTTCGGCGACTGGGCCTCAGAATTCTCGGCGCGCAGGTCCAGATTTCGTTGACACCAGGAGAATCGAACCGCTAATCTGCGGCAACAAATCAGGCCCGAGTCCAACCTGACGCAGGAGAGCGGAATGACGATGAGTCTGTATCAACGGATGTTTGGGATTGCTTCGCTCTGCCTCGCGCTGGCGATAGGTGCGGCTGCGTGCGCGAAGAAAGCGCCGGCTCCAGCGCCCCCCCCACCTCCAGCGCCACCCCCGACAGTGGCGGCGCCACCACCAAAACCACCGGCTCCACCACCGCCGCCGGCAGCGGCGCCGAAACCAGCGGCTCTCACCGAGGATGAGATCTTCGCGCGCAAGTCACTCGATCAGCTGAACGCCGAGCGACCGCTGGGTGATGTGTTCTTCGATCTCGATCAGGCGACGATCACGCCGTCCTCACAGAGCGCGCTGTCGACGAACTCGAACTGGATCAAGCGCTGGGCGAGCACGCGCATCATGGTTGAGGGCCACTGCGACGAGCGCGGGACGACCGAGTACAACCTGGGTCTGGGAGAACGTCGCGCGAGCGCTGTGAAAGCGTACCTGGTGAGCCTGGGCGTGCCGGCCGAGCGGGTCAACATCGTGAGCAAGGGCAAAGAGTCGCCCTTCTGCACGACGAAAGATGAAACCTGCTGGCAGCAGAACCGCCGCGGCCACTTCATCATCACCGCGAAGTAGCGAGTAGAGGCGGGTCTTTAGACCCGCCTTCGGCTGGAAGGCGAGTCTGAAGACTCGCCTCTACATCAAACCAGCGAGGCGGCGATCGACTCCGCCGCTTCGCGAGGGTTCTTCGCGCCGGTAATCGGCCGGCCAATCACCAAGTAGCTCGACCCGGCGGCGATCGCGTCTCTCGGCGACAACGTGCGCGCCTGATCGTCCTTCCCTTCGTGACCTGCCGGCCGGATGCCGGGCGTGACGATCAGAAAGTCGTGTCCGCATGCGTCTCGAATCGCTGGCGTCTCTTGCGGCGAGGCCACGACGCCGTCGAGCCCCGAGTCCCTGGCCAGTCTGGCGAGGTGGACGACCTGATCGAGCAGTCTGCGGGTGACGCCGACTTCAACGAGAGCTGAGGCATCGAGACTCGTGAGCACCGTGACGCCGATCACCAGCGGACGTTCGCGATCACCTGCCGCGGCGGCGCGTGTCGCTGCGTCCGCGGCGGCGCGCATCATCGCGCCCCCGCCCGAGGCGTGAACGTTGATCATCCAGGCGCCTGTCGCCACCGCCGACTGCACAGCGCCGGCGACCGTATTCGGGATGTCGTGGAATTTCAGATCGAGGAACACCCTGTCACCACGCTCCGACAGGTGGCGAACCAGCGCCGGACCCTCGGCCGTGAAGAGCTGCTTGCCGACCTTGTAGCCGCCCACGGCGCCGCGCAGCGCGTCCGCGAGCGCGATTGCCTTGGCGCCCGACTCGACGTCGAGCGCCACGAGCACGGGGTTCATTCGCCAAACACCAAATCAGACATGCGTTTTTTCGGCGGCCTTTGCCGGTGTCGGATCGAACGCGCCGATGAGGTCGCTGATGCGCGAGATGTGGTGACGGGACATGTAGTCTTTCAGGCCGTCGAGGACCTTCGTCCACACGAACGGATCGACGAAATTCTGCGTGCCGATTTGGACAGCAGTGGCGCCGGCGAGCATGAACTCGATGGCGTCATGCGCGTCGGTGATCCCGCCCATGCCAATGATGGGGATCTTCACGAGCTGGAA
Source organism: Vicinamibacterales bacterium (assembly GCA_050747925.1). Taxonomy (GTDB): domain Bacteria; phylum Acidobacteriota; class Vicinamibacteria; order Vicinamibacterales; family UBA2999; genus 12-FULL-67-14b. The sequence goes on from JBOGIV010000569.1 coordinate 4,125, forward strand.
GCACTCCCATACCATGCGGACTGCGATCGGGCGAATGGCCGGACCGCTGAGGCCGCCCATGACGTTGGTGATCTTGGGCCGACGCGTTTCCACGTCGATGGCCATCGCCAGGAACGTGTTGACGAGGGACACCGCGTCGGCGCCGGCGTCTTCCGCGGCGCGGGCAAACGAGCCAACATCGGTCACATTCGGTGTCAGCTTGGGGATCACCGGCAGGTGCGTCGCGTTCCTCACCGCCTTCACGACGTCGTAGGTGCCGGTGAGACTGCAGCCGAACTGAAGGCCGCCTTCCTTGATGTTCGGGCACGAGATGTTCAGCTCGATCGCGGCGACACCTTCAGCTTGCGAGAGCACTCTCGTGACCTCGACGTACTCATCCAGCGTGCTCCCGCACACGTTGACGATCGTCCGAGCGCCATGTTGCTTGAGGAGCGGCAGCTTCTCCTTGACGAAGCGGTGGACGCCAATGCCTTGAAGACCAATGGCGTTGATCATGCCGGCCGGGGTTTCCACGATCCGCGGCGGAGGATGTCCGTCGCGCTCGCTCAGGAACAAACCCTTGACGGCGACGCCACCCAGCATCGACAGATCGACGACGTGCTCGTACTCCAGGCCGTAGCCGAAGCAGCCGCTGGCCGCGATGAGCGGGTTGGGCAGCGTCAGGCGACCAATCTGCACTGAGAGATCCACGTTCTGCCTTCTGGCCGCCTTCGCAGCCTTGCTGCTTCGGCGCGCCATCTCGCCAGAGTTCGCACGACGAAACTGCGCGAGCGGAGGCGGATGCCTTCCCTTAGTCCCAAACGAGCTCGGCGCCGTCGAAGACCGGGCCGTTGATGCACGATCGCACCAGATGCGCATGCTCGTCGCCGTGCCGCACCGGGACGACGCAGCTGTAACAGCCGCCAAGGCCGCAGCCCATCACACGCTCGACTGACACTTGCGAAGGCTGATGATACTTCGCGGCGATCCTGGCCACGGCGGCGAGCATCGGCTCGGGGCCGCAGCCATAGATCATCACGGCTTCGCTCGCGCTCGTCGGAGGTCGGGGGTTGGCGGTCGGGGGTCGG
>JBOGIV010000570.1:0-4604 GCA_050747925.1 Vicinamibacterales bacterium
GCGCACGATTCAGCAACGTAACTTGGACGCCGCCGTGATCCTGCCCGAGCTCCTCCGCAGTCCGCAGCCGAGGATCGCACTCGCGCCGCCCGCAACGGTCCGGTAGACTCACCCGCTAAACAAAGACAAGCTTTCTTGCTTCTTTCTTCTGTCTTCTTTCTTCTCTTCACCCAGGAGGCCAGGTCATTGAGCGGCCGGCGAGCACGTGCAGGTGCACGTGAAACACCGACTGTCCGGCTTGCGCGTTGGTATTGAAGACGGTGCGGTACCCGGCCGTGTCGTAACCCCTCTCCTGGGCGATCGCGGCAGCTCGACGCACCATCGCGCCAATGAGCCGATCGTCGGCGACGACCAGGTCATTCAGCGTGGCCACATGCTTCTTGGGCACGATGAGCACGTGCATCGGGGCCTGCGGGTTGATGTCGTTGAACGCCAGCAGGTCCGCGTCTTCGTAGACGGTCGAGGCTGGAATCTCGCCGGCGATGATGCGGCAGAAAAGGCAGCTCATGGCGACAGTATGTCAGAACGCAGAACTCGCGCTTTTGGACTGGCTCTAGTTGATGAGCACTGAGCCTGAAGAAGAGCGCGCCCTCGAGGCCGTGAAGGCCGGAGCCTTGGGCTACATCAGCAAGCCGGTGGCCTTCGATCGCTTGAAGGAACTGCTGCTGACGGTCAACTTCAGCATCGCCCGCCGGGAACAGTTGCATCGAGCGGACGCCGAGCTGGCCCGACGATTCGAGTTCAACGGCATGATCGGCCGCAGTCCCGACATGCAGCAGCTCTTCGACACCATCCGCCGGCTGGCGCCGCATGCCCGCACGCTTGTGATTACCGGTGAGACCGGGCGCCATGACCTCGACTCCGCCGGCTGAGCCAACTACCCTCGTGCGCGACCGGGCGGCCTGGCAGCCTCCGAGGCGCCTCGACGCCCTACAGCGCGAGCAGATTCGGCGCGTGCTCGAAGAAACGCGCGGCAACAAGGCCGAAGCGGCGCGGCTGCTGGGAATCGGACGCCGATCGCTGTAGCGCTGGAGTGATCGGTTCGGTCTCGAAAAGTAGGTCGACCTCACCTCATTTTCGGTCCCGGCGCTGAACGACGGCGACTCGTGCGTAACCTTGAAGGTCAGGTCGAATGTGCAGGAGACGCAGGTCGCGCGAGCCGGAAACCAACGCGGCCACTCTTGCGCTCTGGTCGTGCCCCATCTCGAAGATCAGCAGGCCTCCCTCACGCAGCACCGTCGGTGCGAGCCGCACCAGCTCGCGAATAGCGCGCAGACCGTCAGGTCCCGCCAACAAGGCTCCCGGTGGTTCGAAGTCGCGCACCTCGGGTGGGAGCGATCCATGTTCTCGTTCCGCGATGTACGGAGGGTTAGACGCGATCAAATCGAACGACCCTGATGCGTCCGCCAAGTACTCGCCGAGCCGGAAATCTACTCGGGGGCTGAGATGAAACCGTTCGGCGTTGGCGCGGGCCGCTTCCAGAGCAGTCGGCGACACGTCGGTGGCGGTCACTTGCGACATGGGAAGCTCAGCAGCCAGGGTCAGCGCGAGACAGCCTGAGCCGGTGCCGACATCGCACAGGGTCTGCACGACGGCCCCGCGCGCAACCCGATAGAGTGTCTCTTCGACGATCAACTCGGTTTCCGGACGTGGAATGAACACGCCGGCGGAGACCTCGAAGGTTCGACCCCAGAACTCCTGCGTTTCACGGATGTACGCCATCGGTTCGCGCTCGACGCGACGATCGACGAGCGTTGCAAACGACGCGGCGAACCCCTCAGGCGTGGGCTCGTGCTCGCGAGCAACGAGCGCGGCCGCGTCCCACCCAAGCACGTGCCTGGCCAGCAAGGCAGCGTCGCGCGCGGCTTCATCAGGAGCAATCTTGGCCGCCATCAGACGCGCGCGAGCCGCGACGATCTGATCGCGGATGGTCACGCCTGGGTCGCTTCCTTCAGCTTCTCGGCCGTGTAGTGCGTCGTCAGCGCGTCGATGAGCTCATCCAGGTTCCCGTCCATCACGCTTTGCAGCTGATGCGTCGTGAAGTTGATGCGATGGTCGGTGACTCGACTCTGTGGGAAGTTGTAGGTGCGAATCTTTTCGGATCGATCGCCCGACCCGACCTGTCCCTTCCGCTCCTTCGCGATCGCGTCCTGCTGTTTCTGCAGCTCGGCTTCGTACAGGCGGGTCCGCAACACTTTGAGCGCCTTCGCGCGGTTCTTGATCTGCGACTTCTCGTCCTGCTGCGACACGACCGTCCCAGTGGGGATGTGCGTGATACGCACGGCCGAATAGGTCGTGTTCACGCTCTGCCCACCGGGCCCGCTCGAGCAGAAGGTCTCGACGCGGAGGTCTTTCTCGTTGATCTGAATGTCGATGTCGTCGGCCTCGGGCAGAACGGCGACCGTTGCCGCGGAGGTATGGATGCGGCCGCTCGCCTCGGTTGCCGGGACGCGCTGGACCCGGTGGACGCCGCTTTCGTACTTCAGCTTGCTGTAGGCGCCCTTGCCCTGGATGTTGACCACCACGTCCTTGATACCGCCCTGGTCCGCCTCGCTCAACGACATGAGTTCGATCCGCCAGCGCTGGCGTTCGGCATAGCGCGTGTAGCAGCGGTAGAGCTCGCCGGCAAACAGCGCCGCCTCCTCACCGCCGGTCCCGGCACGAATCTCGACCAGCACGTTGCGCTCGTCGTTCGGATCCTTGGGGACCAGCAGCATCTTCAGCTCGTCGGTCAGCAGGCCCTTCCTGGTGTTCAGAGCTGCGATCTCTTCCACCGCCAGCGCCCGCATATCCGGGTCGGCGCTGTTCACCAACTCTCCGGCTTGCGAGATCGCCGTGTCCACGCCTTTGTACTCGCGGAACTTCTCGACAATCGGTTCGATCTCAGCGAGCGCCTTGGCCTGCTTTCGATACTCGCTGGGGTTGTTCTGTACACCCGGCCGCGCGAGTGAGGCCGTCAACTCCTCGTACTTACCCTCGAGCGCCGTCAACTTGTCGAACACGAATCATCCTTTGCCTGAAAAGTTCTGGGAGGTGCTCCCGAACCGCCTAGCCGCCCGACACTGGCGGCAGGAATGCCACTTCGTCGCCGTCCGATACCGCCGCGGTGAACCGCGAATAGTCGGCGTTGACCGCGCACGAAATCGATCGCTCGTACGGCGCCAGCTCCGGACACTCATTCACGAGGGCTGCCCAAATCGTGCCCACCGTCGCGCCAGCCGGCACCTCGCGCATCAGCTCGCCCGAGCCGGCGAGCTCACGCAGTCTCGCAAATAGCCGCACGGTTATGTGCATGCCATCCTCAAGGCGTATTCACGTGCCGCGCGATCGTCCGGGTCAGCGGTCGCGCCTTCGATCCACACGTCGCCGCCCTCGAAGTATTCGTGCTTCCAGATGGGCACGATCTGTTTGATCCGCTCAATTGCGTACCGGCACGCGGCGAATGCGTCGGCGCGGTGCGGCGATGCCGCGGCGATGGCGACACTCGCCTCACCGATGTTCAGCCGCCCGATCCGGTGATGAATCGACATTCGGACGGCCGGCCACCGCTCGGCGGCTTCCTCGCAGATGCGGTCCAGCCCGCGAAGCGCGAGCGGCTCGTAGGCGTCGTACTCGAGATGCAAGACGCGTCGCCCCTGATTGTGATCGCGGACCAGACCCACAAACGACGTGACGGCGCCCATTCCGTCCGGATGGAGCGACGACACGAGCGCCGCGATATCGAGCGGATCGGTCGTGATCGCGGTCGAAGGGAACATCAGCAAGTCAGTATAACTTCCGCCTTCGCCAAGGCGACGGCGGACTCGCCGCGCTACCGCTGAGCGGCTCGCCAGAAATGATCGAGCGGTCGATGTCCGCCGCCAAGCGGGATGCCGGCGCGCATGGCGCCTGCCACATAGTCCTTTGCCTCGCGCACGGCATCTTCGACGCTGGAGCCTCTGGCCAGCCACGCGGTGATCGCGGCCGCGAACGTGCAGCCGGTGCCGTGTGTGTGGCGGCTCTCAATTCGCGGACCGGCAAACTCCACCACGCGCCCCCGCTCGTACAACAGATCGACGACGGTCGGTCCCTCGAGGTGTCCGCCCTTCAGGACGACGGCTGCTGGCTTCAGCGCCGCAATCCGTTCGGCTGCCGCACGCATGTCAGTCACCGATCGAATCTTCATCCCGGACAGCACTTCAGCCTCAGGAATGTTCGGCGTCACGACCCGCGCCAGTCGAAGCAGGGCGCCGCGCAGGGTGTGCATGGCCTGATCGTCGAGAAGCCGATCGCCGCTCTTCGCGATCATCACGGGATCGACGACGAGGTTAGGCAGGTCGAGGGCTTCGATGGCCGCGGCCACGGCCCCGACGGTTGCCGAAGTGGCAAGCATGCCGGTCTTCACCGCATGGCAGCCGATGTCAGAGACAACCGCTTCGATCTGCGCCGTGACCTGTTCTGCCGGGACGACGTGCACGCTGGTCACACCCAACGTGTTCTGCGCGGTGAGCGCCGTGATGGCCGACGTGCCGTACACACCGTGCGCCGCAAACGTCTTGAGGTCGGCTTGAATTCCGGCGCCGCCACTAGAATCTGATCCCGCGATTGTCAGGGCAGTCCACATA
>JBOGIV010000571.1:0-26837 GCA_050747925.1 Vicinamibacterales bacterium
GGCGCGTACCACGTGCGCGTCTTCGCGCGCAACGCCTGCGGCACCAGCGCCCCGTCCAATGAAATCGTGGCCACGGTTCCCTAAGTACTGCCTTTTACAATTACGATGACGTCTCGGCCGCCGATGCATCCCGCCTCGCGGCGTTGCTCGTCGGTCACATGGCTTGGCATTCTCTCTCCTCGCGCCTTGCGATCCGGGCGCCTCGGCGCCCGAATACGTCACCGTAATTGTGAAACGCAGTACTTAGCCACGTCGCCGTCGGTAATAATAGGCCCCCATGTCCGATCAACCCAGTTGTGCGGCCGTTCTGGCTCGCACACTCCGTGAGGCCGGCATCACCCGTATGTTTGGCCTTCCGGGCGGAGAGATTCTCGAGTTCATTCATGCCGCCAAGCGCGAAGGCATTGAGTTTCTGCTGACCCGGCACGAAGCGGCCGCGTCGTTCATGGCCGATGTCACCGGGCAGATTCAGCGAAAGCCCGGCGTCTGTGTTTCGACGCTCGGTCCGGGTGCAGTCAACATGACGCTCGGCGTCGCCAACGCGTTTCTGGATCGGTCGCCGCTTGTGGCGGTGACGGCCACGATGTCGGCGAGTGCGTCGCCGTATGCCACTCACCAGAACCTCGACCTGAATGCGGTCTATCGGCCGTTCACCAAGATGGCGATCACACTCGACGGTCACGATACGGCCGCCAAGGCGCGCCGGGCTCTGTGCGAGAGCATGGCGCCGCGCATGGGGCCCGTTCATATCGCGATCCCGAGCGACGTTGCGCGGCTTCCCGAGAAGGAGCCATCTGCCTCCCACGACTCGGGTCCGATGGAGGCGCCGCGGCCGCCTCGCGCAGGCCACGATCAGATCGCGCGGCTTGCGCGTGAGTTGTCGGAGGCGGAACGCCCGCTGCTGATCTTCGGGCTCGATCTGGATCCTTACGCACACGTCAACGCTGCTCGAGCATTTGCCGAGCGGCTTGGCGTCCCCGTGTTCGCGACGCCCAAAGGCAAGGGGCTGTTTCCGGAGGACCATCCCCTTTTCTGCGGCGTCTGCGCAGGGGTCGCTGGCGACAGCGTCATCGTGGACTTCTTCAAGCGCGCGGATCTGCTGATCGGACTTGGATTTGAACCCGTTGAATCTGACAAGCTCTGGCACCGAGACATGAAGCTCGCGTCGATCGGCCCCGTATCGATTGCTGCGGGAGCGTTCCAACCTCACGCTGAGGTTGTTGGCGACGTTGCTCACACGCTCAACGAACTGACAGCTGTGCCGCACCCAACCTACGCCTGGACCGCCGCGGACGTCGACTCGGTACGGGCAGAGCTCGTCGATGTGCTGAGGCCCTCAGCGAATCTCACGGCTCTGTCTGGATTCGAGCTGACGCGACGACTTCGAGAGCTGATGCCACGAGACACGATCTTCACGACCGACGTCGGCGCCATCAAATCCATTACCAGCCAGGCGTGGGCCTCGTACGAGCCGCTGACGTTCTTCGAATCGAATGGTCTGTCGGCGATGAGCTACGGCGTTCCCGCTGCGATGGCTGCGCGGCTCGAGTGCCCCGATCGACCCGTGCTGTGCACGATGGGCGATGGCGGTTTCGGCATGACCTGCGCCGAGATCGAAACGTGTGTGCGAGAGAAGATCCATTTCATGACGGTCGTCTACAACGACAGCAGCCTGAGTCTGATCCACGTGTCGCAACAGAATCGAGGGCACGCGCCCTACGGAGTTGACCATGGGTCAGTGGATTTCGCAGCGGTGGCGGCCGGCCTGGGCGCGTGGTCGCGCCGCGTGCGGACGATGGCAGAGTTGGACGCCGCGGTGCGCGAAGGCATGACGATCGACCGGCCTGTCGTCATCGACGCGCTGGTCGACCCAGCGGAGTACCGGGCCCACAACAGCCCGCGAGGCGTTCGCTAGAAAGACGAAGGGCCGCACGATCGACTCGCGCGGCCCCTTTTGCCTTCTGTAGAGGCTGGTCTTCAGACCCGCCTTCGCCTTAGGCGAGTCTAAAGACTCGCCTCTACATCTACTGCAGGCGATCCTTCCTCGCGACCATGTTGGCCACAAGCTGCGTGACCGCCTTTTCCGTGGCCTCGCCGATGACCGTCTCCCTGAAATTCGAGGAGCCCATCTGGAAGCCGCCGAAGCCGCCACCACCGCCGCCGCCGGCGCCGCCGCCGAGCATGAGGCCGCTGCGTGACGAGACGCCTTCACCCTTGGCGCTCAGCATGATCTCGCTCGTGGACGTGTCGATGATGCGAACCGTGATCGCCACGGTCGCTTTGCCCTTCGACATGCCCACACCGCCCAGACCGAATCGGCCGCCGCCAAACCCGCCGCCGCCGACGCCCTTCTTCGAGTCCTCGGTGCCGAACTTTGTGACCGATCCGGTGACGAGGTACTTCACACCCGCGACCTTCCCGAGCTTGGCGACCGTCTTCGCGTCTGGATCGGCGCGATTGCTGTTCGCGAGATCCTGCTCGCCGAGGACGTTGGCGAGCTTTTTCCGTTCGAACACCCGGAACGATCCGTCTTCGAGCATCGCGTCGACGATGAGGTCGGCGAGGCCCTTACCGATGTCGTAGTTGTCGTCCCACCACCTCTGCACGGTACCGAAATCGAGGTCGAGTATGGCCACGGTCGGCCGGTTCGACTGGGCTTCGACGCGCGCGGGCGCGAGCACGGTCACCGCCAGACTCGCTACGATCAGGCTCACTGAGGCGGTCAACTTTCGCATTCCTGTCCTCCTGGTTCGAACGGCCTCGTTTGGGTCAACGAGGGCTGATAAAGGTATCGGCCGATCCCGATCGTTCCTATGGCACCCGATTCCATAGCGGCGACTTCACGCCTTGGCGGTCGATGCTGGCAGCGGATTATAACCGGTCCCGGTTGAAGAAGTCCCATAAAGTCCTGTGACATTAGGCGCGCTTGGAGTTGCGTTGGCGCAGCTGCTCCGCGCCTACTTGCCGGACGCACGCCTTCCTGGGGCGCTGCTGGTGATGGGCGCCGCGGTGATGTTGATCGCGGCGGCGGTCATCGCGTCGGTGGCGCCGGCGTCACGCGCGGCGCGGGTCGATGTGATGCAGGCGCTAAGGTCAGAGTAGAGGCGGGTCTTTAGACCCGCCTTCCCCTCGTCGACTATCGTCTCTCTGTTCTCGAAGGCGAGTCTAAAGACTCGCCTCTACATGCTAGGCGCGCTCCGCGTCGCTCTGCGGAATGATCCGAAGATACGGCTTTGGCGCGCGCCAACCCTGCGGATACTTGGCCTTGGCGTCGGCGTCCGACACCGCAGGCAGAATGATCACGTCATCCCCGTCCTGCCAGTTCACCGGCGTGGCCACCTTGTGCTTGGCGGTGAGCTGCAGGGAGTCGATCACGCGCAGCACTTCGTCGAAGTTGCGGCCCGTGCTCATCGGGTAGGAGAGGAGCAGCTTGATCTTCTTGTCGGGGCCGATCACATAGACATTTCGAACCGTGGCGTTGTCGGCCGCAGTGCGGCCTTCGCAGGTTTCGCCGGCGGTGGCCGGGAGCATGCCATACATCTTCGCGACCTTCAGATCGGTGTCGCCAATCATCGGATAGTTCGGAGCATGACCCTGCGTTTCGGCGATGTCTTTCGCCCAACCCTTGTGGTTTTCGACCGGGTCGATGCTGAGACCGATGATCTTCACGTCGCGTTTGTCGAATTCGGGTTTCACGCTCGCCATGTAGCCGAGCTCGGTCGTGCAGACCGGCGTGAAGTCCTTCGGGTGGGAGAACATCACACCCCAGGAGTTACTGAGCCACTCGTGAAAGCGGATGTGGCCTTCGGTGGTGTTGGCTTCGAAGTCGGGCGCATCGGTACCGATGGGCAAAGGGCCAGTGCTCATAGAGACTCTCCGATTTGGTGATCTCACGATCAGGTGATCTGATGATCGCTGGATCTCGAGATCTGATGATCGAATCTCGTGATCTGGCGATCGAATCTCGTGACCTGCCGCCCCTCCTGTTGGCGCAAATCAGCAGGTCAAGAGATCAGATCAATAGATCAACTGGCTCGAAATCACCAGATCAAAAGAACACAGGCTCACGAGATCTATTGGCGACCAGGCGGGCGTGGCACCGCAGTGCGCCCTGAGTCGCCGCCTCCGGACGATCCGCCGCCTGAATAACCACCCGAGGAGACGCCGCTCGACCCCGTCGAGTTCGTCCCTGACGACGTATTGCCCGAACCGCCTCCGCTCGAACCGGAATTGCCCATGCCCGGAACGGGAACGGGCTCACGATTCCGGATCTGCGTGTAGCCTCGACCGTTGACCACTCGGCCGTCACCCGAGGCGATCTGTTCTGTCGGAGTACTCGAAGGGTTGATCACTATCGATCCCGAGTCGACCACGACCCATCCGCCGTAATACGGATTGTAGGGAGAGTAGTAGTTGTAGCTATAGGGGCCGTACCGGTAGGAGGAGTAGTACGGTCCACAGTCCATCGCGCCAAACGAAAACGGCGAGCACGGGTAGTTCATCAAGGAGTAGGACATCAGTGGGACAAAGAAGGGGTCCCACCATCCGATGTCGCCGCCCATGAACCCCCCGCCCGACACGGGCTGTCGAGTCTCCACGACGAATCGCTTCGGGAAGCTGAGTGCGACCATCAGGTCGATTACGTTATCGGAGACCCCGGCCTTGTCCATGGCGAGGAGGCTGGCCTTGTTCAGTCGAAATCCTTGGTCGGCCTGAGTGAGTGCCGCTTGTACAGCGTCGCCCGCCACCTTGCTGCTGGCCTCGATCACATCGTCGACAGTCCATGCGGCGCCAATCGACGACCCACTCGAGTCAACCGCTCGTGGAGCTACGCCACCGCCGGGCAGCGCGTGGTTGGCCGCGCGCCGATAGCGGCGCACACGAACGCTCCTGTTGTCCGGCACATCAGCAAACTGGACGTCGACCAATACGGGCCCTTCGGTGAGAAACGTCAGTCCCGACAGCTTCTGCGCGGGTGCAGTGCCACATGTGACATCGGTGTAGCGGAACAGTCGGCGACCGTTGCTGGACCACTCCGATCGCGACGTGCCACGGCAGTCCGCGTCGGCGATCGGACGAGTGACTCGGTCCGGAATCACGATCTCCGTGGATCGCGTCTCGGTACCAGCCAGTGTCAGCATCTTCACGCCGGGAGCACCTTCCGGCACGATGCACAGTCGAACGCCAGTGCTGTCGAAGTCGTCTTCCGCCCGCCAGCAGCCCACCCATGAACCCCAGCGCGCGTCGACTTGCCAGGTCGGGACGGCGGAAGACTGGGTCTTGGCGTCTTGTGCCCACGCGGCGCCGCTGACGAGGGTGAATGTCAAAAGCAGTATGATGCGCATGGTCGCGTCTCCAAACTGTTACACCATAGCTCACTTCGGTTCATGATCACGCCCGGCCTTTCCCACCCGACCTACCCGGCTTACCTGCCCCACCAGGCCACCGGAACTCCCATCGACTCGAGTGAGTTCCGGTCTAGAAGACTACGTGGACGCCGGCCCCAAACCGGGCGCCACCCAAATCAATTGGCTCGAAGTCCACGAACTTCTGACTGAGTGTGGCCGAGCTCCACACATACCGGCCTTCGAACGACATGAAGAAGTGTTTGTAGACCTGAATGTCGGCGCCGCCGAGGAGGTGTGCGCTGCGCGCCCAGCCGTCCGATTGGAACACGTCGCCAAAAACACGATTGGTCTGAAAGTCCACGAAGTCGCCGGTCTGGAGCAACTCGTACCTCATCAAGCCGGCGCCGGCGCCAACATACGGCGTCACCGTACGAGGAATCCAGGCGAGTCGACTGATACTCCGCCCCTTCGGAATGAGGGAATACCGCACGCTTGCGGTCACGTCGGTCTGTTCGAGTGACGTCTGCTGCTCGATTGGCAGACCCTTGTTGTCGATGAACTTCCGATACTCAGACGGTGTTGTCGATTTGCCGAACTCGAAGCCGGCGACCACATCGATTCGTGGCGACACATTGACGCTGAGCTCGCCGCCAATGGTCGGCGTGTTGAACGACGAGCGCTGTAGCGTCAGATGCTCGGTGACGAAATCGTAGATGTCACTCTTGGCGCTGGCTAGAAACCAGTTGCCGCGAAACCCGAGTGACGCGCGTGGCCGTCCGAGAAAAAAGTCGGGACTCGGTGACGAGCTCACAGTCTGGCCGCCGCTTTGGTCCTCTGGACTATTTGGGCCAGCCAGGGCGGGGGCGTCCATCAAGAGCGCCAAACAAAAGATCAAGCCAACGACACAGAGGGGGTCACGTCGCAAGGCTATCCTCCCGGCAGTTCTGCTGGCTCAAAACTGGCCTTGTTCAAAAGAGATTAACAGAACAAGGTCAAGCGCCATAGACACTTATGGACAGGGTAGGCGATCTCTTTGGGACTGCTGGGGCTGGTAGGGCAGGTAGGGCGGATAGGGCAGGTGGGGCCTGGTCGCGATGTGGGCGGAAGAAAGACGCAAGGGGCATGACCGGTCTGGCTATCGATCGCGGATCGTGATGGCGATCAGCGCGGCGGCCACCAGACACATCGCGAGAGCGAGGAGCCCGCCGCCGAAGCTTCCCGTCGCCTCACGCACGTAGCCAACAAATGATGGGCCGACGAATCCGCCGAGATTCCCGACGGAATTGACGACGGCAATGCCACCCGCCGCCGCAGTGCCCCGGAGAAAGGCCGGTGGCATCGTCCAGAAGGGACCCAGCGCGCCCCATATCCCGAAGGCCGCGATGGAGAGCGTCGCCAGCGACGCGGTCACCGTCGCCGGAGCGAGCGTCGTCAATACGAAGCCGGCCGCGCCAATCAGCGCTGGGACCGCGACGTGCCATCGACGCTCGCCCGACCGGTCGGAATGCGTGCCGATGATCACCATCCCCACTGCGGCGACCACGTACGGAATCGCCGAGAGCAGGACAACGGTCGTTGATGGCAGCGTGCCCGCCGCCTGAACAATCTGCGGCAGCCAGAAGCTGACGCCGTAGAACGCGATGACGAGACAGAAGTAGAGCAGCGCCAGCGCCCAGAGCCGAACGCTTCGAACGGCGCCGATGAACGCGACGTGTGTGCCGTCCCATTCAGTCTGTTCGTTTGCGATCTGGCGAGCGAGCCCTGATCGCTCCTGTGGCGTCAGCCACCGCGCATCTTCGGGCCGCTCGGTCAGATAGCGAAGAACAACGGGCGCCAGGATCACCGCGGGCAGTCCTTCGACAATGAAGAGCCATTGCCAGCCGTGAAGTCCCCACACACCCTCGAGGCGAAGGAGCGCGCTCGACACCGGCGCGCCGATGACGCCGGCCATGGCCGTCGCCGTCATGAAGAGTGAGATGGTACGAGCCCGCTCGCGTGCGGGGAACCAGCGTGTCAGGTAGAAGATGATGCCCGGGAAAAATCCGGCCTCTGCAGCTCCGAGCACGAAGCGCAACGCATAGAACATGGCGACGCTGTTGACCAACGCCATCGCACATGCCACCAGGCCCCACGTCACCATGATCCGAGCGATCCACACGCGCGCGCCGATGCGCGCAAGCAGGAGATTGCTCGGCACCTCGAGCAGCGTGTAGCTGAGAAAGAACACCCCGGATCCGACCCCGTAGACGGCCGCGCTGAACCCAAGGTCACGGTTCATATCGAGCGCCGCGAAGCCGACGTTCACGCGGTCGAGATACGCGACCACGTAAAGCAGGAACAGAAACGGTATAAGCCGCCACCGGGCCTTGCGAAGGGCAGATTCCGCGACGGTGCCGGCCAACGCGCAGATTCTGATACAGAAAAGGCGTAACGTTGGAGGAACCTGCTTGCCCGTCCGGCCGTAAACACTCGTAACCCCATGGAACGACTGCTTCAAGACCTTCGCTTCGCGACGCGGACCCTCTGGAAAGACCGCAGCTTCACGCTCACGACTGTCGCCACGCTCGCGCTCTGCCTGGCCGCCAACGTCGCGATCTTCGCCATCGTCGACGGCGTGCTGCTCAAGCCGCTGCCGTTCGACCAGCCGGATCGGCTCATCCGCATCTACAACAAGTACCCGGGCGCCGGCGTCGAATTTTCAGACAACGGCGTGCCCGACTACTTCGATCGCGTCGCGGGGATGCCGGCACTGGAGTCGATCGCGATGTTCCGGCAGGCAGGTGTGACGTTGAGCGGTGCGACCGGCGATGCCGAGCGCATTCAGGCGATGACGGTGACGCCGTCATTCTTCAGCGTGCTCCGCGTTCAGCCGCTGCGCGGCCAGTTCTTCGCGCAGGAACATGGCGAGCTCGGGCGCGAGAAGGTGGTTGTGCTGACGTACGGACTCTGGCAGCGAACGTTCGCGGGGCGCGACGATGCGATCGGAAAAGACGTCCGGCTCGGCGGCGAACCCTTCCTCATCGTCGGCGTGTTGCCGCGGGACTATCGATTCATCAATCCCGACATCCAGTTGCTGCGTCCGGCCGCATTTACGACACGCGAGAAGTCAGACGACTCTCGCCACAGCAACAACTGGCAGCAGATGGGACGGCTCAAGCCGGGCGCGACGATCGAGCAGGCCCAGGGCCAGGTCGACGCGATCAACGCCGCGAACTTCACGCGCTTTCCGCAGTGGCAGGAGATTCTCACGAACGCCCGCTTCGGTACGACCGTCGTTGACTTTCAACGCAATCTCGTGGGCGACACGCGATCGACGTTGACGATGCTGTGGGGCGGCGCGATTTTCGTGCTGCTCATCGGCTGTGTGAACATCGCCAATCTCGTGCTGGTTCGGGCCACGGGCCGCATGCGTGAGATCGCGACCCGACAGGCGCTTGGTGCGGGCTTCGGCCGGTTGGCCAGGCAATCGGTCACCGAGTCTCTATTGCTGGCATGTCTCGGCGGGACGCTGGGCCTCTCGCTCGGATGGTGGGGCTTGAAGGCGGCGCCGTTCCTGGGATTCGATCAGCTCCCGAGCGGCGCCGGCATCGCCATCGACGCGCGCGTGGTGGCGTTCACTCTGGCACTGGTTGGACTCGTCGGCCTCGCGGTGGGCTTGATTCCCGTGGTCGCTGCGCGGCGCACGAACCTGGCTCAGACCGTGCGGGAAGAGGGTCGTAGTGGAACGCAAGGACGCGGCCCGCGAATGGTGCGACGCGTGCTGGTGACGAGCCAAGTCGCGTTCGCCTTGATGCTGCTCGTTGGCGCAGGCGTGCTGCTCGCGAGCTTCGAGCGAGTCACTCGAATCGATCTGGGGTTCCGCACCGAAAACGTGTTGACCGGAACGGTCTCGCTTCCGGCAGGTCGTTATGCTGACAACGACGGCATCCGTTTGGTTGCCGCACGTCTTCTGGAAAAGATTCGCGCAATCCCCGGAGTCCAGGCGGCCGGCGTCACGACGTCGCTTCCGTTCAGCGGCAACTACAGCGACAGCGTGATTCTTGCTGAGGGCTATCAGATGTCGCCCGGCGAGTCGCTGATCTCGCCGAGTCAGGTGACCGCGAGCGAAGGCTACTTCGAAGCCATGGGCGCCAAGCTTGTCAGCGGCCGATTCTTCAACGCGGACGACACGACCGGCAGACCGCGCGCACTCATCATCGACGAAACACTGGCCCGCCGCTTCTGGCCAAACGGAGATGCGTTAGGCAAGCGGATGTTCCAACCTCAGGACGTCAACAACCTGATGAAGCCGCCACCCGACGATCACATGATCACCATCGTCGGCATCATCGAACCGATGCGGTTCAGAGGCCTGGTCGATTCATCGGGAAACAAACGGGTTGGCGCGTACTACTCGCCATTCCTGCAGAGTCCGTCGCGAACGCTGGGATTTGCCATCCGCACGGCGCAGGCGCCCGAGACGGTGCTGAGCGCTGTCGGTCGCGAGGTTGCCCAGATCGATCCTGAGTTGCCGTTCTACGGCGTCAGAACGATGGAGGATCGGCTGTCGAGCTCGCTCGTGGATCGGCGCACGCCCACGTTGCTGGCCGGCGGCTTCGCCGTTGTCGCGCTGCTTTTGGCCGCGATCGGCATCTATGGCGTGCTCGCGTACCAGGTGTCGCAGCGCCGTCGAGAGATCGGCATCCGAATGGCGCTTGGGGCGGCATCCGGCAACATCTTCGGTATGGTGCTCCGCGAGGGAACGCTGATCGTGCTCTTCGGCGCTGCGTTCGGTCTGGCCGGATCGTTCTTCCTGCGCCAAACGATTCAGGCTCAGCTCTACGAAGTCGGCGCGATGGACCCACGAGTGGTCAGCGCCGTCGCGCTCCTTCTTGGTGCGGTGGCGCTGGTGGCCTGTCTGCTGCCGGCCCGCCGGGCGGCGAAGACCGATCCGATGATTGCGCTCATCGACCAGTGAAACCCTTCGACTCGATCCGTCAGGCTTGGGTCGCTCAGGGCAAGCGGGCCCGGTTGCTGGCGCTGACGGTCCTGATCACGTTCGCCTCGATGCGAGCGTATCTGCACAGTTTTCCGAACACCGATCTCATCGTTGCCGGCTACGGGATTCACCACCTGTTCTCCGGCTTGATCCTCGTAACGATCGGCGGCGTCGCGGCCGTCGTGCTCCCGCACGCGAGCGCATTCTCCTCGCTTGCCGTCGTGACGTTTGGCGTCGGTCTCTCGCTGGCGCTTGACGAGTGGTTGTATCTCATCGTCACGGACGGAACGAACCAGTCGTACCTGCTTCCCGTATCGCTCTGGGGCGGCCTTGGCGCCGTCGCTCTCGCCGCTGCTTACGCGCTTGTAGTTGGACGCACGTCCAATAAGTAACAACGTTCTCCGACGTAGAACAAAGTTGCGTACGTTGTGCGGTTCGACGCCATGGACGAGGTAAGATGACTCGCCCCCCAAATGTCTGCAGCGTCAACCGAGGAGCCATGGCGCACCTACTCAATCGTCTCGCTCGTGATGAAGATGGTCAGGACTTAATCGAGTACGCGTTTCTCGCCGTGTTCCTCATTCTCTCCGTCTTCGCGACGCTGCAGAGCGTCGGGACTGCGATCAACACGCAGTTCACGAACATCAACACGCAAGTCGGCGGATCGTAGTCAGCGTGACTGGCTCATAGCGAGAGGGCGCGGTCCCGGCGCGCTTGCCGCGCTGCCCGACGCCACAGCCTCGGCGAGCTCGGGCTGGGTGACAGGATGCCCAGGAGTTCGCCACCCGAAGAACCCAAACGACCGTGATCTGTCCGATGCGCTGCTCGAGTCGGCAGCCGATGCGAATCGGGACAAGATAGGTTGCGATTCCTGAGACGATGAGAAGGAGATTGCTCGTGGGGCTGCTGATTTGGCTGGTTCTGGCAGCCATCGGCTTGGCCGTGGTTGCCGGTCTCGTACGGCTCGTGGAGCCTCGCCTCGCCTTCTTCCCCCTGCCCGGCGGGAACGAGACGCCGGCTCAGTACGGGATTCCGTACACGCCCCTCACCATCTCAACCGTTGATGGCGAACGGATACACGTGTGGCACTTGCCGCGCGCGGACGCGCAGGCGCAGGTCGTCTACTTCCACGGGAACGGCGGCAATTTATCGCTTTGGTCGGACGTGCTCGTCGGGTTGTGGCGCCAACGCTTTGACGTGATCGCATTCGACTACCGGGGTTACGGGCTCAGCACGGGCCGGCCTTCCGAAGACGGACTCTATCGTGATGTCGATGCGACGACCGGACTGGTGGGTGATCGTCTGCGCCGCCCGGATCTGAGCCTGCTCTACTGGGGCCGCTCACTCGGTGCCACGATGGCCGCGTATGCCGCCGCGGCGCAGGCACCAGACGGCGTTGTGCTGGAGGCAGGCTATCCGTCGGCGCGTGCCGTGCTTGAAACCAATCCGGTGATGTGGCTGCTCTCATGGCTCTCGAGCTATCAATTCCCGACCGCACGATGGATGGCGAGCGTGCAGGTGCCCACGCTCGTGCTGCACGGCGACGCCGACTCGGTCATCCCGTATCGGTTAGGGCAGCGCCTGTACGAAGCTATTCCCGGACCGAAGCGGTTCGTCACGATCGCGGGAGGCGACCACAACGACGTCGAGCCGCGGGCCGGGAACGCCTACTGGGTAGCGGTCGCAGAGTTCGTGCGGTCGCTTCCCACGCCTCCGCGGGTGGGCGGTGCGGAGGCGATGCGGTGGTGAACCACGAGTAACGATCGACCACGAGAAGGATCAACCACGAGAAGGATCACCACGAGAGAGATCAACCACGAGAAGGATCACCACGGGAGAGATCGACCACCAGAGAGATCAACCCACAGAAAGATCAACCACGAACAAAGTCTCCTAAGAAACTGTACCGTCCTGCAACAGTTTCTGGTGTGATGAGTCGCGATCACGTCGCGTGGGCCGCTAACCACGAACAGGACTAACCACGAACAAGGCTCAAACCACGAACGAAACTCAAACCACGACACAAAGCTCAACCCAGAACAACGATTAACCACGAACTCGAGCGAGCCGCAAAGAATACGGGCGACAGGGTCCACGGCGGCGGCGCGGCGATCGGTCGGCGTACAATGCGAGCACGTGAGGCCGGCTTCAATCGCCCGCTATCGCATCGTGAGCCAGCTCGGAGCTGGGGGATAAGCGAGGTTTACCTCGCCGAGGATCCGAGTCTCGAGCGGCGTGTCGCAATTAAGGTCCTCCCCGAACCGTCGGCCGCAGACGATACGGCGCGGATGCGGCTGGTTCGAGAGGCGCAGGCGGCGGCGAAAATCGATCATCCCAACGTGTGTGCGATCTATGAGGTCGGATCACACGAGGGTCGCGATTTCTTCGTGATGCAAGATGTCGAAGGGCAGACGCTGGCTCAGAGGATCGCACAGGGACCTCTCACCATCGAGGAGTTCCTCCCCGTTGCCGAATAGATCACCGATGCACTCGTCGCGGCGCATGCGCAGGGTGTGATCCATCGCGATATCAAGCCGCAGAACGTCATGCTCGACACCCGTGGCCAGGCAAAGGTCATGGACTTCGGGCTGGCGAAGATCGCGGCCGTTCTGTCGGGTCCAGTGCCCGAGGCCCACACCGTCGCCGCTCTCACTGAGGCGGGCGCCATTCCAGGCACGACGGCGTACATGTCGCCGGAACAGCTCCATGGCGAACCGCTCGACGCTCGGTCCGACGTCTTCAGCCTCGGCTGCGTCCTCCAGGAGATGGCGACCAGGCGCCACCCCTTCAGACGGCAGAGCGTAGCCGGGACGATCGCGGCCATTCTCAACGAGCCGCCGCCACCGCTCACATCGAGCGGTGAATGGTCAGCAGAGCTCCAGCGCATCATCAGCAAGTGTCTGGACAAGGACAAAGGGCGTCGGTATCAGACGGCCAGCGATCTCCTCGTCGATCTTCACAATGTGAACCGCGTCTGGCATCCTCGGCGGGTGGCACTGCAAGTGTTCATTCGTCACGCCCGCGCGCGATCCGCGCGACCGCGGCTCTCGTCGTTGTCGCGATCACGGCAATAACCGGCTGGCAACTATGGAAGAGCCGCGAGGCTGCTCCCTCGGGTCATTCGCGCCGTTGCCATCTTGCCGTTCACCTCGACCGAGCCCGGCACGGAATACCTGGGTGAAGGCATCTCAGAGAGCCTGATCAACAGCCTTTCGCAATTCCCACGGCTCAAGGTCATTGCGAGAACGACGACCTTCCGCTATCGAGGCGCGTCGGTCGATACCCAGGCGATTCGGCGAGAGCTCGGCGTTGATGCGATCGTCAGCGGACGCGTCGTCCAGCAGAGCGGCGCCCTCGTCGTGCAGGCTGAGCTCACCAATGCGATTGATGGCACGACGATGTGGGGGGAGCGCTACAGCCGGCAACTCGTCGACGTGTTCGCAGTGCAGGAAGAGATCGCCCGTGAGATCGCCAGCAAGCTGAGTCTGCGTTTGAGCGGTCGCGAAGCTGCAGGCCTTTCGAAACGCTACACCTCGAACATCGACGCCTATCGGAACTCCATGCTCGGCCACCAATCGGCGCAACGGCGGACACCTGGCGATCTGCAAAGCGCCCTCGCCCACTACGAGCAGGCGATCGCCCTGGACTCCCGCTACGCGCTGGCCTATGCGGGCCTGACCGACGCGTATGTGAATCTCGCCTCGCGGGGCGTGATCGCACCAGCCATCGGACGAGCCAAGGCGCATGATGGCGAAGACCGCTCTCTCACTCGATCCCGAACTGGCCGAAGCTCACGCGGCTGCGGCTTACACGTACGTCTATCTGGCGCCGTACGACTTTGAGCGTGGTGATCGCGAGCTCCGAAAAGCGATCGAGATCAGCCCGAGCTGGGCGATTGGCTATCAGTATCTCGGGTTATCGCTCACTGAACAGGGGCGCCTCAGGCGCCTCAATGAAGGCCTCACAGCCTGGGAAACCGGCCGCGATCTCGATCCGCTCTCACCGACAATCGGCCGTCTTGATCGCGTACGCCCACTTCCTGAAGGGAGATCTGCAGCGGGCGATGGCGTTGGAGCGCGACGCCAATCGCCTTGGATCGCCGTTCATGTTCTACCCGGAATTTGAGATCTACATCTACAACCAGGCGGCGGCGGAGGCGCTCTTGGAGATCGACAAGTTGTGGCCTGGCCGAGAGCGCGATCCGTATTTGATCTATGGCCGAGGCCTGATCGCTGCGTCGCACGGGCGGCGCGATGAGGCGCTCAGTCTGGCCCGGCAACTCGAGGAGATAGGCGCTGGCCAGGCCGCCTTCGATCACCTCTCCGCAAGGATTCACCTGCTGCTTGGCGACGGCAACGCGGCGCTCCAGCGGATGGAACGCGCCCTCGAAGCGGAACCGTTCCGATCTTCTACAAGAACTCGCGGACCTGGGACGCGGTTGCGACACGACGAGCGGTTCGCGCGACTGCTTCGACGCATGGGCGTGCCGGCCGACTGATGATCGCGCTCAGGCGCGCTCACGAGACTTCGCGAGGTACCACCACCAGCTGCCGCAGCTCGCCTCGACGGAGCAGACGAATCGGCGTCACCTGGCCGATGCGGTCTTCGGTGAGGAGACGATGCAGGTCGTCGATGCTTGACACCGGTTCACCAGCGAAGTCGACGATCAGATCACCGGCTCGCAGTCCTGCTTCCTCGGCAGGCGTTGCCTCAGACACGGCGGTGATGGTCACGCCCTGCTCGCGCGTGAGCTTGTGCTCGCGCACCAATCGGCGGGGGATCGGGTTGTTCTGGCCCGCAACGCCCAGGTGGCTGCGGCGCACGCGGCCGTCGCGCAGAAGCGACGAGACCACGTAGCGCGCGGTGTTAATCGGTACGGCGAAGGCGATGCCCTGACCGCCCAGGATGACGGCCGTGTTGACGCCAACGACTTTGGCGGCGCTGGTCACGAGTGGCCCGCCGGAGTTGCCGGGATTGAGCGCGGCGTCGGTCTGAATCAGGTTCTCCATGAGCCGAACCGTTCGCGCGCGAAGCGATCGCCCAAGGGCACTCACGACGCCGGCCGTCACCGTGTGCTGGAAGCCAAACGGATTGCCGATTGCAATCACTAGTTGACCCGGCCGAAGCGAGGACGAGTCGCCGAACGGAGCGGCCGCGAGATCCGGCGCCGTGACACGCAAGACTGCCAGGTCGGTGTGTGGATCGTCGCCAACGAGATCCGCGATCAGTTCACGGCCATCGGGCAGCGTGACCGAGATCCTCGACGCGCCGGACACGACGTGGCTGTTTGTCAGGATCAGGCCATCGGGGGTGAACACAAAGCCCGAGCCCGATCCCTGGGCGCCGCGAGGCGTGCCACGACGACCGCGAGCGCTTGGCAGCTCGACGTCCACTTTCACGACGGAAGGCCCAATGTGATCGACTGCCGACATGACGGCCGTCGAGTACGCGTCGAAGAGTTCGGTTTCAACCATTGTCGTCAGGCGGGTCTAAAGACCCGCCTCTACTATCTGAAGACGCTTCTAGATCGCGATAACGCCGAGCCGCAGCCCGCGCTGAACGGCCTCGGTCCGCGTCGACACTCCGAGCTTGCCGAAGATCGACGCGAGGTGAAACTTCACCGTGTGCTCGCTGATGTCGAGAGCATGCGCGATGGCGCGATTGGGCAGCCCATCGGCTACCAGACCCAACACGTTGAGCTCGCGGGCGGTGAGTGCCTCAATCAGCGGCTCCTGGTGACGAGCGGCCGGCGGCAGCGTGACCACCGCATCGGCCTGCTCAATTCGATCGACGAGCTCGAGGTCCGAATCGGCCATACGCTGACGCAGCATCTCGAGTTCGTCGCTGGCTTGACCACTCAGGAACACCCGGAGCCGAGGGGACACGAGGATCCCAGCTTACCCCCGGGGTCGCTCGCCGACAGTCACCACTACTTCATGAGATGCCGTACCGCGCACGACGGTTAGCGGCACGGCTTTGCCAAGTCGGTTCCCGCGCAGCCGGGTCACGAGATCATCGGGCTCCTGGACGGGTTCGCCGTCGAAGGCCACGATCAAATCGCCAACAAGCACCCCCCCTGACTCGGCGGGACTGCCGGACACGACGTGGCTGACCAGCAAACCGTAGTCTTGTGAGCGACCCGCCTTCTGCCCCGAAGGCAGCTGCACCGCGATCGAGCTCACGCCGAGAAAGCCTTGCCGGGTACCACCTTCAGTCTTGACCCGAGAGCCGGCAGCCCACGCCAGGCCTGCTGGAATCACGACCGTTGTGCCTCGAATTACCATGGAGGTGACGATGCCCAAGGCGTGGCCTGAGGCATCGATCAGCGCGCCGCCGACGAGCGCGCCATGCGGCGCCTGCTGAATGCGAATCACGCGCTCGAGTGAGCTCGCACGGCCTGTGCGAAGCGGCCCGCCCACGACGCTAACCGGCGCCAGCGTCGCCATGACGTTCCCGCTCCACGTGCGACCGATTGCCACCGCGAGGCTGCCAACTTTGGGTTCGGCCGCCGCTTGCAGCGGATGACGCGCGAGGCCTTCGACGCGCACGACGGTGAGGCCCATGTTGGCGATTCGACCGAGCGCGACAGCGTCGACAGGGGAGCCGTCGCTTGCCTGAACGACGACACGTTCATCGTCGGGAACCGCAGGGGTCAGGATGAGGCCATCGGCGAAGACAACGCCCGCGGCAGGCCGACGCCGGCCGTGCACCTGAACGACCCCAGTGGCCGCGCGCTCGACCGCGGTCGCGATCTGATCGGAAAAGCTTGCCCATGTGTTGTTCATGTCTCTACGGTAGCCACGGGCGAGCGGCCCGGGATCAGCCGAACGGCTAGCCCGTACAAAGCGAAGGGCACGGTCGCCCGTGCCCTCGTCAGTGTGGCTTACCCTGAGCGAGGCTGGAGGATGCGAAGGCATCCCCCAGCCGAGTCGAAGGGTTAGCGAGGGTCGTCGGTCGTCTCCAACCTCACGACCATGGCGGCGCGTCGGTTCAACCGGCGCGTTTCTTCACGCGAGTTGTCGTGTTTCGGTCGTTCCTCGCCGAAGGTCACGTAGCTCAGACGGGAAGCGGCCACGCCGTTCGACGTCAGGTACTGGTGGACGGCATGTGCGCGACGCTCGCCAAGCGCCAGGTTGTATTCGGCCGTGCCGATGTTGCAGGTGTGGCCCTCGATGATCATGCGAACCGTCTTCGCCTCGGTCATCGATCTCACGGCCTCGTCCAGAACGCGCAGCGCCTCTGGACGGAGCGAGTAGCGGTCGAAGTCGAAGTAAACATCCTCGAAGACGAACTCGCGTCGCTGCACTGCTGTGGCCGGAGCCGCCGGCGCAGCTGCCGCAGGCGGAGCCGGAGCGGGCTCAGGCGCTGGCGCCGGGGCCGGCCTAAATGTTGGCTTGGCGGCGGCCGGCGGTGGCGTGTATGCGACCGCGCTCGACTGACGGATTCCAGGACGCCAACCGAGACGCACCTGGATGTCGGTGTAGTCGGCGTACCGCTTGCGGCCTGGCTGTTGAAGCATCGGAAAGTCGAACTTCGCTGCGGCGCCAAGGAAGAAGCCGCTGCGTGCCATCCACGTCATACCAGCGGCGACCGCGCGATGGTTGTCGACGATGCTTTGCATCGGACTGAGGGATCCGTCAACCGCCACAAGCGGCTGATCGAGATTCGTGGTGCCGCGCTTGAGCGGACGGTCACCGATCAATTCTGCATGGAGTAGCACGGTCTGTGCGGGCAGGAACCCCAGTCCCGCGCCCCAATTGAAGGATGGAGGAACGCGCGCCACAACCGGGTCCGTGGGATTGTTTCGTTGCGAAGCGCCGACTGATCCGGTCATCACGAAGCGACTCGAAACCCATCGGCTCACGATGAGGTCCGCATCAATTGCCGGAGCACCAACACCACCACCGTCCGGAGCATCGCCGGTCGGCAAGCGTCCGGTGCCGCGAATGGCGAAGCTGACAGGCGCACCGTTCAACTCGTCGATCACTTTGACTTTGCCGCCGACTCGCAAGTCGGCGCGCCGATTCCCGCTCCACGTGTCACGTGCATAGGGCGCGGCAGGATCCACACCGCCGCGTTGGGGGTCGGCGGGGTTGAAGAGGGGGTTCGTATCCCGGTCGACGCGCGCGACGGCATCCCAGGAAAGAAAAACGTCCGCGCGATCCCACAGGCCGTACGAGACCGATGCCGTGAAATCCGCGACGTTCAGCTGTCCTTGGACGGCATTGCGAGAGGTCCGCGCGACGCTTCCACGCCCGCGGCCTCGGCCATTGGTGTCAGCGGTCGGTACAAAAAACAGCCCGATGTCACCAACGGTCGATGTCCCGACGACGTCACGGCCGTCGAATCTCTGAGTTTCTATGGCGCGGGTCTGGTCGGTTGTCGGCGGTGCCTGCGTTTGTGCGGCCGCCGGAACAGCAGACGCCAGGATCCCGGCTAGGACCCAGCATTTGGCACTCATCGTAGTCCATCCCTTCTGGTGCGCCATCGCGCGCATCTACGAGATCGGAATCAAATGACGTGCCGCTGGGAAAGCAACCGTCGGGCGAGGTAATGAACTTAGCAAGTCGGGTGCCCGTTCGGCAAGAACTCTTTAGGTTGTTGATGAAACGAGGGTTAAGGGGACTCGCCACGTACCTGCCGTTGCCGGCCCTATGTAAGTTCTGGCAGAGAGGGTTGGCAAGAAGTACCGATCATTGGGCAGAAGCACGCACAGCTTGGACATAGCGCGACGGCAACGCATGATCGATGCGCGATTCGATGAAGCGCGAAGCACTCACGATCGAATCGAGCGACAGGCCGGTCTCGACCCCAAGACCATCGAGCATGTAGAGCAAGTCTTCGGTGGCGAGGTTGCCTGCGGCCCCGGGTGCGAACGGACATCCACCAAGTCCTCCCGAAGAACTGTCGAACGTCGTAACACCATAGTCGAGTGCAGCCAGCACATTGGCGAGCGCTGTCCCTCGCGTGTCGTGAAAGTGGAGCGCCACTCGATCCAGCGGCACCCGCGCGGTCACGGCCTCAAGGACGATCAGAACCTGACCCGGATGGGCGACGCCAATCGTGTCGCTGACCGCCACTTCGAACACGCCCAAATCGATGAGGCGCGCCGACAAGTCACCGACTCGGGCCGCCGGAACGGTGCCTTCGAACGGACATCCGAAGCATGTCGATAGGTACCCTCGAACCCGAAGGCCCGCTGCTTCGGCCGATCGGCAGACCGCGGCATAGGTGATCAGCGACTGTTCGATCGACTGATGAATGTTGCGCTGACTAAACGTCTCAGAGGCAGCCGCAAAGATCGCGATTTCGGAAACGCCGGCGGCCATCGCGCGATCGAGGCCGGCGAGGTTTGGGACGAGGGCCGTGTAGCGCACGCCGGCACGCCGCTCGATCCCCAGGAAGACTTCCGAGGCGTCTGCCATTTGCGGCACTCGCTTCGGCGAGACGAACGCGGACACCTCGATCGTGGAGTGGCCAGCGGCCGACAGCCGATCGACAAACGCGATTTTGCTCGCCGTTGAAACGAGTGCGGCCTCGTTCTGCAGCCCGTCACGAGGACCGACCTCGACGATGGCCACCCGCGCCGGCATCGCGCGCATCACTCGAACTCCAAGAGGTTGACACCGGGCTGGACCAACTCGCCCTTTGTGCACAGAATCGACTTGATTACGCCATTCCGGGGTGAGCGGACGGGAAGCTCCATCTTCATCGCTTCGAGCACGATCAGCGTGTCACCAAGCTTGACTGATTGACCCGGCGTCGCATGTATTGCGAGAACCGTCGCCGGCATCGGCGCCATCACCCCCGCTTCAGCGCCGCCTTTCGATCGTGGCCGCGTATTGCCGGTTGTCGTCTTGACCTGCGTGACGAGGCCCTCCACGAAGACCCAGTACTCGCTGCCTCCGCCCACGACGGCGACGTGCCATCGGCGTGAACCGTCGCTGACTTTGTACCAACCGTCACCGAGTGGCTCAACCGAAAGGCCCGCCACTTTAACCCCGCCAGCCTTTCAGGGTTACGAAAGGATCTAAGGTGCCAAGGGTGCCAGAAGTGCCAATGGTGCCAGAGGTGCCAGAGGTGCCAAAGGCGCCAGAGGTGCGGTGCGCCTCAATCGCGGCGGCGACGACGTCTTCCGGAGGAAGAGGGATCGACTGAGCGATCGCCAGGGCCTCGCGATCCAGAAAGCCGGTGTCGATCGAGCCGTCGATAAACCGCTGATGCTCGAGGAGCCTGAGCAGAAACGGGATGTTGGTCCGAATGCCGAGAATCGCATATTCGCGAAGCGCGACGATTGCGCGTCGTCGCGCGGCTTCGCGGGTCTCCGCCCAGACGATCACTTTGGCGACGAGAGGATCGTAGTGGACCGACACCACCACGCCGTTCGCAATGCCGCTGTCGACGCGAATGCCGGGGCCGTGCGGCTCACGGTAGAGCGCGATCGAGCCGGCTTGGGGCAGGAACCCCTGAGCGGGGTCTTCGGCATAGACGCGGCATTCAATGGAATGGCCTCGCTGCGACAGGCCTCCCTGTACAAAGGGCAGCGGTTCGCCAGCCGCGATTCGGAGCTGTGCGTGCACGAGATCGACGCCGGTCACGCTTTCCGTGACCGGATGCTCGACCTGAAGACGCGTGTTCATCTCCAAAAAATAAAATTGGGCACGGTCCCCTTCGCCTTCGAGAAGAAACTCCACGGTGCCTGCGTTTCGATAATCGGCGGCCCGTGCCGCTGCCACGGCCGCTTCACCCATGCGCTCTCGAAGCGCTGGTGTCACTGTCGGGCAGGGACTCTCTTCGATCATTTTTTGATGACGACGCTGCACCGAACACTCTCTCTCGAAAACGTGCACGACGCTTCCGCGGGTATCGGCGAGCACTTGCATCTCGACGTGTCGAGGCCGCTCGATCAGTCGCTCAACGTAGAGTGTGCTGTCGCCGAAAGCCGCGTGCGCTTCTCGGCGCGCGGCGGCGATCGTCTCGAGGAGCCCAGCCTTCGACCGCAGCGCCTTCATGCCGATGCCACCGCCTCCGGCCGAGGGTTTGAGCATGGCGGGGAAGCCAACCCGGTTGACGGCCTCGAACAGCGCGGCGTCAGATTGATCGGCTGGGGTCTCCCCTGGAACGACGGGCACTCCAGCCTCGATCATCAAGGCGCGCGCGCCGATCTTCGATCCCATGCGCTCGAGCGCGCCGACGGGCGGGCCGACGAAGACCAGTCCAGCGCGATCGCAGGCGCGGGCGAACTCGGGGTTTTGAGAGAGAAAGCCATAGCCAGGATGGACGGCATCGGCGTTGGTATCACGAGCGGCTGAGATGATGGCGTTGATATTCAGATAGCTGTCGCCAGCACGGGCAGATCCGATCCGCATGGCCCGATCGGCCGCTGCCACGTACGGAGACTGGGCATCGGCATCGGAGTAAACTGCGACGGTTTCGATATCCAGCTCGCGGCAGGCGCGAACGATTCGCAGCGCGATTTCGCCGCGGTTGGCGATCAGCACCCGTCTAATCATCAGCACGAGGGCGCGAAGGACACGAAGGGTACAGACGACACGAAGGGAACGACCGACCGTTCGAACGCGGCTCGCAATTGGGACTAGTCATGCGGCAACCAGGCCGGGCGACCCTTGTTGAGAAAGGACCGCAACCCGTCTTGCCCTTCGGGCGACACCCGCTGGCGCGCGATCGCCTCGGCAGTCACGCTCTTCGCGTCAGCTGGTGCCAGCCCCCACACCTCGCCAATGAGCGACTTGGCGGCAGCCACGGCAGTCGGGGCAGCCGAGAGGGCTTCGTCGATGTAGCTCTGAACCGCCGAGTCGAGCTCGGCGGCCGGGACCACGCGATGCACGAGTCCGATTTCCTTGGCCCTGGCGGCGTTGAACCGCATGCCGGTCAGAAACAGCTCCCGGGCCGCCGATCGGCCGATCTTGGCCAGCGCGTAAGGCGAGATGACGGCGGGCAAGATGCCGAGCTTGGTTTCGGTGAATCCAAACACCGCGCCGTCCTCAGCCACCACGATGTCGCAGACAGCCGCCAGGCCGCACCCTCCGCCGAGCGCGGCGCCGTGCACACGGCCGATCACGATCGCCGGAATGCCATTGATGCCGAGAAACATTTCGGCTGCGGCCTGCGCGTCGCGAAGGTTGTCCTCATGGGAGTAGCTGGCCATTTTGGCCATCCACGCTGCATCCGCGCCGGCGCTGAACACTTTGCCGGCGCCGGAGAGGACGACCACACGAAGCGTCGGGTCATGACTGGCCGCTCGAGCCCAATGTGTGAGCTCCTCGATCATCCGCTCGTCGAAAGCGTTGCGGACGTCGGGGCGATTGATGATGACGCGTTCGACCGCGCCCTCACGGCGAACGGCGAGCAGACGGTACGACATTACATCCGGAAGACGCCAAACTTCGCCGGCGGAATCGGCGCGTTGAAGGCGGCTGAAATGCCGAGCGCCAGAACCGACCGCGTCTCCACCGGGTCAACAATCCCATCGTCCCACAGTCGAGCCGTGGAGTAGTACGGCGAGCCCTCGGCGTCGTACTTCGTGAGGATGGGCTCGCGAATCGATGCCTCGGCGTCCGCGGAAAGGCTCGACCCCTCACGCAACAGCTGGTCGCGTTTGACGCTCGCCAGGACTGCTGCTGCTTGTTCACCGCCCATCACGGAGATGCGGGCGTTGGGCCACATCCAGAGGAACCGCGGCTCATACGCGCGGCCACACATCCCGTAATTACCTGCACCAAACGAGCCGCCAATGATCACGGTGAACTTCGGCACCACAGAATTGGCGACAGCATGAACCATCTTGGCGCCGTCTTTGGCGATGCCACCGCGCTCGTACTGCTGGCCGACCATGAAGCCCGTGATGTTTTGCAGGAATACCAATGGCACACTCCGAAGGTTGCAGAGCTCGATGAAGTGCGTGGCCTTGAGAGCGGACTCGGAGAAGAGCACGCCGTTGTTGGCGACGATGCCGACAAGAAAGCCGTGGAGCCGTGCAAACCCACAAATGACGGTGGGGGCGTAGTGTTCTTTGAACTCGTCGAATCGTGACCCGTCGACCAATCGCGCGATGACCTCGTGCACGTCGTACGATCTGCGCAAGTCGAGGTTCACGATGCCGTAGAGCTCCTTGGGGTCGTAGGCCGGATCCTCTGGCGTGGTCATGCCGGCCGGGAGGTGCTTGGCCGAATTCAGCGTTGAGACGATCACACGCGCCTGGTGGAGCGCATGCTCATCGTCCTCGGCAAGATAGTCAGCAACGCCCGACAGGCGCGTATGCACGTCAGCGCCACCGAGATCCTCCGCGGTGACATCCTCGCCGGTGGCCGCCTTCACAAGCGGAGGCCCACCCAGAAAAATCGTGCCGGTGCCTTTCACGATGATGGTTTCGTCAGACATCGCGGGCACGTACGCGCCGCCGGCGGTGCACGATCCCATCACGACCGCGACCTGAGGGATGCCTGCGGCCGACATCCGAGCCTGGTTGAAGAAAATGCGGCCAAAGTGCTCGCGATCAGGAAAGACGTCGGCTTGCATCGGCAGGAACGCGCCGCCCGAGTCGACGAGATAGACACACGCCAACCGGTTTTGAAGCGCGACTTCCTGAGCACGGAGATGCTTTTTGACGGTGAGCGGGTAGTAGGCGCCACCTTTCACCGTTGCGTCGTTGGCCACGACCATCACGTCGCGACCGCTCACGCGACCGATGCCAGTCACGATGCCGGCGCCGGGCGCATCGCCGTCGTACATGTCCCACGCGGCCAACGCCGACAGCTCGAGGAACGGGGATTCTGAATCGAGCAGCCTGGCGATCCGCTCGCGTACTGGGAGCTTGCCTTGATCGCGATGGCGCTGGACGTACTTCTCGCCGCCGCCGAGTTCGACTTCGGCGAGACGGGATCGGTACTCGGCGAGGAGCGACAGCATCCGCTCACAGTTCGAGCGGTACTCCGGCGAGCGCGGGTCTATATGAGATTCGAGTTTGTCCAAACCGCTACCATCCGCAGCAATCCGTTTTGAAGCGGCAGGCTGGGCATCGCCAGACGGCGTGCATGCGATACATCGTGGCGCCGCAGCGCTCGCAGGTTATCGATTCATCGTCGGATTCGGACGGCACCTGACCTAGCGCGGAGACGACCGGCGTAACGACGAGCTTGACCGGCGGTTTTGCCACGCGGGTAATTGTAACGGGTCTGGCACCGTTACATCAGAAACTGTCGCAGGTTCTGCCGCGCTGGCAATTCATGAGCGGCCGACGTGGCAATGACCGCATCGTTTGGGCGTGTGACGGTGCCCGACTCGTGACCAGTCGGTCGCGGCTGACGTGAGCTGGATGAATACGCTACAGTGGAGGCGCAATGAGTGACCGCCACACGATCGTCGGAGGAGCGCTGCTTGGCGCCGTCCTGGGCGCGGTGACCGGCTACCTGTTCTTCACGGAGAAAGGCCGGCGGTTCCGCCGCCAGATCGAGCCTGAACTGCAGACGATTGTTCAGGAGGCCCTGCAGATTCGGAAGACGGTGACCGACCTGCGCCAGAGTCGATCGCAGACGCCGCGCGCGGAAAGTGCGGCGTCGCCCATACCGTGGCCGCGCCGAAGCTAGCGCGGCCTCAATAGCGGTGTGGACCACGCAAGAGCGGCTCACCCTGCACCTGCGACTGTTGATCCGAGCAGGCCGCCGGGCGATTGTCGACCTCTATAACAGCGACGTCCTCACGCATTCGGCTTCGATCGCCTACTACGCACTGCTGTCGCTCTTTCCGTTCTTCCTGTTGTTGCTGTCGATTCTCGGATCGATCACCTCCGACCCTGAAGAGCGAGAGCAGGTCGTCCGATTCGTCTTTCGGTACTTTCCGCGCCAGTTCGAGTTCATCACCGGACAACTCGACACCTTTCAGACGTCGAGCGTGCCGCTTGGGGTCGGCGGGCTGTTGGCGTTGATCTGGGGCGCCCTCGGAGTGTTCACGGCCATCACGTCCGCCGTGAACCACGCATGGCGCGTGGAGACCGAACGCAGCTTCCTGAAACACCGTTTCGTCTCGTTCGTCATGCTGCTGTCGGCTGGAGGCGTCCTGCTGATTGGACTTGCTCTCGCCAGCGTCGTCCGAATCGCGCAGACGCGGTGGTTCGGTGGTGTGGTCGAGGCCTCGCCGTGGCTCCAATGGTCCAGCGGCGTCCCGGCCGACTACGCGGCGACGGCCTTTCTCGTCGTGTGCGTCGCACTGGTCTTCTACTTCATTCCGAATGCGCCTGTGCGGTTTCGCGACGTCTGGCCTGGGGCGATCCTGGTCGGCGTCCTGTGGCGCGTGGTCCTTGCCTGGTTCTCGTGGTACGTCCGCGACCTGGGGAGCTGGAACGTCGTCCACGGATCGATTGCGGCCGTCGTGGTGTTCCTGGTTTGGGTGTACGTGAGCGCCGTGATTCTGCTCTACGGCGTGCAGTTGACAGCGAACTATTCGCGTTTACAGGATGCGGCTTCGCGGCACCCCGATCTCGACCGCCTGCTTGGACGGATTTCCGACAGCTGGTGATCAGTTGGTCAGTTGCCGGACCAGCGCGTCCGTGAAGTGATTGAGATCGTCCACCTTCCGCGCGGTGATGAGGTTTCCGTCCTCGACCACCGGCTTGTCGACATAGCGGCCGCCGGCGTTCTTGACATCGACGGCGATCGATGGCCAACACGTCAACGTGCGGCCTCTCAGGACGTTCGCGTTGATCAGCACTTGAGGTCCATGGCAGATCGCGGCCACGGGTTTGCCGGCGCGCATCACGTCGCGGACGAGATCCAGCATGGGATGAATCAGGCGCATCTTGTCGGGTGCGTAGCCGCCGGGGATGACGAGGGCGTCGAACTCCGCGGCCTGACTGCCGGCGGCTGCGCGATCTGAGGTGGCGCAATCGCCCTTCTTGCCCGTGTAGGTGCGTCCCGCAAACGCTCCGATCAGGATCACTTGCGCGCCAGCGCGCGTGAGCACTTCGCGGGGAACGGTCAGTTCAGCATCTTCATAGAGATCGTCGAGCAGGATGGCGACCCGCTTGCCAGCAAGCGGGAGCTCGGGCCGCATGCGCTCAATTCTACTGCCCGGCACTGTGAAAGACGTGCCGTACGCTTGCACGTCCTGCGCGTATGATCGAGTGATGGCCAACCGCCTGGCGGCCGAGCAGAGTCCATATCTGCTGCAGCACGCGCAGAATCCCGTCGACTGGTTCCCGTGGGGAGATGAGGCATTCGCCGCAGCACGACGCATGGACAAACCGATCTTTCTGTCGATCGGTTATTCGACGTGCCACTGGTGTCACGTGATGGAGCGGGAGTCGTTTGAAGACGCCGCCGTCGCCGAACTGCTCAATCAGAGCTTCGTCTCGATCAAAGTCGATCGCGAGGAGCGGCCGGATGTGGACCACGTCTACATGACGTTTGTTCAAGCGACCACGGGCGCAGGCGGCTGGCCGATGAGTGTCTGGCTCACGCCCGAGCTGAAGCCGTTTTACGGCGGCACCTACTTTC
>JBOGIV010000572.1:0-16200 GCA_050747925.1 Vicinamibacterales bacterium
CAGCCAGCCGGCCGCGATGAGGTCCGCGTCGATTTCCCGGCGGGCCCTCTGTTCGGGAGTCTCAGGCATCAGCGGCCGTATCGTGCTTCAGCAAGCGCCGCGAGTACGAGACGCCCTCTCACTCTCCGACCAGCCGCACTCGTCCTAGGGAGGCTATCTACGTAACGGGAGTAATCACAGGGAGGTCATGGAGATCAGGGAGTCAATCTTTGTCAGATCCAATTCTATCTCCCGATCTTCCTGATCTTCCTGTGATTCTCCTCTCTAGGAGGGTGTCTGTGTCATCTGCGTCATCATTCGACTCGCCAGCGCCCCGCGTTGTGGCGGGCCGCAAGCTTGCTCATGACAAGTCTGCGGCCCTGGAGATGAGTCTGCGTCATCTGCGGCCTGGAGAACTGTTGCGACATCTGCGGCCTAGTCCCGCAGCTCGCTTCGGTTGATGATCGCATCTGGCCTTTCCCACCCGCCCTACCCGCCCTACCCGGCCTACCTGGCCCACCAGCCCACCGGAACTCGGATCGACTCGAGTGAGTTCCGGTTTAGGAGTGAAGGGTCACCGAGCCGGCTCCGCAGACCCGCTCAACATCAGCCACGAACTGCTCGGAGGTTCTGACGCGAATCGCCGACGTGACGTCGGCGCGTACCAGAACGTGTCGCGAGCCGCCGTTGGTTTCGACTTCGACCGCCACCGGCCGATCGCCGCGATGGCGCGTCAAGACGTCCCAAAGCGCTTCAATCGTCTCACGCGGGCAGGTCCCCAGCAACCGGATCCGGACCCCACGTGCAAGCCGCTCTTTGAGCGCCGCGATTGGGAGCAGGTCGGCGGCTTGCAGGCGCGACGCTTCCTCGTCGCGCTCGAAGCGGCCGCGCACGAGGAGCAGCGCACCGTTCTCGATCATCGGCCGATGTCGAGCGAAGGCCTCGGGGAAAACCACCACTTCGACGGCGCCTTGATGATCTTCGAGGGTGAACACGCACATGGGATCGCCCCGACGCGTCTTTAGACTGCGACGACCCGACGCGATGCCGCCCACATACACGTCCTCGATGATGAGCCGGCCCGGTGAGCCGTCGGTCGATGGAGGAAGATCGCCGACTGTCAGGTCCCCCACCGTCTTGGCGCCGAACGCGCGCAAATCGGCGGCGTGCCGATCGATGGGGTGGCCGCTCAGGTACAGGCCGAGCGCATCCTTCTCGTGCGCGAGCAGCTCCATCTCAGACCAGGGCGCCCCATCAGGCAAGCGGATGACGGTCAGTCCTCCGTCGCCGCCGCCAAACAGATCACTCTGACCGAGCTCGCGGTCTCGCTGCGTCCGTCCGCCGTGCTCGAGCGCGCTGTCGATGGCACTAGAGAGCTTGGCGCGTCCGGCGGCCAGGGACACGCCAGTCGGGATCAGGCGGTCGCACGCGCCCGATCTCACGAGGGCCTCGAACACCTTCTTGTTCGCGACGCGCAAGTCGAGCTCTTCGCACAGTTGATGGAGCGATGAAATCCTGCCGGTGCGCTGGCGCACATCGATGATGGCGCGGATCGCGCCTTCACCCAGACCCTTGATCGCCGTGAGCCCGAATCGAACGCCCTCCCGCACGACCGAGAACTGCAGTTGACTCTCGTTGATGTCGGGAGGCAGCACCGCGATGCCGCGCTCCCGGCATTCACCGATGTAGACGGCGAGCTTGTCGGTGTTGGCGGCTTCGATCGTGAGGAGGGCGGCGGCGAAGTGGCGCGGGTAGTTCGCCTTGAGGTACGCCGTCTGATACGCGAG
Source organism: Vicinamibacterales bacterium (assembly GCA_050747925.1). Classification (GTDB taxonomy): domain Bacteria; phylum Acidobacteriota; class Vicinamibacteria; order Vicinamibacterales; family UBA2999; genus 12-FULL-67-14b. The sequence goes on from JBOGIV010000572.1 coordinate 1,767, forward strand.
AAACGCGTAGGCTGTGGAGTGCGACTTGGCGAAGCCGTACCCGGCGAAGTACTCCATCAACTCGAAAACCTTGGCGGCCTTCTTCTCGCTGATGCCCTTGGCCTGCGCGCCCTGCATGAACGCTTCGCGCTGCTTGGCCATCACCTTGGGGTCCTTTTTCCCCATCGCCTTTCGCAGCACATCCGACTGACCCATGGTGAAGCCGGCGAGCACCGACGCCATGCGGATCACTTGCTCCTGATACGCGATGACGCCGTAGGTGTCGGCGAGGATTGGCTCGAGCTGGCTCAGCTCGTACTTCACCGGGCTTCGGCCAGCCTTGCGCGCGATGTAGTCGTCCACCATCCCCCCCTTCAGCGGACCAGGGCGGTAGAGCGCATTCATCGCGATCAGATCCTCGAGGCGCTGCGGTTTGGCACGACGCAGGATCTCGCGCATCCCCGAGCTTTCGAATTGGAAGATCCCGTACGTCTGCCCGTCGGCAAACAACTGATACGTCGGTCCATCGTCCAGCGGGACGTTGTCGATGTCGAGGTCGACGTGATCCGTACGTTTGATCTCGGCGAGCGCATCCTGGATGAGCGTGAGCGTGCTCAGGCCGAGGAAGTCGATCTTCAGAAGGCCGACTCGTTCGACCTCCTTCATCGCCCACTGGGTCGTGATCTCGTCGCGGTTGCTCTTGAACAGCGGAGCGTAGTCGGTGACAGGACCCGGCGCGATGACCACGCCAGCCGCATGGACGCCGGCGTTTCGCGAGACGCCTTCGAGGCGCTTTCCCATGTCGAGCAGATCACGAACTCTCGGGTCCTTCTGATACATCTCCTTGAGGACCGGGTTCTCGCTGATCGCCCGCTCCAGCGTCATGTCGAGCGCGGGCGGGATCTGTTTGGCGATGCGGTCGACGTCGGCGTACGGCATGTCCATCACGCGTCCCACGTCGCGCACCACCGCCTTGGCCTTCATGGTGCCAAACGTAATGATTTGGGAGACGTTCTCCCGGCCGTACCGGCGCGTCACATAGTCGATGACCTCGCCGCGGCGCCGCTCGCAGAAGTCCACGTCGATGTCGGGGAGCGAGACGCGCTCGGGGTTGAGAAAGCGCTCGAAAATCAGATCGTAATGAAGGGGGTCGACATCGGTGATCCGAAGCGCCCAGGCGACCAAGCTCCCGGCTGCAGACCCCCGGCCGGGGCCGACCGGAATGCCGTTCTCGCGCGCGTAGCGAATGAAGTCCCAGACGATCAGGAAATAGCCCGGGTACTCCATCTTCTTGATCATCGCGATCTCGTACGCGAGCCGCTCGTCGTACTCCGCAATGCTGTGCCGCAGGTGTCCGGCCGCGCCCAGGGCGCGCAGCCGTTCGAGCCGCTGGGCGTAGCCCAGTCGAACGACGTGCTCAAAGTAGTCGTCGAGGCTGTAGCCCTCCGGAACCGCGAATTTCGGCAGGTGGTTTTGGCCCTGCGGAATCGTGACGTTGCAGCGTTCGCCGATCCGGACCGTGTTCTTCATCGCATCCGGGTAGTCCCCGAACACCTCGGCCATCTGCCCGGCCGACTTCAAGAAGAACTGATCGCCGTGGTACTTGAGCCGATTCTCGTCGTTGACCGATTTGCCCGTGCCGATGCAGAGCAGGATGTCGTGCGGCTTATGGTCTCCGTGACGCAGGTAATGCACGTCGTTCGTGCAGACGAGCGGCAGGTTCAGGTCGCGCGCGATCGGCAGGAGCCCCGTGTTCACGACCCGCTGTTCGTCGATGCCCTGAAACTGCATCTCGAGGAAGAAATTCCCGGCGCCGAGAATGTCGCGATACGTTGCCGCCGCCGCCGCGGCCTTTTTCGCCTGCTCGGTCCGGATCTCGGTCGCGACTTCGCCCTTCAAACAGCTGCTGAGCCCGATGAGTCCTTGGGCATGCTGTGACAGGAGCGCCTTGTCGATGCGAGGCTTGTAGTAGAAGCCTTCTGTGTACCCCGCCGACACCAGCTTGATGAGGTTCTTAAAGCCGGTTTCGTTCTCGGCCAGCAGCACGAGGTGATTCGCGGTCTCTCCGGGCGTCCCGTTGCGGTCCCGGCGGTCACCCGGCGCGACATAGACCTCGCAGCCGAGAATCGGATTGATGCCGCGCTTCCGCGCAGCGTCGTGGAATACGACCGCCGAGAACATGTTGCCGTGCTCGGTGACCGCCAACGCCGGCATCCCGAGTTGCGCCGCCTGATCCAGCAGCTCCTCGATGCGGCACGCGCCGTCGAGCAGCGAGAATTCGGTGTGCAGATGGAGGTGGACGAACTCGTTCATAGCCGCACTGCGCTCAGTAGGCCTGGCTGCGCTCGGTAGGCCTCACGTTGTTTGATAGGCGGCGCTTGGCGCCGTGGGCCCTGCTTCGCTCGGCGGGCCTCACTTCGTTCGGTCGGATTGGCATCATTCCCATTCAATCGTCGAAGGCGGCTTTGAGCTGATGTCGTAGACAACGCGGTTGATGCCCTTGATGTCGTTGACGATGCGCGAGGAGATCGTGGCGAGGAGGTCGTGCGGCAACCGCGCCCAGTCGGCGGTCATGCCGTCGCGGCTCTCCACCGCGCGAATGGCGACCGTGAACTCGTAGGTGCGCGCGTCACCCATCACCCCGACACTCTGGACCGGGAGCAGCACGGCGAAGCTTTGCCAGAGTCGCTCGTACCATCCTGCTCGCTTCACTTCTTCGGCGACGATCACATCGGCTCGCTGGAGCAGCGCAATTCGCTCCCGCGTGACCGCGCCGAGAATACGGACGGCGAGCCCTGGGCCCGGAAACGGCTGACGCACCAGGAACTCGCGATCGATGCCCAGGTCGCGCCCCACCGCGCGCACTTCGTCCTTGAAGAGTTCGCGGAGCGGTTCGACGAGCGCGAATCGCATCCGCTCCGGCAGACCGCCCACGTTGTGGTGGCTTTTGATCGTCACGGAAGGCCCACGGACGGACACCGATTCGATGACATCGGGATACAGCGTGCCTTGCGCCAGGAACTCGAACTCGCCGAGCGACTGCGCCGTCTCCTCGAAGACGTCAATGAACGTCGATCCGATGATCTTGCGCTTCTGTTCGGGATCGCTCACGCCGTCCAGGCGCGTGAGGAACCTGTCCGATGCGTCCACGAAATGGACCGGCAGACGCAGTTTCTCGTAGCGCGCCATCACCTGCCTGGCTTCATCCAGCCGCAGCAGGCCGTTGTCCACGAAGATGCACTGCAGACGATCGCCGATCGCGCGATGGATGATCGACGCCGCCACCGTTGAGTCCACACCCCCCGAGAGGCCGCACACCACGCGCCCTGCCCCGACCTGTGCGCGAAGACGAGCCGTGGCCTCCTCAACGAACGAGGCAGTGGTCCAGTCGCCCGTGCACCCGCAGACGTTCATCGCGAAGTTCTTCAGGATGTCCGAACCGCGATCCGTGTGCGCCACTTCTGGGTGGAACAGCAACGCGTACCAGCCGCGATCCGGGGCCTCCATCGCCGAAATCGGGGCATTGGCGCTGGTCGCCGTGACCTGGAATCCTGGCGGCTGGCTGGCGACCAGGTCTCCGTGGCTGGCCCAGACCTTCAGCTGCTCGGGCATGCCGTCGAGCACGCGCGTGGCGCCGTTGCCGATGCGGCGAATCACCGCGTGACCAAACTCACGATTCGGGGCGCTGTCGACTTTGCCGCCCAACATGTCCGTCATGAGCTGCATGCCGTAGCAGATCCCCAACACCGGGACGCCAAGATTGAAGACGCGAGGGTCGCATCGTGGCGCGCCGGCTTCGTGCACGCTGCTGGGACCACCGGACAGAATGATGCCGGAGGGGCGCTTGGCCTCGATGGCGTCAACCGTGGTGCTGAACGGCACGATCTCCGAATAGACGGACATCTCTCGCAAGCGACGGGCGATGAGTTGTGTGAACTGCGATCCGAAATCGAGGACGAGGAGCGTGTGGTGAGCCACTTGTGCCGGGTCAACCGCCGCGTCGTGCGCATCGCTCGGCCCAACGAGGGCCTGCCCTGAGCGAGTCGAAGGGCGGCGTTGTCTGGACGCTATTATAGCTGCGATGCTCGTTGTCGTGACCGTTCTTGTCGCGATCGCAGAAGCGGCGATCCCGTTCGCGAAGCTTGACACGCGATGGAGCGTGACGTTGGCAGCGCCGCCGTCCGCAGGGACGGCGTTCGATGCGACGACGGCGTATGTGCCAACCCGCGGCGGTGAGTTGGTCGCGATCGACCTCGATCGCGGCGCCATTCGCTGGCGCGCGAGCCTCACCACCACTCTCACGCCGGCGACAGGTGACGGGCTCGTGTTTACGGCGGCGGGCGATCTCATCGAGGCGAGGGAGAGTACCGCGGGCGAAATCAAGTGGCAGACGACGCTGGCTGGAGATGTGGCGACACCGCTCTATTGGGAGCGTGGCTGGTTGATTGCGTCCTCTCTGAACGGCGAGTTGGTGGCGCTTCGTTCCTCCGACGGGACGAAGGTGTGGTCCCAGCCGATCGGCGCGGCGCTCGCCGTGCCTCCCGTGCTCGCGTTCGATCGACTGTGCCTTGCGCTCACCAACGGCCGTCTGCTGGCGATCGAGCTGGCAACCGGCGCGACGGTCTGGTCGCGGAGCATTCCTGGTCGCATCAGTGGACTCCTCTCGCTCCCCGATCAGCTGGTCTTCGGCACGACGGAGAACACGGTGCAGAGCGCGCACGTCAAAAATGGCCGCGAACGATGGCATCGGCGGGTCGGTGGCGACGTCGTCGGCATTCCCTTCGCAGACGCGCGGCGCATCTATTTCGTCTCGCGAGACAATATGGTGCGCGCCGTCGATCGCAAGAGCGGGAATCTGCGCTGGACGGCGACGCTCGAGTCGCGCCCGGCCGGCGGTCCGTTCATGGCATCGGAGGTGGTGATGGTGCCGCTTGTCTCAGAGAGTATCGAGGGGTTCGATCCGGCTTCCGGGAAGAAGGTGGTCACCCTCGAAGCCGCGGGTGAAACGGCGGCCCAGCCCCATGTCCGAGATCAGGCGCGGACGAGCGGCGCGCGTCTGATCACGGTGAGCCGCGATGGCCAGCTTCAGGGGTTCGGCCTGCGCTTCGAACCTCCGCCCAGCCGGTTGCGTACCGGGCTCGGGGCGCCGGCGTTGCCCTAGGACAGCGCGGACCTGCACTACGCTGCGGCGTTTATCGCGGCGGCGAGGCGCGCAACACCCTCTTCAATCTGTGCCGGCGTAATTCCTGAGAACGAGAGTCGCGCGAACTGCTGGCCGCCACCGTTCACGAAGAACGCACTTCCGATCACGAAGCTCACTTTGTGCTCGAGGGCCCGTTCGAAGAGCGCCCGATCGTCCAGGCCCTCCGGTAATTCGATCCAAAGGAAAAACCCTCCCCGAGGGGAAGTCCATCTCAGGCGCCCATCCAGGCGCTCGTGAAGCGAGTGCTCCATCACGCGACGTTTCCCCTGATAGTGAGCGCGCAGGTCCGGAGCGATTCGGCGGACGACGCCCCGATCGAGCGCCGCGTGGACCACGCGCTGATCGAACACACCGGTGCAGATGTCGGTGGCTTGTTTGGCGAGCTCCACCTTTTGCGCAATCGGCTCAGGCGCCACCAGCCAGGCGACGCGAAATCCCGGCACCAGGGTCTTCGAGATGCTGCCGAGGTAGACCACGCGCCCGTCACGATCGTCGGCTTTGATCGGTCTGGTCTCTTCTTCTCGAGTCGCATCCTCGAAGTAAATGCTGCCGTACGGATCGTCTTCCAGAATCACCAGGTCGTGGCGTGCGGCTGCCTCGAGCAGCGCCTGGCGCCGGGCTCGCGACATCAGCAGGCCCGCAGGGTTCTGAAAGTTGGGCGTGACGTAAACGAACTTCGCGCGCTTCCCTTCTGACAGGAGACGCCCAATGGTGCGTTCGAGCGAGTCGAGACTCAGGCCCTCCGCGTCTTGCTCGACGCCGACCAGATCCGCGTGCAGATTGTGGAAGGCGGCGATCGCGCCGCTGTAGGTCGGCAGCTCAACCAGGACGGCATCGCCAGGGTCGATGAGCACTCGCCCCGCCAGATCGAGACCTTGCTGCGATCCCGTCGTGATGATCACTTCCTCGAACCGGGCCTCGATGCCACGGCGCTTCAGCGCATCGCCTCTCAAATGCTCGAGGAGTGGCCGATAGCCGCGCGTCGCGCCGTACTGAAGCGTGCTGCCGTCATGGCGCGCCAACAAGTCGTTGGCGATCGCGCGCAGGTCTTCCCAGGGAAAGACCTCGGGCGCTGGATAACCGGCCGCAAATGAGATCAGTCCCGGTACGGCGGCGCCAAGCACACCCGTGCGGCGAATGGCAGACTCCTGAAACCGCAGAGCCGCATGTGAAAGGACGGTGCTCGACGTCAGGCTCACGGTATCTCCTGAATGTGCGCGGTGTGCGCGCCCAGCGCGGGCGCCTCGACTTCGGCTGTGCGATACAGGCGAACGTAGGTGACCAGGCCCGTCAGCCCGACGAACTGAAACACGACACCGCGGATGAGCCAAGCCAGCAATTGCAGGGGCAACGCCGCGAGGCCGACAAACGGCACGAAGGCGATGAGGCCCAGGGCCGCCATGGCCAGGATCGACGCGGCCGTCACGAGCGCCATTAAGGCGAGCATAGTGCCGAGCGCTTGCGTCAACTCGATCGGCCGCCGTCGAAGGAGTCGACCAACAAGCGATATGGCTTCGTAAACGGTGCAATCTTCGGTGGCGACGACAATCTGGGACAGCAGGTAGCAGAAGTTCAGCAGCGTCACCAGCACGATCAGCACGAGTGACGCGACGGTCACCGCCAACCTCGAATCGAGGGACACCGCTGCGCTCGGCGCGAAGAGAGCGGCGAGGTAGCCACCCGTCAGGACGGCGTACATGAGCGACAGGCCAGCACCCAACCACACGTAGCGGGCAAACAGATAACGGACACCGCCCACGAAGCGGTCGAGCGTCGATTGGTTGGCGGCAGTGAGCGCGGCCATCCGCAGCGGCGGACGCTCGATGACGCCGGCCGCACGCTCGCCCGCAATGAGCACGGTTACGGTGCCGGCTTTCACGGCAATGGTCAGCAGCGACCCGCCGATTAACACCAGGACGAGCGCTCCGAGAAACGCGGTGAGGGCGAGCGGCTGCGCGAGCAGCACGCCAACCATCGTTGGGATCACCTGTGCCAGCTCGAGCCGCAACAGGTCCTTCGGGTCGCCGCCGATGAGCAGCACGACAAGCACCACGCCGCCGACGATTGGAACCGCGAGGAGGGTCTTGAACAGCGTGTCAGCGACGAACTGGACCAGAACCACTTGCCAGTTGGCCGCAGTGACCAATGCGCCACGCTTGAGCGCGAGCTTCAACGTGCCGGGACGGCTCTTCAAAGGCGAGTGAACTCACTATAGCACCCCGATAGAATTGAGTTCGCCGATGGCCGTGCCCGTCTTGGTGGCTCGTACGCTACGCCGACTGATTGTGAGCGGCGTCGCGATTGCCGCGTTGACATGGATTGGAGGTTGGGCGCTCGATCGCGCGCGGTTTGGCGCCGACCTCAACTCTGCTCGAGCGCGGCTTGAAGTCGAGGTGACGGCACAGTTCGTCGCGCTCGGTGATCAGCTCGAGCGCGCCGTGGGAGCCGTCGAGGTCGATCCGCAGACGATGGCGAATGCCGAGCGGCGCGACGTGGCGGCGACGCGACTGCTGTTCGATCGTGTCGCGGCTGGCGCCCTGGCAGCCGGCCCGGGCGACGTGGCAATCACGATCTATTCCTCAAACCACGAGCCGCTCGCGTGGAATCGCGGATCGGTGGAGGTCCCCGATGCGCGCCTGGCGGGGCCCGCGTCGCTCTTCCTCGGTCCAAGCGCGCAGGGACTGCAGCTAGTTCGGATCGAACCGCTGTTCGAGTCGTCCGATGCGAGACGGCACGTGGGCGCCACCGTGGCGACCGTGCCGTTGACCTCTGGTGAGCCGGCGATCGGTGAGCCAGCATTCCTCCTCACGACGAGCATCGTCCCGGTGACGATTCGTCCGGGGTTTGAGGCCGAGTCTGCTGAGGGGCCTGACTCGTTCATCGTCCGGGGTCCGACCGGCGCCCCACTCGCCGTGGTCGGTCTTTCAACCGCGACGCTCACGCAAGCCCGATGGGCCTTTCGCGAGCGCCGGATCGCAATCGAGCTGAGCGTCGTGGCGGTGTTTGTGCTCCTCGTGAGCGGACCGTTGCTCGATTGGCGGCGGCAGGTTCGATCGACGTGGACGGCAAGCGCGCTCACGCTGGGAATCGTACTCCTCTTGCTCGTCGCGCGCGCTCTCTGCTGGGTTGCGGTTAGACGCGCCGATCTGGCCGCGCCCCCACTCACACCCACCGCGTCGTGGATGCCCATCCTTTCGCTGATCCTCGCCTCGCCGGTGGACTTTCTGTTGACCAGCCTGCTGTGCGCAGCTCTCGGCGGCTTGGCCGTTTCGAGCTTCGCGCTCTGGCGCATCGGTCGGCGCGACGGACCGCGTGTGGTGCCGCTCGACAGCACCGGCCGTGCCGTGACGTTTCTCACTGCCCAATTGGCGGCTGGATGCGTGCTCGCGGCAATCCTGACAGGCTACGAGTTCTTCCTGCAGGTTCATGTGGCGCAGGCGCCACTGGATGTTCTTCGCTTTGCGCTCGATCCCATGGACTCGATGCGGTTGCTCATCGTCGTCGGTTTGGTGGCGCTGAATCTGGCCGTGGTTGGCGTGTCGATCCTTGTGCTCCGAGTCGGGCTGGTGTCATGGGTGTTTCCGCACTCGCCATCCGCGTGGCGTTTCCGCGCGGCGGCGGCCTGGCTGGCGCCGACCCTCCTCATCCTGTTGTCAGGCGTCCTTGGTTCCCGTGCACCTGCTGTGCCCACCATCGTCGTTGCGGTCGTTGCCGTGACCGGTGCGTTAGCAGCCAGCCGCTACCGCACACGACTGCGCCACAGCTCACAGGCGGTGCGTCTGTTCGCTGGGTTTTCATTGCTGGTCTTGCCATCGCTGGTGATGTATCCGTCTCTGGTCAACGCGGCGTTTGATGCGCGGCGGCAGCTGGTTGAGCTGCGCTATGCGCCTGAAGTGGTGAATCAACGGCGGGACGTGCGCGTCCGGCTCGTCGAGGCGCTTGGTCAAATCGATCGCATCGAGAACATTGCCGATCTCGTGCGGGCCACGGATCCGCCTCCGGGCGGACCGACGCCCAGCGATGCGGCTTTCCTCATCTGGTCGCAGACCGGACTAGCTGCGCAACGGCTGACGTCGAGCGTGGAGCTGTACAACAGCGCGGGGACATTGGTGAGCCGATTTGCGTTGAAACTGCCCGACAGCCCGCAACCGTGGACTGAGGCGTCGTGCGACTGGGAGGTGTTCGAAGAGGTCTCACCGTTCTTCTCCGAGGAACGCCGCCTGTTGCACGCGGGCCGGCAACTCTGTGTCCCCGGTCCGGATGGACGGCCGCGCGTCGCCGGCTCGGTCGTCGTGGACGTGACGCTCGACTACACCAACCTCTCCTTCATCTCCGCGCAGAACCCGTACGTGGCGCTCATGCGCTCGAGCCGATCGGTTCCCGAGCCACGCCCTCGCGCAAATGTGGAGTTCGCCGTCTACGGATGGAGCCGTCGCGTGCTCTACACCTCCGCGCAAACCGCCCAGCCTCTGCCAGACGAGGCCTTTCGGCGAGCGTTTGCGTCTCGGGAGCCCTTCTGGGTGACGGTGAATCGGGACTCTGAGATTGTCGACGCGTACCTGCTGAACGATCGCGCGGCCATCTACATGGTGAGCACCGTCCGGCAGACGACGGTCGGCCATCTCGTGGCGCTGGCCGAGTTAGTGACGCTCATCTTCGTGATGTTCGTCGTTGGCATGGGGGTCGCCCTGCTGGCGAGCTTTGCGTCCATCCGGATTCCCGTTTCAGGTCGAGAGTTGATGCACGAAGTGCGGGCGAGCTTTTATCGCAAGCTCTTTCTGGCGTTCGTGGCCGCGGCCATCGTACCGGTCCTGGCACTCGCGCTCGTCTCTCGTGCGTATATCGCGGCGCTGATGTTTGCCGATATCGAAAGCCAAGCGACGCGGACGGCCAGTCTGGTCAGTCGCGTCATCGAAGACGTAGGAACGCTGCAAACCCGAAATCTCGCTTCGCCGGTCGCCGTCGACGACAACATCGTCGTGTGGCTGAGCCGGGTGATCGCACAGGACGTGAACATCTTCGAAGGCGCAGACCTTCTGGCCTCGAGTGAGCGCAATCTGTTTGCGTCGGGCTTGCTGCCAACGCGTACGCCGGGCGATGCCTACCGCGCCATCTTGCTCGAAGGGCGGCCATCTCATGTGGGCCGCGAGACCGCGGGCGGCCTCGAGTACATCGTCGCCGCCGCGCCCGTCCGCGTGCGGGACCGCGATGCCATTCTCACGGTGCCGCTGACATCGCGGCAGCAAGAGACGGAAGCGCAGATTCAGGAGCTCGATCGCCGCGTCCTGCTGGCCGCGCTCCTGTTCATCATGCTGGGCGCCGGCATTGGCTACTACATGGCCGAGCGCATTGCCGATCCGGTGAACCGGCTCATGCGCGCCACCACGCGAATCGCTCACGGTGACCTGGATGCGCGCGTGCTCGCGACCTCATCGGATGAACTGCGACAGCTCGTCGATGCGTTCAACGGGATGGCGGTCGATCTCCAGCGGCAGCGTCAAGAGCTCGAACGCACGAACCGGCTGGCCGCCTGGGCGGAGATGGCTCGCCAGGTCGCTCACGACATCAAGAATCCCTTGACGCCGATTCAGCTCAACGCCGAGCACATGCGCCGCGTGCACGTCGATCGAGGCGGCCCACTCGGGAGTGTTGTGGACGAATGTGTGGGCATCATCTTGGGACAGGTGCGGCTGCTGCGGCAGATTTCATCCGAGTTCTCGAGCTTCGCGGCCTCTCCTACCCCGAAGCTGGTCGAGACGAACATTGGTGAGCTGCTGACCGAGGTCGTCGATCCGTATCGGCCCGGTCTCGCTGAACGAGTGTCGATCTCGGTGGAGATTGGCGAGGGCCTGCCATCGTTGCGAATCGACCGGATGCTGATTGGCCGCGCGCTGACGAACGTGATTGAGAATGCGCTGCACGCGATGCCGGGCTCTGGATCGCTCACCGTGACCGTTGATCGCGACACCCCGAACAGTGTGCGCGTGCGAGTCGTTGACACCGGCGTCGGCATGGATGCCGACTCGCTGGCAAGAATCTTCGAGCCCTACTTCTCCACGCGCACGGTCGGGACGGGGTTGGGCCTCACGATCGCGAAGCGCAACGTTGAAGCCAACGGCGGCACTATCTCTGTGGAGTCGCAACCTGGAAACGGAACGACAGTCACTATGGTCCTCCCAACTTGACGCACTCCCGTCCTTCGGATCAACACTGCACGTTGGCGTAGCTGCTCTCACCCGCGGGTCTGGCGCAGGACCGTTTGGAGCTGGTTCAGTAGCGGCGCCTGCCCTTTCAAGATCTTGCGCCTCGCGACGTCGATCTCGAACCAGGCCGCCCGATCGATCTCCGAGTATTCCCGATGCTGCCCCGATCGCGGCGGCCATTCCAGTTGAAAAATATTGCTTCGAAGGCGCGACGGATCGAAGTCCGACCGTACGGCCCATGCGTGAACCATCTTGCCGCCCGCCTGCCTGACCGGGTCGAGAGCCGTGAACGGGCCCGAGAGCGACTGCCCCGTTTCTTCTTCGAACTCTCTGATCGCCGCAGCCAGCGGCTCCTCATCGTCGCCGAACTCGCCTTTTGGAATCGACCACGCGCCCTCGTCCTTTCTCGCCCAGAAGGGACCGCCCGGGTGGACGAGCAAGACCTCGAGTGATTCGGGCCAGCCGCGGAACAGGAGGAGTCCCGCACTCTTTTTGGGCACTGAGCTATCCGGTTAGCGACGACGGGACACCGCTCGGCGGGTGTCGCCCGTCAGGTGTGCTCCGACCGTGCCTCGCGCGGCGTCTCAGGCGCCGATCGCGACTCCGCTGCTTCGGCCGGACGCCACCGCGACCGCAGCATGCCGACGAACGCCGAGGCGAGATAGGTGTACGACATCAGGATGAGCACTTCGTGCGGAAACGTGACGATGAGGGCGAGGAGCCCCGCGATGCCAATGAGCACCTGATACCGACGTCGTTCTCGCATGTCGATCGTCTTGAAGCTGCGGAAGCGGATCGTGCTCACCATCAGCAATGCCGGGACCATCATCATGGCCATCCCAAACAGGGCTTGTTGCGGCGTATGGAGGCCCTGTGGGTAATAGAAGATCGTCGAGGAAGCGATCGCCGCAGCCGCCGGGCTCGGCAAGCCCACGAAGTACCGCTTGTCGGACACAGTCTGGATGTTGAAGCGAGCCAACCGCAGCGCCGCGGCCGTGAGGAACACGAATCCAACCGCCCAGCCCATACGCCCGAGTGGCACCAGGCCCCACTGGAACGCGAGAATCGCCGGGGCCATCCCGAATGAGATGAGGTCGGCCAGCGAGTCGAGTTGGACACCAAAGTCGCTCGTCGTGCCCGTCATGCGGGCGATGCGACCGTCGAGCATGTCCAGGACGATTGCGACACCGATAAACGGCGCCGCCACTGTGAACTCGCCTCGCATGGCGTGGACGACGCACGCCCATCCGCAGAAGAGGTTGGCGATCGTAAAGAGGCTTGGGAGCAGCGAAACACCGTGACGCAGACCCCGGCCGGCCCGCGCGCGCGGTACCGGATGCAGCCGTACCGGCTGACCGGCGTGGGCCGACTCGCTACGATTCCAACGTTGCGATCGGTGTTTCACCACTGACGACCTTGTCTCCCACCTTCACCGTGACACGAGATGATGTGGGCAAGAACACATCGATCCGGGAGCCGAACTTCATCACGCCGAAGCGTTGGCCGCGCGTCACCACGTCGCCTTCCCGCAGTCGGCACACGATGCGCCGCGCGAGAATGCCCACGATCTGCCGGCACACGATCTTACGGCCCGCCCGCTCGAACCAGACCTCGGTCCACTCGTTGAGCTGCCCCGCCTCGGCTCGATACGCCGGCAGGAACGAGCCGGGATGATACTCCACTCGAGTGACCCGCCCCTCCACGGGCGTGCGATTCACGTGCACGTCCAGTGGCGAGAGAAAGATGCTGATCTGCCGCCACTCGCCAGGCGGCGCGCCTGCCCCGGCCGGATCTCCCGCGATCATGACGCGTCCGTCGGCTGGGGCAATCACCAGATTTGCCCCGTTTGGCGTCAAACGGTTTGGGTCTCTAAAGAAAAAGACGAACGCGACGGCTAGAACGACGAACGGCACTGCCCAGACGCGGCCCAGCCACCATCCCAGGGCGAGCGCGACAATGAGCGCGACGCCGATGAACGGCAGACCCGCGCGATCGATCAGCATTTTGAAGATCATAGTGGGGATCTCATAGCGGGGATCAGGGATCAGGGATCGGGGATCAGCCTGATCCCCGATCTCTGATCCCCGATCCCTGATCCCCGATCCCTGATCTGTTGTAGCGAAATGATAGTGTCCCCTCGCGAGCGCAATAGAAATGTCCCCTCTACGCTGGTGACCTCGAAGGAGGTCGCCGTTGGGGAGGACAGGGATGAGCGCGAGGGAGCTGACACGGGTAGAGGTATTGAGCCGCGTGAAGGTGGGGACACTGAGTTTGAGATCGGCCGCGACGTTGTTGGCGGTGAGCTATCGCCAGGCGAAGCGTCTGGCGCGGCGGTATCGGGCGGAAGGGGCGACGGGACTGAAGCACCGGAGCGCGGGTAGCCCGTCGAATCATGCGCGGCCCCCGGCCGAACGGGAGCGGGCATTAGCGCTCGTGCGGGAGAAGTACAGCGGGCCGGTGGACGTGCGGTTTGGGCCGACACTGGTCGCGGAGCATCTGGCGAGCGAGGACGGCGTCACGGTCCATCACGACACGCTGCGGCGGTGGATGTTGACCGCGGGGTTGTGGAGCCGCGCCCGCAAACGCACGCCGCATCGGCAGCGACGGGAGCGCAAGGCGCATTTCGGCGAGCTCGTGCAGCTCGATGGCAGTTTCCACGGCTGGTACGAGACGCGCGCGCCGGGTGGATGCTTGATGAACCTGGTCGACGATGCGACCGGTCGGACGCTTGCGCGGCTCGGGGACGCGGAAACGATCTGGGCGGCGGCCGATGTGTTGCGCCGGTGGATCGAGGCGTACGGCGTGCCGCTGGCGCTGTATACGGATTGGAAAAATGTCTACGTGCGGGTGCCGAATGCGGAGGAGCAGGCCACAGGGGCCGTGCCCCTGACGCAGTTCGGTCGCATGTGCGCGTCGTTGGGGATTCAGATCATCGCCGCGAGTTCGCCGCAAGCCAAGGGACGGGTCGAGCGCAATCACGGGACCCATCAGGATCGCCTCGTGAAGAAATTGCGACGGTTGGGGATCGCGGACGCGACCGCGGCGAATG